>JAZUPU010000056.1:0-25766 GCA_045605325.1 Elusimicrobiaceae bacterium
AAAGTGGGTGCGAGAATTAAAGAGGGGGGAGTGTAAAATAAAGAATTATCTAATTTTATAATCTACCCCCACCCCTAACCCCTCCACCCACTTTAAGAAAGTGTGGGAGGGAATAAGAGGAAATAAAAAAGGAGAAAGTATGAAAAATAAAAAATCTAATAGCAAAGGTTTTACCTTGCTTGAATTATTGGTAGTAGTTTTAATTATCGGGATATTAGCGGCAATTGCATTGCCACAATATCAACTTGTTATGGATAAAGCGAAAGTAAGCGAACTTTTTACCATAGTTAAATATTTAAAAGAAGAGCAAGAACTTTTCTATTTAACACATGGAAGATATGCAACAAACTGTAATGAGCTTGATCCAGAATTACCTATAGATACAAGAAAATTGATATCAAAGGGAAATTATTATGTTTATGTGCATTGTTTAAATGAAGGAACACGTGTCTCAAGCAGTATTAGAAATAAAGAAACAGCTGGTGCATCAGATTTCTTGGTAGCTATAGAAATGTATTTAAATAACTTAAATAATATAGCTTTAGAGGGGAAAGAAGGAAAATCTTTTTGTTTTTCAAAAAATAATGGTAGGGGTTTATCTTTGTGCAAATCATTAGGAAAAGATTTGAGGGATGACCATTCTTATTGGCTTTAGTTAATATCTCTTTATTTAGTTTTAATTGCAAGTTTATTAAATGGTACCTGTTTGGTAAATGTCCTAAATAATTTCATATAATGTATATATATGAAAAAATTTTTAATATACACTCTTTTTACACTTTTGACACCTTGCATTTTCGCACAAATGCTAGGTAGCAATTCTTCCCAAAGCCCATTAAATATGGGTGGTTTCGGCGGAAATTCAGTAGATTTTACCTCCGGCAATTATGTTAATCCGGAAGACGAAAACGATGATAACCAAATACAAACATTTTCAGAAGAAGGCCCTTGGCTTATTTGCGAACTTAAAACCGAAGGTCTTGTAAACATAAACAAAAAAACAGTTTTAAAAAATATTTCTGCAAAACTTAATACTTTTTATGCTTTAACTTCCGTACAAGAAGATAAAAACAATTTAATTACTCTGGGCAATTTTGAAAATGTGGAAATTGATATCAGCCCTCTTTCCACAAAAGCAAAAAACAAAGCCGATAAGAGCGATAAAGAACTTTACCCTTGCCACGCTTTAACTGTAATATTAGAAGAAAAACCTATTCTTGAAAAGTTTTATTATGAAGGTCGCAAACAACTTTCAAAAAGCACAATACAAAAGGCAATGATGTCAAAAATCAAAGACCCTTTCAGCGAGTCAAAACTTCTTGCCGATATGGATAAAATCAAAGCAACTTATGCCGAAAACGGTTTTTTAAATGCACAAGTAAGTTATACTTTTGAGATTAATAAAGAAAAAAATATTGCCATTGTTACATTAAAAATAAACGAAGGACAAAAAACCCGCGTTAAAGATGTTGAGATTACCGGTTTAACCCAATTACCTGCAAAAAAACTTATTAAAAAAATGAAAAACCGCCCGGGCAAAATTTATAAAGTCCAAAATATGCCCATAGATAATTATGCCGTTACTACTTATGCAAGAAATCAGGGTTATTACGAATTTAAAATTGAAAATTATACCCCCGTTTTTAGTGAGGATTCCGGTGAAGTTACCCTAAAATATACAGTTTTTGAAGGGACTAAAGCATATTTCGGCGATACAACTTTTAACGGTAACACGGTTTTAACTGAAAAAGAACTTGATAAAAGTATTTTTTATTCAAAAGGTAAATTATATAACCAACAGAAATTTGACGGTACTATCCGCGCTTTGCAAGAGCAATACGCAAATAAAGGTTATTTAAGAGCGGAAATATTGCCGCAAAAAAACTTAGATGGAAAAACAAATACTTTAAATATAGATTTTCAAATTCAACAAAATAATATTGTCTATGTTGACCATATTGATATAACCGGCGAAGGTGACACCCCAAAATATATTTTTGCCCGTGAAGTACCTTTCAAAGAAGGTTCTGTTTTTAATTATTCCAAAGTGCAACGTGGTCAAAATAAACTTATGAACCTTGGTTTTTTAAATGATGCTCAGATTGATATTACGCCGACAAATGATATAAATAAAGTTGATGTCGGCTACAATATCGTTGAAGGCCGCCCCGGTATGTTTACGGCAGGGGTGGCGATGTCCTCTTTAGACGGTTTATACGGGGATATTTCAATCAGTCACTTAAATTTATTCCACCGCGCACAAAGATTAACCGCACGCGCAATGTTCGGTAAAAGGATTTTAGATTATACAGTCAGTTGGTATACCCCTTGGGTTTATGATAGACCGGTAGGTTTCGGTATTGATGCTTTTGATACAAGGCGTTACCGTTCTTATATGGATACTCATTCCGCTTATACGGAAAAGCGGAGAGGGTTTCGCTTAAATGTCGGTCCGCGCTTTAATGATGATATTTACGGTTTAAATTTCTCTTATTCTTTAGAAGGTATAAAAATTTATGATATTGACAGCCGCTATCAAGATGAGCAAGAAAGGGGTTTGGTTGAAGGAAGAAGTACCGAGTCCACTTTCGGTGTGACTTTCGCGCGTGATACCCGCGATAGTATTTTTGATCCGACCGAAGGTTCCAAAAATTCCATTAACCTTGAATTAACCGGCGGACCTTTTATGGGTAATGTTGATATTTATAAAATCAATTTAAAATCTGCTTACAATTTTACTTTGTTTAATATCGGTAAAGATTATCCTATTGTTTTAATGATAGGTCAAAGGGCGGGTTCGGTAAAAGCGTATGGCCGTACACATATTGTTCCGGCTTATGAAAGAATATTTTTAGGTGGTGCCGATACCGTTAGAGGTTATGAAACAACAGGTCAAATCGGTCCTGAAACAGGCGGTGAAATTTATTATATCGGTAATGTTGAGCTTAAATTTCCTATTGCCCGCGAAGGGCGCCGTACAATGGCAGAATTAGCTGCTTTCTTTGATATAGGTAATTCCTGGAAGAATTTGGATGATATTCGTTTTAAAACAGGGGAAAATATAGGTGATTTTAAAATGGGTGTCGGTTTCGGTTTAAGGATTGTAACCCCTTCTTTACCGATTAGGTTAGATTGGGGCTATGGTTTAAATCATAAGTCAGGGGAAAGGCGCGGTTATATTTACTTTTCAATGGCGAACTTATTTTAATTAAATTATGAAGAATAAAATATCAATTTTATTAGTGTTAATGGCTTTAGGTGTTTGCTTGCAAGCACAAGATAAAGTTGATATTGCCGAACTTGAAAAACAAATTGCACAAGATGAATCTTCCAAAACAAAAGAAGCGTTAAACAGTTTGCCCGGCACAAGCCAAATTCCGCTTGAAAAATATGATACTACCGCCATAGTTGAAGTGCCGGTTATGAGCCCTTCCCAAGATAAAAAGGCAAGTAATTTTGATTCTGTTATGAACCAACAAGCCCCTGAAGGCAGCCAAGATTTTAATAAACCGGAAGGAACTTTACCCGCAGTTCAAGATCCGCAGGCAGCTGCCCTTCAAACTCCTGAAAAGAATGCACTTGCCCCCAATGCTAAACCTGAAGAATTAAAACAAAGTTTTGGTTTTAAATTAAACGGCACAGAAGATAAATTAACAAAAGTACCGGATGGTACTTTGGCTGTCTATATCAATATGGAAGAAGTTTTTAATAATAATCCGTGGACTATTGAAGCCCGTAAAACAATGCGCCTTGAACTTGAAGCAAAACAACTTGAATATACCCAACTTCAAGAACAAGTCAAAAATTTAAGAGAACGGCTTAATAGTTTGCGTGAGGAACTCATTAGTGCTCAACCTTTTTATGAAGAACTTGAATATATACCTGCTACTGAAGATACAACTTTCCCGCGCATAAAACAAAATAAACTTAATCATATTTTGCAAGACCTTTTATTTAGTTCTTCACAGATTATATATGATACCCCCATAGCTCCGAAACAAATAGATACAATAAAAGAGCAAATCAGGGAAACAAAAATAAGCATAATTGAAAAAGAAACTTTTTTACTTAACTTTAAGGAGCTTTCAAAAGAAGAAGTAAATTCAAAACAGGATTATATCGTCGGTCAAATTTTAAAAGAAATATACAGCGGTTTAAAGGAGTATGCCGCTGCGCGTAATATCGGTATGGTAGTAGATAAAAATAATTTACTTTATGGCAGTCCTTTAAATGTTACGGACGAATTTATAAAGTGGATGAAAAATTATCATACAAAATATAAAAAGCAATTAGGAGATAAAAAATGAATATAACTCTAAAAGAAGCAGCACAAATTTCCGGTGCGGAACTTGTCGGTGATGGGAATTTTAAACCAACTTGTTTGTGTGGTTTAGATAAAGTTATTTCAGGAGGTCTTGCTTATGCGGCGGAACTCCGCGATGCTAATTTGCCGTCTAATGTTGAACTAGGTGCTTTAATTGTTCCTACAAAAATCAAAGGGCAGGAAATTACTTATAAAGGTAATATTTTGTATGCGGATAATCCAGAATGGGCATTTACTTTAATTATGCGCGAAACTACCGCTTTAAATAAAAATGTTAAAAGAGAAATTCATAAAACTGCCGTTGTTGCAGAAAGCGCAAAAATCGGTGCAAATGTTGCAATCGGCGCATTGAGTGTCGTTGAAGAAGGGGCGGAAATAGGAGACGGTACAATAATTTACCCGCAAGTTTATGTGGGGCGTGATGTTAAAATCGGTAAAAATTGTATTATTTACCCAAAAGTTACTATTCGCGAAGAATGTGTTTTAAAGGACTATGTCATTTTGCAGCCGGGTGCGGTTATCGGTTCAGACGGGTTCGGTTATGTCTTTATAAATAAGCACGAAAAGATACCGCAAATCGGTAAAGTTATTTTGCAAGATGATGTTGAAATCGGTGCCAATACCACCATTGACCGTGCAAAAATGAATGAAACTGTAATAGGTGCAAATACCAAAATTGATAATTTGGTACAAATCGGGCATAATGTTAAAATCGGTATGTCCAGCATTTTAGTTTCACAAGTCGGTGTTGCAGGGTCTGCGGAAATCGGTAACGGTGTTATTATTGCAGGGCAAGCAGGGGTTTCCGGTCATTTAAAGGTTGGGGACAAATCAGTTATCGGCCCTCAAGCAGGCATAATTTCCAAACTTGAGCCGGGTTCAAAAGTTATGGGTTCGCCTGCGATGTCTTATTCTGATTTTATGCGTTTACAAGTTATACTTAAAAAACTTCCGGAATTTTATAAAGAAATTCAGGCATTAAGAAAAAAATATAATATTTAGAGGTTTTATGAACAGATTTACTATTGCAAAAGAAACAACTTTAAGCGGTATTGGCTTACATACCGGCAAGAACAGTACAATCACTTTAAAACCAAGTGAACAGGGGTATATCTCTTTTTTAAGAAAAGATATTCCAAATGCCGAGCCGATTAAAGCCCATATTTCAAGCATTAAATCTACTATGCGCGGTACAAATATGGCAAGCAGTAATGCAAGCGTGCATACAGTTGAACACTTATTAAGTGCTTGTGCTGCTTTAGGTATTACGGATTTGCTCGTTGAAATGGATGGCCCTGAGCCACCTTTAACCGACGGTTCTTCTCTTGTTTTTGCGGAACATATTTTGAAAGCCGGCGTTAAAGATTTGGGTTTACCTGCAAAAGTTTTAAATATAAATAAAGAAATAAAGTATGAAGAAAAAAATATGTCTTATATCGCCAAGCCGGCGGACAAATTGACATTTACTTTTATTTATTTGCGTAATCATCCTTTAGTAAGCCACCAAGAATATACTTTTGAAATGTCTAAAGACGGTTATGTTAAAGAAATTGCGCCGTCAAGAACTTTCGGTTTTGAAGAAGAACTTGCATTTTTAAAAGCAAACGGCCTTGCTTTAGGCGGCGATCCGCAAAATTGTGTGGTAATTTTTAAAGATAAATTTTCCACTCCTTTGCGTTTCCCCGATGAACAAGTACGCCATAAAATTCTTGACTTAATCGGTGACCTTTCTTTAACCGGTTACGTGCTTGGTCCAATGCACATTATATGTTCTTGCGGCGGTCATACAGGCAATACAAATTTTGCTAAAATATTATTAGAAAATATTTAGGAGCTTTTATGAATAACCCCAATATACACCCCACAGCTATTATTGACCCTAGTGCCAAAATCGGTGAAGGCACAATCGTCGGTCCTTTTACAATTATAGGCAAAGATACGACAATCGGTAAAAACAATAAAATCGGTCCTAGTTGTGTTATTGAAAATACCGATATGGGTGATGAAAATGAACTTATCGGCCATTGTTTTATAGGCGTAAAACCGCAAGATTTATCTTATAAAGATGGTTTTGAAAGCCGTGTTAAAATAGGTAATAAAAATAAAATACGCGAATGCGTAACGATTCACCGTTCCACTAAATTAGAACAGCCGACAGTCGTCGGTGACAGTTGCCTTTTAATGGCAAATTCCCACGTCGCGCACGATTGTATCTTAGGTAATAATATCATTTTAGCGAATTGTTGTGGTGTTGCAGGGCATGCAAGAATTGCAGACCATGCAATATTATCCGGCTTAACGGGTGTACACCAATTTGTGCGTATCGGGCGCTATGCTATGCTTTCCGGTTTAAGCGGTCTTGTCTTAGATCTTCCGCCATTTTGTTATGCAACAGGTACGCGCGGTAAATTAGCGGGCTTAAATTTGATCGGTCTTAAACGTGCCGGCTTTAGTGCGGAGACGGTTAGAGCAATCAAAAAAGCGTATATGGAATTATTTTTATCAAGCAGAACATTAAAAGAAAGTATTGAGCTTTTACGCTCAAAACCGCAAGTACCGGAAGTTATGGAACTTATTGAGTTTTGCGAAACTACCGAACGCGGCTTAACGACACCGCGCAAAAAATCAAGCAAAACAGAAGAAAATACTGATGAGTAAAATACTTGGCATTATCGCAGGCGAGGGTAAATACCCCGTCTTAACCGCAAAAGGCGCCGCCGAAGAAGGTTGGCAGGTGGTCGTCGCTTGCGTAAAAGGTAATGCAAGTGAAAGTGATTTTAAATCTTACGCAAAAGTAACAAATACTTTAAAATTAGGGCAACTTTCAAAGTGTATAGAATATTTTAAACAAAACGGTGTAACGCATGCAATTATGGCAGGGCGTGTAAAACACATAAATATTTTTTCGCTTATGCCGGATATGCGTATGGCAAAAGTTTTGGCAACACTTCGCGATAAACGCGCAGAAAGTTTATTGAACGCCGCCATAAACGAGTTTAAAAAAGATGATATTGAAGTTTTATCTTCCTTTTCTTTTTTAAAAAACTGTGCAGTTAAGGCAGGCGTTTTAACTGCGCGTAAACCTAATGAAGAAGAAAACGCAAACATTGATTTAGGTTTAAAAATTGCACACACTTTGGCTGATTTAGACGTCGGTCTAACAGTTGTTTTGAGTGATAAAGCTGTTCTTGCAGTTGAGGCAATGGAAGGTACTGACGAATGCATTAAACGCGGTGGGGAAATTTATAAATCAGCAAAAAGCAAGGAAAAGAAACCGCTTGTAATTGTTAAAGTAGCGCGCCCTAAGCAAGATGAAAGATTTGACTTGCCTGTTATCGGCAAAGGTACAATAAAAACAATGATTAAAGCAGGTGCAACGACACTCGCCATAGAAGCCGGCAAAACAATAGTTTTAGATATGGAAGAAGTTGTTAATATTGCAGATAAAAACAATATTTCCATTATTGCTTTATAATTTTGTTTAGAAATTTTGATACAGTATTAATTTTTCTAATAATTTTATTTATTTTTACACCCTTATCTTAATTAGTATAAGGGTTTTTGGTCTAATGGTCAAAAATGTTGCTAATACCGTATCAAAAATGATGGAATGTTATTTTTTTGCTTTCTCTTTTATTTTCGCCACCCATTTTTTACGGTCGTTATTCATGTAAAAAATGGGCGGGAGAAAGCCGAGCAAATTTTATTTGCGAGGCAAGAGGGGGGTACCTTATTAGTAAACTTCAGAGACGTAAAATGTATTAATGGGCAACCCCCACCCCTAACCCCTCCGCCCTTTCTTATTTTTGCTCAAACAAAAATAAAACGGCAAAGGGGGAGGGAAATAAAAGAGCAACAATTTTTAGGGAAAGATACTTAATCAGCAACATTTTTGACAATTAGACCGGGTTTTTTATATGTTTTTTATTATATATGCGTTTAAATTCACGATGATAAAATTTTGCTTGACTATTTTTTTTTTTTTTTTCTAAAATATATATGTAGCGAAATTAAAAATGCCGTAAAACTAAGATATGGAGAAATAAATTATGAATAAAAAAGGTTTTACATTGTTGGAACTTTTAATAGTTGTCGTTATTATCGGTATACTTGCCGCAATTGCCCTTCCGCAATATCAACTAGCACGAGATAAAGCAGAATTTATGAAATATCAATCAATGGTTGCTTCACTTCGTGATGCTTATGACAATTATGTTTTAATACATGGGGTAGCAACAGGGAATTTTGATAACCTCTCTATTTCTTTGCCTAGTGATTTCAGTAGAGTATATGGTGGCGACAATGGTGGTATACAATGTTTTCAAAATTCCGATATGTTTTGTTGTATGTCTAAATCAGGTTCTGATTATAGCGGCTTAATAAACTGCGGTAAAAATGATTTATCCGTAATTTATGCCCAAAGTTTTTTCGGATTTAACAATACTCCGGTGAACCGCAGAGGTCGTTGTTTGGCATTGCTAAATAATGCAAGGGCAAACCGCCTCTGCCGTGCATTAAGCAGTACAACTAACCCTGGGAAAACAAATACTTGGACACCAAGCGGTTATAATAACACTTATAATAGTTATTATCTTAAATAAAAGAGATAAAAACCCCCGGGTTTAAAAACTCGGGGGTTTAAAACAATGTATTGTTTATAACAATTTTTTGTTTAGTTTATTTTGCAGCTTTTTTTGTTGCAGTTTTGGTTGCGGCTTTTTTAGGAGCTGTTTTTGTTTCAGCTTTAGCTGTAACTTTTTTTGCTGCCGGTTTTGCTGCTTTTTCTTCTACGGGATAAACGGAAACTTGTTGTTTACCGCGTTTTGCCCATTCAAAAGTAACAATGCCGGATTTGCGTGCAAATAAACTGTCGTCGCTGGCGCGTGAAACATTGACGCCCGGTAAAATGCGGGTGCCGCGTTGTTTCAAGATAATTTCACCTGCATTAACGAATTGTGAACCGTATCTTTTAACGCCTAAACGTTGACCGTGAGAGTCCCTTCCGTTTGAGGAGGAACCTTGTGCTTTTGTATGTGCCATAAATTAACCTCCTGTTATTAGAGAGAAATCTCTTTTATTTTAATTTCAGTAAGATCTTGCCTATGCCCTTTGGTTCTTTCATAACCTTTTTTAGGGCGTTTTTTGAAGATAAGAATCTTAGGACCGCGCAAATGTCTTACAACTTCCGCGGTGACCTTAGCAGTTTTACCTGCCTTGGCATCTGATGAGGTACCTGATTCTTCAGCAGCCCAAAGAACTTTGAGTTCTACGGTTTTGCCTGCTTCCGCTTCAAGCTTTTCAACCTTCAGATTTTGACCTGGGGTTACCCAGTACTGTTTTCCACCAGTTTCTATAATTGCGTACATAATACTTTTCATTCTAAAAAAGTGAAAATTAACCCGCCCTTCTTATATATTTAAGAGAGCAAGAACTTTTTTAGGGAATTTCTTCCATAAATATTATAGCATATTTGGAATATATTTTATACAAATAAATACCCCCGATTAATAAAACATCTTAGAAAGTAATCGGGGGTATTTTAAACTTTAACTTCTAATGTCGTGAATATTAATTATTTATATTAAACTAGACACATTCACAATTTGCGACATTTAGTTCTCTACCATTTTCTATACAATATCCATACATAGGTGCACATGTTAATTCAATATCCCACTCTCTGTTTTCATTACATAATTGCTTTTTATTTATAATAACAGTACAACTCTTTGTGGAATCATTTCCCCAGTCCCCATCAATAATGTTAATAGCATAATTCTCATCGTTCGTACAACTATCTCCATAACCGGAAGCAGTTTGCTCTATAGTACCGGGTTCACAACCACCCAAGTCCTCACAATCACAAGTTTCAGGGTTAAAAGTTTTGCCTGTACCACAATTAAGTGTTTTTTTACAACCGCATTTGCAATTTTCCAGTAAAGTCCAATTTTCCCCTCTGGCATTGCAATTCTCTGCTGATATTCCGCAAACGCATTGACAATCTTCATCTAAGGTATAATTCGGTAAATCACAAGCATCAATTAATTTTTGTTTACATTTGCAAGAACAATCTTTTAATTCTTCCGATTCTGAACAACTTTCTTGTGTTAAACTACATTTGCAAGCACAATTATCATTAGGGTCCGGAGAATATCCTGTATCACAAACAGTATTTGCGCAAGTAGATTGGATAGGTTCTTCTTTACAGGTACAGTCCTCTAAATTCAAACTAGCACCGCAAGCCGCTTCTTTTTCAGGGGTACATTTACAGGCACAAGTTTCCGGATTCATAATTTTATTTTCACCACAAGGTATATCAGGGCAAACGCATTTGCAAGCTTTTTTATTTAATATTTTAGGTTCGTCACATACGAGGTCGCACTCACCTTCATTAAAAGTGCCATTACATAAATCACTTATACTTCCTTCTTTAACTATAGAGCTGATATCACCGCAATCTCTGCCGGAACATAAGATTTCCGAATGTGATCTGTAATTTTTTGCTAAAGTATAATCGCGGGAATTGCTTTGTGCATATATACAATAATTTCCTTCAGATACATCCCCTGTGGAATAAGTGAAATTTGTAGTGGAAATATCATCACCATTAGTTTTTAAAGGGGTTTCTAATTTGCTTAACTTATCGGTATATCTGTTATTTTCAATAAAATATTTACTTTGTGCCTCGGAGAGCATTTCAATATTATGCAAAGCATCAGCGACATCGGTTCTTCGTATCAGTTTATTATATAAAGGGCTAGCGGAATAAGCTAATATTCCCAAAATCATTACTACAACTAAAATTTCTATTAAGGTATAACCTTTTCGTTTTTTGTTTTTCATAAGACCTCTCTTTCTTATATAGTATAACTTAAATATCTAATAATTTCAATAACAGTTATAAAAATTGTATAATTTATTATATGCCCCAGTAGCTCAATTGGAAGAGCAGATCCGTCCTAAGGATAAGGTTGTAGGTTCAAGTCCTATCTGGGGTGTATTTTATTTAAAAAATATTTACCTAATTTTTACGGCTCTCCGTCTTTATTTTCAGATTCTTTAGAGCCGAGAATATTTTTAAATTCTTCCTCCTGCAAGGGCTTATAATATAAGAACCCTTGTGCCATATCACACTTTAATGAAGTTAAAAATTTTGCTTGATCTTCCGTTTCAACGCCTTCCGCTACTATACAGGTATTCATATCCTTTAACATAGTAATAACACCTTCTAAAACAGCCGAAGTACGCGGATTTGTGCCAAAATCTTTTAAGAATTCTTTATCTATTTTTAAAGTATCAAAAGGTAAATCTTTTAAAACATTTAAAGAAGAATAACCGGAACCGAAATCATCCATAGCAACAGATATTCCCATAGAGTGTAAGCCGTCAATAAATTTTTTAGCGTCGGTACTATTGCTCATAACAGCACTTTCGGTTATTTCAAATTCTATTAATTCAGCCGGAACTTTATAAAAGTCCAAAAGAATTTTTATTTTTGGCAAGCTCAATTCGTCTTTTAAATGCAAACGCGAAAAATTTATTGATAATTTACAAGGTTTTAGTCCGGCATCTATCCAAGAACGTAAAACTTGTAAAGTCCTTTCAAGCATATAAAAATCCAATTTTATTATAAAACCGTTATGTTCAAAAATAGGTATAAACTGATCCGGTAAAATTATGCCGTGCTTTGGGTTTTGCCAACGCACTAAAACTTCTGCACTGCAAATATTATTTTTATCAAAAGCACATTTGGGTTGGAAGTAGAGCTTAAATTCATCATCTTTCATAGCTTGTTGTACGCTATTTTCAATTTCTTTATTTTGCAAGACATTTTTAAAGGAATTGTCGTCATAAAAAACATATCTTTTATTAGCACTTGTTTTAGCTGTTTTTTTGGCTAAACTTGCCCTGTCTAACATTAAGAAGAAGGGCAAATTATCTTTTATTTTATAAACCCCAAAACAAGTGGAAATAGTATAATGCATATCGGTAACTGCATAACAAGATTGTACGGCTTTATAAATTTTATTCATACGCTCTATAATTTCCGCTTCATTATTATAAGTTACAAGCATTACAAAAATGTCACCGATTGCACGGCAAAAAATTTCGCCCTTTTTCTTATCGGTATTTTCTTCTAAAACATTAGCAAGATGATTTAAAACCAAATCGCCTTGCCTAAAGCCGTATAAGTCATTTATTAATTTAAAATTTTCAATATCTAATAATATGAGTGCATATTTTCGGTCGCGATTTGTTTTTAAAATATGTTCAAGTTCTCTATGAAACCTTGCTAAATTATAAGCACCGGTTACATTATCTTTAAATGCGATGTCAAAAAGTTCTTCCCTTTGTTCTTGTTCTTTTCTTTCTATAAAAACTAAAATAACGGCAAAAGATATAAGCAAAGCAAAACAAAAAACTAAAGAACCTAAAAAAATCCTCTTTTGTAGTACTGATACGACCTTAGAAGGTATAACAAAAATTAAATGCCAATCTTCAAGACC
Organism: Elusimicrobiaceae bacterium; assembly: GCA_045605325.1. Classification (GTDB taxonomy): domain Bacteria; phylum Elusimicrobiota; class Elusimicrobia; order Elusimicrobiales; family Elusimicrobiaceae; genus Proelusimicrobium. The sequence goes on from JAZUPU010000056.1 coordinate 12,832, forward strand.
TAATATCGAAATTCTGACAAAAGAAAGAAAGCGATGTTCTTTAGAACTTGAAATAGTATAACCTAAAACGCCTTCTTTTTTTTCGTTTAATACGGAAATTAAATCATTATAAAGATTGACACCGTTTTCACCGGTTAAAGCCAAAAGTTCTTTTAAATTTTTATTTACGCGTGGGGAGTCCGTTTCCGTATCCATAATAACTTGGTCTTTCTTGTTGACGATAACAACAAATCCTTCCCCGGAGATTTTATGTGCCAAAAGTATTTTTTGTAATTCTTCCAAAGTTTGTATTGCAAAGAGTACCGCTTCCGTCTTACCGTTTACTATAAAAGGTGTTGCGTAAATTATAACAGATTGTTTCGTGAAAGGGTCCTCAATCAAATTTGAAACAACACTTTGACCTTCTAAAACTTTATCTAAAATTTCTTTAGGTAGGAAATTTGCTGTCATTTCCCCATTGTCAAAATAAGCGTTGCCGGTGTCCGTAAAAAATAAACCGATATTGTTAAAGGAATAATATTGACCTATATCTTCTAAAATATTTAAATATTCTTCAAGGGAAGAATAACTGTAAAAATTATTAAAAACTTCGGAAAGAGCTTTTAAGGTTTGCATTTCTCTTTGAAGATAACCTGTAAATTCTGCGGAAGCGTGTTCGGCTGCTTCTAAAATATAAATTTTTTGTTGTCCAAGTAAAATGTTCCTTAAACTGAAACTAAAAAATATTCCTGCTGTCAATAACATAACAGCAACTATAAAAGCTAAAAAACTTATTGAAAAAATTTTCTTTTTACGTGTGTTCATAGACACATACCCCTAAACATCCCATAAAATAATTATACAAATTAAGATAAAAAATGTATACTATAATTATGAAGAATATTAAGGATATACAAATAACTGAAGCTTTTCTTTTTGTTTTAAATTGGTTAAAACAAACTACAAAAAAACAAAGAATTATTTTCTTTGTAACATGTTTATTATTAGTAATAGCTTACTTAATAGGTATGAATCTATGGGATAAGCATAAAATTCTAAAACAAGTACAAAATATTGTTGAAGAAATATCTAAAGTACAGCAAAATGCGTTTTCAAAAAATAAAAAATACGAAAAAAATATTTTTGCTAATAGATCTTTGGCAAGATTATTAAACATAAGTTTAGATATGGATATGGAAGAATTCTCTTCCCGAAGCAGAAGGAGATCTCCCATAATAGAAAGAATTAACGAAGATACAGATTATTCCGTAGCATACACCGGCGATTTTACTATAGAAAATAATGCAGACGAAGGTTGTGTCGTGTTAAGATACAGAAAAAACCCATTGCAAAGAACAATTTTTTATGCTTCTTTTAAAGACGGCAAAATATATTGTAGGGGTAAAAAATGTTTTAAAGATACAGAAAATGATACAGTAGATTTATGTTACAAAGATGGGTTTTGCTTTCCTAGGAAACAAAAACAAACTACTAAACGAACATGTGGAAACGGGCAAGGGCAACAAACACGTGAATGTACACCAAGTTGCGATGGCGGAATTTGTGAAGATTGGGGGGAATGCGTTTGTAAAAAGGGATTTGAGTGGGACGGTACAACTTGCAAACAAAGTCAAACTGAAAAGGATTGTACTCAAGATCAATGCTTTAACGGTATTTATTGTGAAGATAAAGAACCTGTAACAAAAAATATAGACAAAGGTTCTTGTGTGCGTCGCGCAAGTTGCCAAAAAAATAAAGGTTGGTTATATTCTTCTTGGGATTGTTCTTGTGAAGAAAATTTTTGTTCTTTAAAAGAAACTTGTGTTCCTCATCCGGGGGATAAAGATAAATTGGTGTTTTCCGATAAAAATGAATCTTGCGACAAAATATCTTATACTTGCGAAAACGGCAAAGGATGGCAGGCAAAAGCAAAAAAATGTGTATGCAATAAACCTGGTATTTTTTGGAACAAACAAGAAGGTAACGCCCAATGCTCTCAATGCACTAAAAAACCTGTCCATGCAATATTTACTACTTCCGGTAAAACTAAAGATGATTGCAAATGGAAATGTGAAGACGGTTATCAAAACCGTAAAAATGATTGTGTCAAACCGGATGGTCAATATCTTTGTGCAAGGACAGATATTTCAACTTGTACCGATTATTTTAGTAAAAGCCGCAAAATGAAAGTTGATGCAAAAAAAACTAATGAAGGTCAGCCATGTTTTGTGGAAGATAAGGACAATGTTTTGTTCTATAATAAAAAACCTGCCTCTTGCCAAATTTGTCAATGCGTTGTCAATACAGCCGGCAGCAAAGCTAATTACAAATAATATAACAGTTGTTTTTTGTTTGTAAAATTATAAATAAAAGCTTTTTATTTGCTTTTATTTAATATTTTTGCTAGAATTTTTATATAACCTAAAAAGGTTATAAGGGGGTAAAATGAAAAAGTTAGTAATATTAGTTACTATTGCCGTAATTATTTGTTTTGCGGCAGTTCTTTCAAAAGCACAACCGATACAGCAAGAACAACAAAATGCGGCTACAATGCAAATACAGGAAAGTTTATCCGAATGCAATTTGTTCTTCAGCCAAATGCTTGACCATAAAATGATTTTTAAAACAAGTGCTTTTGAAGACCAAATTGAAGATATTTTAAATGCCGGTTTCTTTTGGCAAACTTGCCTTGAGCAACAATTAAAAGACGGTAAAAACATAATAATAAAATACACCGGTTATACGGCGGAAGCAAAGCCGACAAAGAAACAAATCAAACGGCTTTTAAAAAGTGCCGCTATATTTAAAGAAGAGCTTGAAGATTATATTGAAGATCAAGAACCTAAAGATTCTTTTTGGCATCAACCAGAAAAATATATTCTTTTAAGGGCAGATACTTTAAACTTGGAAAAAGTACAAAAATTAAAATTAAATAAAGATAATATGGAGTTTAATCCTTCTCTTAATAACGGTAAAATATTTATTGATGTTATGACAGAACAAAATCAAGAAAATGCCGGTGCAATTTTAGTTCAAGCACATATTTAATTTTAGTTTTCCCCCCGTGTTTTATAACGCGGGGGTTTGTGTTATTTATATAAATAAGAACAATAACCTTCTGAGTTGTTACGTTGTGTGGGGGATGTTAAACCTGTTTCTTGTTTGCAAAGCTTGTTAACAAAATCATTTTCATTTGTGGAATATGCCCTACAATAAAACTTAGTACTTCCATCATAAAGAGCTGAAATTATAAAATACGGTAAATTTTTTTTCACACAACATATTTGACTATAAGTTGTTGCCTGATAACAAAGTTCGCAACTTCCACCTTGTAAATAATATGCCTTTTTGTTTGTACTTAAGGTTCCTTGAATAGTTATATCCAATTGATCTAAAGTTAAAGGTGCTTTGTCATTGGTCAAGTAAAATAGTTGTATTGATTTTGCTAAGGAAGTTCCTGCATCCTTTAGTGTTGCGAATTTTGTTTTTGCAACGGCCATTTTATATTGCGGTAAAGCAATACTGGCAAGTATACCGATAATCAGAACAACTACTAAGAGTTCAAGAAGTGTAAAACCCAATTTAGAATTTTCTTTTTTCATTTTTGTTTCTCCTTTTTACGGGAGCAAACAAAAACACAGGTATTCGGTGGCTTATTAAAATTCGTTAAAAAAGGCGAATAGTTAACAAAGCCACACGAATAACCTTGAATAACCATCCGCCTACCTATTTTAAAAATAGGTAAAAGCAGATAATTATTTTTTGGTTTCGTGTGTGCAAATATTGCTATTTGCGCAGCATACCCGTTAAGTATGCTCCCATAAAATAATCAAATTGTACTTCTTACTACTCTTAATATTATAACAAAAATTTAATTATAAAATAAGTACAAAGACAGGTCAAAAATTGCTAAAATTTATATATATCATAAGGAGTTCCTATGGCATACACAAAACCCTCTTATACAGGAAAATTTATTGTCTTTGAAGGGCCGGACCGTTGCGGTAAAAGTACGCAGGCAAAGAAACTTGAAAAATATTTTTTGGACCTCGGGAAAGAGGTCATTACTACACGTGAACCGGGCGGTAATAAAGTAGCAGAATATATACGCGAAATTTTACTTAACCCAGATAATGATGTTACGCCTATGACTGAACTTCTTTTATATGAAGCATCCCGCGCACAGCATACCGAACAAAGGGTTTTACCCGCTTTAAAAGAAGGTAAAATCGTTATTTGCGAGCGTTACACAATGTCCACTTGCGCGTATCAGGGTTACGGGCGCGGTATTGATATGGAGACAATTAACCGCTTAAACAATATCGCAACGCAAGGTTTAATGCCTGATTTAACTTTAGTTTTTTTAATGTCAGATAAATATTTTAAAGAGCGCGGCGAATATTTATTTTCCGACCGTCTTGAAAGGGAAGAAGAGGCGTTCCGCCATAAAATGCGTCAGGGTTACAGGGAAATTGCCGCCAAGCAGGAAAATACAGTTATAATTGACGCAGATAATGATATTAAAACCGTTCAAGAAACAGTTTTAAAAGAAATTAAAAAATATAATATTATATGAACTTTACACAAATAAAAGGGCAAGAGACCGCAATTTTAAGTTTAAAAAATTTTATTAAAACAGGCAAAGTTCCGCCTGCTATGATTTTTTACGGTCCGGCGGGTGTCGGTAAAGCAAAAGCGGCAATAGCTTTTGCACAAGCTCTAAATTGCCAAAATTTAAGTAATGATTTTGAGCCGTGCCAAAATTGCCAAAGTTGCAAACAAATTGAAATGAAAACGCACCCCGATATAATTTTTGCGGACTATGCTTACCAAGCCGCACTTTTAAAAGAAGAAGAGGATGAACAACAAAATATTAAAATTGAAACGGTGCGTTCTTTAACAACCGCATCACAACAAAAAGCGGTGGCGGCAAAGTGGAAAGTTTTTATAATTGATAAAGCGGAAAAATTGGTAACCGCTGCGGCAAATGCTTTGCTTAAATTTATTGAGGAGCCACCGCAAAATACTGTGTGGATTTTAATTTCTTCAAAGCGCGAAACAATGCTTTCCACCATTAAATCACGCTGCCAAAGTATACCTTTTGCACCGTTAAGTACAGATATTATTGAAGAAATTTTAAAAGATAATTTTATTGAAGAAAGCTTGGCACAAAAAGCAGCAATTTTTGCCGAAGGATCAACGGAAAAGGCGTTTTTAATTTCAAGTTTGCTTGAGGACTTTGCACCTCTTTCGCGTGACGCAAGTTTTGCAACGCAAGCAGCTTTAAATTTGCCCAGAACTTTGGCACAAGCACGCCCGAAAGTAAATATAATTTTGGATATATTAACCCAAAAAATTCATCAAAATTGGCTTGATTCAAATGATGAGAAAACTAAAAAAAATTTAGCCAAGTTAATACAAGATTTTGTTTTTTACAAAAAAGCATTGAAGCAAAATGTTGCACCGCAAATGTTGGCGGAAGCAGCTTTAGTTAAAGCGGAAAATGCAAATATAAATATTCAGGAGATTCTATGAAAAAGTTTTACGTTACAACCCCGATTTATTATTTAAATTCAGTGCCGCATATCGGCCACGCTTACACAACTTTGGCAGCCGATATAATTAACCGCTACAAAAAACAAAAAGGTGAAGAATCTTATTTTTTAACCGGTACGGATGAACACGGAGCAAATATTGAAAAGTCCGCCACTAATGCCGGAGTTACACCACAACAATGGACGGATAATATGTTTGCCAAATTTAAAGAGATGTGGACAGATTTAGATATTAAATACGACGATATCATCCGCACTACCGAACCCCGCCACGAAGCCGTTGTACAAGCAATTTTTGAAAAACTTTTAAAAACCGGTGATATTTATAAAGGTTCTTACACAGGTAAATATTGTATGTCTTGCGAATCATACCTTGACGAAAGTGAACTTATTGACGGTAAATGTCCGATACACAAAAAGGAACCGCAAGTAATTTCAGAAGAAACTTACTTTTTTAAACTTTCCGCTTACCAAGATAAATTGCTCAAATTTTACCAAGATAATCCGGATTTTTTAAGCCCCAAATTCCGCGCGGCGGAAATTGTAAATTTTGTAAAAGGCGGTCTTAAAGATTTATCCGTTTCCCGTACAAAAGTTAAATGGGGCGTAACTGTTCCAAGTGCGCCAAATCACACAATTTATGTTTGGTTTGATGCTTTAATTAACTATATTTCCGCTATCGGTTACGGCAAAAAACTTGGTATACCCGGTTATGAAAATTACCCTCTTAATATGGATGATTTTTGGCCTGCTGATGTTCATTTAATCGGTAAAGAAATTTTCCGCTTCCACGCAGTTATTTGGCCTGCAGTTTTAATGGCTTTAAATTTACCTTTGCCCAAAAAAGTTTTTGCACACGGTTGGTGGACTGTTGAAGGGGAAAAGATGTCAAAATCTCTCGGCAATTTTATTGATCCGCGCGATATTACCGCCAAATACGGTGTTGAACCGTTGAGATATTTTATTTTCCGTGAAGTTCCCTTTGGTGGTGACGGTGATTTTAGTGTTGAACAATTTAAAAAACGCTTTAATTCCGATTTAGCAAATGACCTAGGCAATTTACTTTCACGCGTTTTAAATATGGCGGCAAAAAATATCGGTACAATTCCGCAAAATTTTAAAAGTGAAAGCGCCTTACTTAAAGAAGCAAAAGAAATTGATCAAAAGTACGATAAACAAATGGAAGAACTTTCCTTTGATAAAGCGCTTGATCTTTGTTGGGGTTTAATCGGCAAAATGAACCGTTATATTGACGAAACAAAACCTTGGGCGCTTGCTAAAACTGAGCCGGAAAAAGCAAAAAATATTTTGCTTGAACTTATTTTTGCTTTGCGTTATGTCGGTGCTTGGATAGCACCGTTTATGCCAAATACTTCAGCAGAAGTCAGCAGGCGTTTAGCGGCTGGTGAAATACAAAAATATGCACCGCTTTTCCCGCGTATTGAAGAAGGTAAATAGAGGTAAAAAGTGGAATTTATCACACAAATTATTGATATTTTTTTACATCTTGATGTGCATTTAAACACCTTGGCAGCAACGCTGGGACCTTGGCTTTATATTGTTTTATTTGCAGTTATTTTTTGTGAAACAGGCCTTGTTGTTACACCGTTTTTGCCGGGGGACAGTTTAATTTTTGCCGTCGGTGCTTTGGCAAGCGTTGAAGGAAGCGCCATATATTTACCCCTGGTTTTAATACTTTTAATTATTGCCGCTGTCTTGGGGGATGCGCTAAATTACAGTATCGGTAAATATATCGGTCCCAAAGTATTTACGCAAGATACAGGCAAACTATTAAACAAAAAACATTTGCTTGCCGCGCATGAGTTTTATGAAAAGTACGGAGGTAAAACAATTATTTTAGCAAGGTTTATACCTATAATCCGCACCTTTGCACCTTTTGTTGCAGGTATTGGCAAAATGTCTTATTTCCATTTTGCTTTGTATAATGTTACGGGTGCAATTTTATGGGTTTGTACATTTTGCCTCGGGGGGTATTATTTCGGTTCTACCGAAGTCGTTAAAAAGCATTTTCATTACATAATAGTTGCAATAATTATTATTTCCGTTTTACCGGCTGTTTATGAATTTATAAAAGCAAAACGCGAAGGGAAAAAGTAGTATAATTTTAAGAGGTTAATTTATGGCATTAAGGTTTAGCGCAGGTTCGCAAAAAGTTGTTCTAGAAGCACAAGAGGAAGCAAGAAATTTCCACCACGATTATGTGGGTACGGAGCATTTACTTTTGGCAATGGTCGTTTGTAAAGAAGAAATGTGTGCCCAAATTTTAAAAGAAGCAAATATTACACCAACTAAAATTAAAAGGGAAATTGAAAAACTTGTCGGTCTTGGTGATAATCTTTTAACTTCCGGTCCGATTCCTTTTACACCACGCGCAAAAAATATTTTGGAAAGATCTTTTGAAGAGGCATTGCAAACTGCCAGCCAAACAGTTGAAACGGAACATTTACTTTTATCTTTAACTTTGGAGCAGGAAGGTCTTGCCGCAAAAATTTTGGAAAATTTGCAAGTTCCGCAAGACCTTATCAGGACTTTAGCACTCCGCCAAATAACAAAAAAAATACAGGAAAACCAAATGCTCGGTGGGGGAATTTTCCCTTCACAAGGTGTTGTCGTTATGACGGAAGTTGCCGCAAAACCAAAATCAAAAACACCGGTTTTGGATGAACACTCTAGGGATTTAACACTACTTGCCAAAGAAGGCAAACTAGACCCTGTTATCGGTCGCGAAGATGAAATTGAAAGAATAACACAAATTTTGGCGCGCCGTACAAAAAATAACCCTATTTTAATCGGTGAAGCAGGTGTCGGTAAAACTGCTATCGTTGAAGGTCTTGCACAAAAAATGGCAAACGGCGATATCGCGGATGTTTTACATAATAAACGCTTGGTAAGTTTAGATATCGGCTCTTTGGTTGCCGGTACAAAATACCGCGGTGAATTTGAACAAAGAGTTAAAGACATTATCAAAGAACTTGAACAATCAAGGGATATAATTTTATTTATTGATGAATTCCATTTAATCGTGGGTGCAGGTGCGGCAGAAGGTTCAACGGATGCCTCAAATATGTTAAAGCCGGCTTTAGCACGTGGGGAAATTCAATGTATCGGCGCAACAACTTTTGATGAATACCGCAAATATGTGGAAACAGATCCTGCTTTAGAGCGCCGCTTTCAACCTATTACAGCCGAACAAAGTACGATTTCACAAACCATAGAAATTTTAAAGGGCATACGCAAAAATTATGAAGAACACCATAAAGTACAATTTACAGATGAAGCAATAGAAGCCGCCGCGCGTATTGCAGACCGTTATATCACAGATCGCGCTATGCCCGATAAAGCAATAGATTTGCTTGATGAGGCAGGATCGCGTGCGCGTTTAAAAAACTCTTTACTTCCGCCTGAAATTAAAGATAAAGAACAACAATTAAGAACTTTAACAACGGAAAAAGAGGAATTACTTAAAAAAGAAAAGTACACAGAAGCATCTACCTTAAAGGAAAAAGAGCATAAGTTAAGAGAAGATTTAAACAATTTAAAAACCGCTTGGCAAAATAAACAAGGCAAGAAAAATATTAAAGTTACCGAAGAAGATATTGCTTTGGTTGCTTCAAAATGGACAGGTATTCCCGTAACCCGTTTAACACAAAGCGAAACGGAAAAGATTTTGAAAGCCGAAGAATATTTACATAAACGCATTATCGGGCAAGATGAAGCAGTTAAAGTTATTGCCAAAGCGTTAAGACGTTCAAGAACAGGTTTATCAAACCCTAACAGGCCTATCGGCGGTTTCTTATTTTTAGGGCCGACAGGTGTGGGTAAAACCGAACTTGCGAAAACACTAGCAACATTTTTATTCGGTGATGAAGAGGCAATGATCCGCCTTGATATGTCTGAATATATGGAAAAGTTTACCGTTTCCCGCCTTATCGGTGCGCCCCCTGGTTATGTGGGTTATGAGGAAGGGGGGCAATTAACGGAGGCCGTCCGCCGCCGCCCTTACAGCGTTGTGGTCTTGGACGAATTTGAAAAAGCACACCCCGATATTTACAATATTTTGCTCCAGGTCTTAGATGAAGGGCAACTTACCGATAATTTAGGCCATAAAGTAAATTTCAAAAATACAATTATTATTATGACTTCAAATATCGGTGCAAGGGAAATTACAAATAAAGGTTCACATCTTGGTTTTTCCGCCGAACAAAACGAGCAAGCGGAATATACAGATATGAAAACAAATGTTATGGAACAAGTGCGCAAAACATTTAACCCGGAATTTATAAACCGTTTGGATGAAATTATAGTTTTCCACTCCTTAACGGAAGAAAATGTTTTAAGCATTTTGGACTTAAATCTTGAAAACATTTCCAAAAAACTTGTGGCGCAAGATTTAAAAATAAAGTATACTAAAAGTGCAAAAGAATATTTAGCAAAAAACGGATATGAGCCGAAATACGGCGCGCGCCCCCTCTTGCGCACTTTGCAGCGTGAGCTCGAGGACCCGTTAGCCGAGTTTATTTTAGTCGGTCAATATCCGGCAGGAACAACAATTTCAGTTGACTTTGATGAAACAAAACAAAAATTAATTTTTAAGGCCCAAAAGCCCCATAAAAAATAGGAGAGTATATGGCAGAAGATAAAGATAAAAAAGCAACTTTAGATAAAGCAAAAGCATTGGAGCTTGCAATCAGCCAGATTGAAAAGTCCTTTGGTAAAACCGCCATTTCAAAACTTGGTGATAATGTCGTTAAAAGAGTGGAATGTATCCCAACGGGTGCTCTTTCGCTTGATTTAGCACTCGGTATCGGCGGTATCCCGCGCGGTCGCGTTATTGAAATTTACGGGCCTGAAGCCGGCGGTAAAACAACTTTAAGTTTGCATATTGCCGCGCAAGCGCAAAAGAACGGTGGCATTGTTGCCTTTATTGATGCCGAGCATGCTTTGGACCCTGTTTATGCAAGCAAAATCGGTGTTAATACAGATGAACTTTTAATTTCCCAACCCGATAGCGGCGAGCAAGCCCTTGAAATTGCGGAAAAATTAGTTTCTTCCGGCGCAGTGGATTTGATTATTGTTGACTCCGTTGCTGCCCTTGTTCCGCAAGCGGAAATTGAAGGGGAAATGGGTGATGCTCATGTCGGTTTGCAAGCGCGTTTAATGTCTCAAGCCCTTCGCAAATTAACAAGCTTGTTAAACAAAACAAAAACGAGCATTATTTTTATTAACCAACTCCGCCAAAAAATCGGCATAATGTTCGGCAACCCCGAAACTACCCCCGGCGGTCTTGCTTTAAAATTTTATTCATCAGTCAGAATTGATGTAAGAAAGATTGAAAATATTAAGCAAGGCGAACAAGTTATCGGCACACGTGTTCGTGCAAAAGTTGTTAAAAACAAAGTTGCACCACCGTATAGGCAAGCGGAATTTACAATGTTGCACGGTGAAGGTATTTCCCGCGAGTCCTGCTTAATTTCAATGGGTGTTGACAGTAAAGTGGTGGAAAAAAGCGGCACTTGGTATATTTATAACGGTGAAAAGTTAGGTCAAGGTGCAGAAAATGCCCGTCAATACTTAAAAGACAACCCGGAAGTTGCCCAACAAATTGAAGATAAATTAAAAGAAATTTACCTCGGCACAAATACCCCTGTTCCGAGCGGTAAAAAGAAATAATTTATTTTTAGTTTTTTAAAATATTCCCCGCGTTATAATGTTAGCGCGGGGGTAATTTTATTATAATTTCTCAATTATATATTTTAAAAACAAGTCAAGGGGAATCGTCGTGAAATTAAAAATATATCAGGAAAATAATAAGAATAAATTCCTTAAAATTTTAATACTAGGTTAGATGATATATAAGAAATTAATTTATAGTTTTTTTGCCGGAAATGAAATCTGATATCGGTTTTGTTGTTTCAAAACGTTGCAAAAATATTTTTAAAATTACCGTTAAAGGAACTGCAAGTAAGGCACCCATAATACCCCAAATCAAAGCCCAGAAAATTAAACTTGCAACTACTACTATTGGGTTTAAATCCATACTTTTGCCCAGCCATTTTGTCTCTAAAATATTACCTACAACAAAATGTATTGCGATAATTAAAACCAAAGCGAAAATTAAATGCCAATCAAAACCATATTGTAAACATAAAACGGGCAAAGGCAAAATGGTAGCAATACTCGGTCCGATATTCGGTATAAAATTGAGCAAAAAAGTCAGCAAAGCAAACATTGAGGCAAGTTCCGCGTGTACCACAGATAGAACTATCCACACACAAACAGCAGCAATTATTGATATACCGATTTTAACAATTAAGTAATAGGAAATGTGTTTTTCTATCTTTGTTAAGAAGATATTTGTTTTTTGTGTTACACCGCCCATTAAAATAAAAATTAAAAATAGAACAACTAAAAAAGCATTTGAAAATAAAGAGAAAATATTGCCGCCCATTGTCTGTATCATATTCATTACAGGTATTTGGCGTGCATATTCCATAAGTAAAGCTTCGTCGGCTTTAATGCCTCTTTTTTGCAAAGTTGTAAGAAGCCAATCAAGAGCGTATGTCAATTTTTGGGAATATAAATCCGCACTTTTTATAAAGTTCTCTATGGAGCTTGAAATAAATAAAACAGAACCTAAAATAAAACTTACAAATAATATTAAAGTAACCGTAAGCCCGATATATTTTGGTAACTTAAATTTTTGGTTAAGCCAAACAGTGGTGGTATTTGCAACCATCGCAATAAATAATGCTATGGTAAAAGGCAGTAAAACAACTTTTGCATAAACCATCATGGCAGTTAAAGCGGCAACTGCTAAAATCATCAAGCAGATATTATTTATAGGTGCATATTTTTCAAGTAAGGATTTTTGTGTATCTTGCATTTTATCTCCGCGTAAGATATAAGTAAAGGATAGCATTTTTTATTTGTTTAGCCAAGAGTTATTTAGTTAAAGAGTGGCGTTGTCCCCACGAAAGCAAAGCAGTTGGCTCACTTCCCCGTAAAATTTAAAAAGCCACCTGAGTTGGACTCGCCCTTCCGTCATTTTCCTGACGGAATAAAGGGTTGGCAAGGTGTTCTCTTTGCCTTTGCGCCGCTGGATTTTTTGAATTAGCACGAACTTTTTTTGTATATGCTTAGTAATCTAAGTATATACAAAGAAAGGAAGTGATAAACAAAAAAGACGCGGCCCAAAGGGTTTAGTCAATTTTGCGGAAAGCATTGTTAAAAAATCTTGGCAACGGGTTTGCGTTGCCTGCGATTTTTTGTCGCGCTTTCTTTTACAAAATTGGCTAAACGCAATAGAGCAAATAGAGCACCTTGCCAACCCTAGGGCCCGCCCTCGCGGTTTTTGCCTTTCGCTTCGCTCAAACAAAAACA
>JAZUPU010000057.1:0-1686 GCA_045605325.1 Elusimicrobiaceae bacterium
CTGACCGCCGAAACCGGGGTATACCGTCATAACTAAAACAATGTCTATAATATCTAAAAACTGTTCTAAAATTTGCGGGTTTGTATCGGGTTTAATTGAAATACCCGCACTTAAACCTGCATCTTTTATTTTTTTCAAAAGTTCTTTTAAATTACCTTTTGATTCTACATGTAATGTCAAAGAGCTTGAACCGGCTTTTATAAAAGCATCCAAATATTTTTGAGGATCTTCCACCATTAAATGCACATCTTGTGCAAGTTTTGTTGTGGTATTAATCCACTTTACCGTTGCCGGACCGAAACTTAAATTCGGAACGAAATGACCGTCCATAATATCAATATGCAGCCAGCTCGCGCCAAGTTCCGTAACTGTTTTTATTTGCTCTCCCAAAATTAACTGGTTTGCAGATAATATAGACGGTGCTATTGCATTAAAAGTCGGTTTCGGTAGTGCTATCATACAGTTTTACTTTAATTCCTTTTGGCGGACTAAAATACCGTCTACATAAATTCTAACAGTTGCTTCACCGCCGTAAGGAACATTTAAGTCAATTTTACTGCCGGCCTGTTTAAACTCATTTAAAATTTCTTTTTCGCCCAAATTATCAATCAAAATTATGCGTACGCGGTTATCATTTTTACCTTGTGGTAATTCGTAATGGATACGATGCAACTTCTCTCCTAAAACTTCCTTGTTTGAACTTATGGTAAGTTCAAGTGTCGCACCTAATGATATTTCTTCATCCGGTTGCGGATTTTGATTTAGTACAGTTCCTGCTGGAAAGAAGGAATTTGGATCTTCCACGACGCTGATTTCCAAATTATTATTTGATGCCCAATTATTCGCTTCAGCAAATTTTTTATGGCGGAAATCAGGAACCAAAATAATACCGCTGTTGGGCGCACCGTTTGATATGACTAAATCGACTTTTTCGCCTTTAACTACTAAAGTTGACGGTTCAGGTTTTTGGCTGATAATATTTCCTTTTTCTACTTCTACTGAATAAGCTGTATCTGTTCTGCCTATTTCCAAATTTGCCTGCCTTAAAGTAAATTCTGCATTTCTTAACGGCATTGAAATTACATTTGGTACTTCAACACTTTCTTTACCTTGGCTTACCCATACGCGTACTACTTTACCCTCCCTAACCAAAATTCCGGCGGGGGGAAGTTGCCTGATAACAGAGCCGGCAGGAATATCGGGTTGATATTCTTCCCCGGCCTTTTTCATAGCTAAATTTACATTGGCAAGCAAGTCAAGCGCGGTATCAATATTTTTATTTGTTATGTCGGGAACAGGTTGCTCTTTTCTAGTATGTACTAAAGCGGAAAAAGCCCAATTAAAAGATACAAATGCTATTGTTCCTAAAAACGCAATAACCAAAATTAAAGCTGAAATTGCCTTTAAAACTTTAATGGATGCCGAACGTTTACCTTCTAAAATTTCTTTACTTTCAATATCTGACATATTATTTAAAAATTATATTTCCTTCTTCATATTTTTTGCCGTTTATATAAGCAAAAGCAGGCATAAGCCCTTTCCCTGCCGGGCGGACTGTTTCAACCAACAAAACACCCTCTTTACATTTTACCAAAAAACCGACATTCCTTTCAATAGAAACCAATGCACCCGGTTCGTGATTTTTTGCATTTTGTCCGGTGAAGTCGGATCGTAGCCATGTCGTTC
>JAZUPU010000058.1:0-8457 GCA_045605325.1 Elusimicrobiaceae bacterium
CCTTCGGCAAAACTCGTACATCGCTCCGCCCTTCTCGTCCCCCACGCAAGCAAAGCAGTTTGCTTGCTCCTGCATAAAAATTTAAACCGAGCATAAAGCTCGGTTTTAAATTTTTGCGCAGGGGGGGACTCGAACCCCCAAGCCAAAGGCATGCGCCCCTCAAACGCACGCGTATACCAATTCCGCCACCTGCGCGAAACTCAAATTTTCTATATAAATTATATCATATTTTTAACTAGGTGTACAATTTTATTTTTATATTATAAAACCCTGCCGGAATAAGCAGGGTTTTATAATTAACTTATAGAATAATTTAGAAGTTCGGTGTGTAGCGTTCCCCGACTTCTTTTAAAGTTCTTCCAAAACCCTCAACTATACCGCCTTCAAGTTTTGAACCGACAGCTGCTTTATTCTCAACTTGTTGTTCCTCAACTTGATTTGCAACTTCTTGTATGAACAATAAATCTCCATACACTGTAAGAGCAAGAGCCGCTATATCAGGATTGTTAAGATTATCATATATATCTTCCATAGCTTCCCGGCTTTGTGCAAGTAATAATACTTCTTCAATAGAAGCTTCACCTTTAATAGCACGTCCTCTAATTTCTGCGATATCACCGATATCAAGAGATAATAAATTATTACCGGAATCAACTTCGGTAGTATTATTAACTGTTGCGAAAGCAGCAACAGGTATAGTTACAATACCCGCAATAGTAATTGCTTTAAATATCTTACTACCATTTACTCCTCTAAGTTTTAGTTTACTATGTGATTTTACTTTTGGTGCTTTAACAGCATCACCGGCTTCTTCTGTTGCTCTGATAACTTTTCCTTCTTCAACTGCTGTCAATTCACCCGCAATTATTTTAGCTGCTTTACCATTAGTTAATTTTTTCGCAACATTTGCACACAACTCTTCAACTTCTGATATTGCATACTGACCATTTTTAAAAAGACTAGCACCACCGAAATCTCTATAAGCTGCATAAAAATCTTCCGGTCTTAAATATTTTATAACTTTACGCGCTTGGTTATTAAATTGCACGCCATTAAGTTTTTCAAATGAGATACTTTTAAGAACTTCACCTAATTCTTGATTTTCTTTAACTAATAAGTTAATTTCTTTATTGTGATATACACCTTTCTGTCCAAATGAAAGAGCTTCGGACATATTTGATTTCATCTTCTGAAGTATTGCTCTTTTAAATATGTTACCGGTACTAGCATTTCTACTTAATTCAAATCCTGTCTGTTTGGCTTCAGATACCAAATTTACTCCAAGAACTTTTGTTGTTCTTGTCGCTGTAGAATTTAAATTTTGTTCTAATTCAGTTAATGCTTTAGAATAGCTTTCAAATGCCGTTTTAGTTACTTCGGCATGCTTTAATTGATTAAATATATTTGTGGCAGCATGATCAAAATTTTTAAAAGATTGTTCTACTGTTACAGGTAATGGTATAGGAGCTTCATAATTAGCAAACTCAAAACCACCTTTTCCCATTGCCTTATTTGTTTCCGGATCACCATACAATTGTGCAAAAGCTGTGTTGCCCGATAAAACAAGACCGAAACTAAGCATTAAGCATAAATAATTTTTTATTTGTTGTTTCATTGTTATCTCCTTGGTCAAAATGACCGACTTCCTTAATTATTTTATATGTTTTTACTTTTTTTGACAAGGGCTTTTGGACCTATTTGAAAATAGGTCTTTTGGGGAAATATTTCTTTGGGAGAAAAGAAATATTTCCCCAACACAAAAAATTATTTCAAATAATTTTCCATTATATTTTTTGATTCGGAAGTTGTCGGGGTTAAAACTCTATCAAGGTTGTTATAATTAAACCTATAAGAGAATCCTTGCCCAACACTATTTTTTGGCAATCTAACTGCAATGGAATAAACATTTTGTTCTTCTGTAGGTAAAAGTGTCCATTCCAATTGAGCATTAGAAATCTTATTGGAAGTTTTAATTCTCTCTTCCAAAGTTGTACCGTCTGAAAAAGTATAATTCTTTACATTTTCTACGATACTATAAGGTTCGTTGCTATTATCCTGATTTACAGGAATCTGGGCTGTAGATTCTTGCTCAATTATTTCAGGAGTCATATTCAAATCTTCCACAGTTTCTACACTTTCTTTAGGTGATTTTTCTAAAAAGTAATAACTGACTATTGTGTGTAAAGGAGATAATTTTTCCGGTAATATTCCCATCACAGCAAGCCCGGCTACTGCACCAAGTGCAAGTATAACAACTGCGACTATTACAACTGAAAATAATATTAATCTGCCTATCGTTGATTTACGTCTTACTTTTGCCGTTGCGCTTTCAACATAAGGTGCGGACCATATTTCTTGCCCCATAGCTTCAGGAACCAAAGGAACTGTTTTAATATCAGAGGGTTTTTTCCTTATAATATTTCCGTTCATTACAACAGGATGCCCGTGTTCAGTATTATCACTTGGTGGAACATAATCTGATATTATTGTAGTAGGTTGATCTAAAAATACTTCTTCAACACTTGTTGTAAAAGTTTTCAAGAATTCATCATCCTTAGCGAATTCATCATTTAACTTTTCTTTACTATTATTAGAAGATTCAACTGCAACATCATTTTGCTTTTCTCCAAGAATATCATTGAGATTATCATTTGTTTCACCTTCTCTATATGTTTTTTCTAATTCTTCAAAAAGTTTATCTGTTGTTGTTACGGCGGTGATATTCCTTGATTTTTCTTGTGCTATTTCATCTAAAACAGCAGCTGTTGTCGGATCGTTTGAAAGTGCTATACCGGTCATAGAAAGTTCTGCAGATTTATCTTCTTCATTTGATTGCTCATTTGCTGATACAGTATCACTCTTTAAATCAGAATCATTTTCAGGAATTACAGGCATTTCATTTGAATTTTCTTGCCCTAAATTTATTGATTGTTGATCCGTATTTTGTTCTTTAATATTGTCATATTTAGGTGTAAAACCTTGAGTCATCTCATACTCATCCATAGGTTCATCGGACGGATCTTCTTTCAACTCTTCTACTGATAATATTTGCTCTTCGTTTTTATCTTCTTCAGGAGTAAAACCTTGAGTCATTTCGTACTCATCCATAGGTTCATCGGAAGGATCTTCATTTAACTCTTCTTTTGAAAGTACAGCGTTTTCATTTTTATTTTCTTCTAAAGAAGCTAATACATTGTTATTTGAAGAAGATATTTTTATATTATCATCTTCTTTTTGTTCCGGCTCAATATTTATTGGTTCTTCAGGGTTTGATTCTTCTGCCTGTTCTTCGTTTAAAGGTTCTTCCGAGGACTCTTCAACTAAACTTTGTTTTGTATTATCTTTTAAAGTCGGTAATTCAGGTAATTGATCTTCTTCAACAGTGTTTTTTTCTTGAATAATATTATCTTCCTTAACAGGTAACTCTGCTAAAGAAACTAATTCAGGTTCATCTCCTTGTTGCTCAACAGTATCTGTTACAGATGATTGCGGGATATTATCTAAAGAATTTAATTCCGGTTCCGTTGCATTATCTTCTACCGTTTCTTCTTCGGTAGTATTTCCTTGTTCAGGCAAATTATCTGCTGGGAATTCATTTTCTGAAACTTGTTCTTCAACAGGTAGTTTTTCTTCTGATATTAAAGTATTTTCAGGTTTTTCCTCTGTTTCTTGTTTATCTTCTGAAATTAATTGTTCTTCAACTTTTTCTTCGGTCGGTTCTTCATTTTTTTCTTCTAAAAGTTGATTTTTTTCTTCCTTAACATCTTGTGAATCTTCTTTAACTTCTTCTTGATTTACAGGTTTATTTTCTTCCGCTACGAGCACATTTTCTTCTTGCTGTTTATTTGCTTCTTCTTTATTTTCTTCGGTTTTAATTTCTTCAGAAGATGTTTGCTCTGCAGGTATTTGATCTACTGTTTCTTTCTGCGTTTTTTTGGCTTCATATTCTGTAGTTTTAGGTTCTTCCTTCTTATCAGATACTTGAGAGGAATTTTCCTTATCCTTTTCTGTTTTAGCTGTTAGATCAAAAGTCTTTTTTGAAATTAAATCCTGGGCAATAAAAGTTTGTGTTTGTGCATGTTCTATGTTATCCTGATTGTTTTCATTTTTATTATAATTTTGCTCATAGGGGTTTTCAAAAGCATTTGTTTGCCTTACGGTATCTTCCAAAATGCCTTGCATTTCAGAGGAAGCAAAAGGCATAAGATCTGCGTTAGGATCATCTGCATTGTATTCTTCTATTTCACCTGAAGGTTTAGCTAAAAGAGCTTCAGCTTCCTGTGCAATTTCTTCTGAAGTTTTATTGATATCAAAAGGAACTTCAAAATCGCTGTCAAAAGGAACTTCTAAAACATCATCTTCTTCATCATTTTGAGGGTCAGAAACGAAAGTTGCTTCGCTGAAATTATTAATTTCCTGATCTCCAATAGGTAAATCTTTATTTAATTCACCGTTAGCAACAGCTAGTTCTTTTTCCTGTTCAACTATTTTATTTTCCAAAGAGCTAATTTTAGCAGTTAAACTTTCCAACTGCGCTAATAATTCTTGATTTGGATTATTTGTATTAGTATTTTGGGGCTCTACATTTTTGGGTTGTTGAGCAGAAGGGGTTGCGTTTACACCAACGGGTAAAACATTTGGCACAGGCAAAGGATTTTGATTATTTTGTTGCCCACCCGGCACAGGCGGTTTTGGACGAAATTTAGAAAAATCCGGGGCTTTTGGTCTTATTAAATGCGGTAAAAGTTCCCTTACGGTTTTCCAATCAGGATTTTGACTGATTGCGGATACTTCCGAACAAATCAAAATATCCGGTCCGAATTCTGGTAGTTGCCGCAATTCTTCTTCAGAATAAGATTGTTGTGAAACTTCATTGTTTAGATATGCCCAATATTTCATATTTAACCCCTTAAATGTGATATATACATATATATATAAGTTTACAAAATTATGAGCAAAAAATAAATAGATATATCTTATAGTGAAAACCTATTGACATTTAGCAAATAGCTTTTGTAAAATTTTATTATGAAAACAATTTTCGCTAATATAGCTTATTCTTTCCGCGCTTCGTTTAGAAACGGCATATTCCGCGGAATTCTTGATATTTTGTTCCGTCTTTTTGCCCTTTGTATTTGGATATTGACGGTAAAATTACTTCTTACTTTTATGTGGGAAGCAGTTTTTGTGATTAAAATAAATTCAGAACGAATTTGGTGGCTTGTTTACAGTTCAATGTCACTTGTAATGGTTTCACTTTTGGCATACACGGCAGTTTGGGATAGAGAATAATTTTTGTTTTTTTTATATACTCCTTCAAAACCCTCCGCGAAAAGCGGAGGGTTTTATAAAAAATACAACAAGCGCAGTGTAATAGAAATGCGCTTGAAAAATTAAATAAACGAAATCAAATTTTTGTAAATATTTTTAATGCTGTTTGGCAATCATTATTTATTTGCTCGGTAAGTTCACCAAGACCGTTAAATTTTTTTTCTTCGCGGATTTTTTGCAAAAATTCCGCACGTAGAATTTGCCCATAAATATCTTTATCAAAATCAAAAATAAAAATTTCTACCGTAGGTAAACCGTTTACCGCAACAGTAGGTTTTAAACCGATATTGCAAATACCTTTATATTTTTTACCGTTAAGGTATACAAGCACCGCAAAAACACCGCGTGGCAAAATTTGTTCTTTCTTTATATCTAAATTCGCCGTAGGAAAACCGATTTTCCGCCCTAGTTGATTACCTTTTATTATTTTGCCTTCCAAAGCAAATGGTCGGCCAATCATTTTGTTAAATGCAGTAATTTCACCGTTTTTTAAAGCGGTACGCAAACGCGAAGATGATATTTTGCTTTGCCCTTCTTCTTCAAAATCAATAACAAAAAGTTTAATATTTTTTTGCTTACATTTTTCCTGTAAAAATGAAATATTGCCTTGCCTGTTTTTGCCGAAAGCAAAATCTTTACCGACAATAATCGCACCCATTTTATATTTTTTTATCAGCAAATCAAAAAAACTTTCAGCACTTAAATTTTTAATTTTATTAAAATCCAAATAAACGGTTTTAATATCTTTCAACAGTTCTTTTTTTTGTTTTAAATCAAGTAAAACACTTTGCTCTAAATTATTATTTAAAATATTTTTCGGTGGAATTTTAAATACTAAAGCGAGGGGGGAAAGTGCTAATTTTTTTGCTTCACGCTTTAACATATTAAATAATTTTTTATGTCCCCGGTGTACACCATCAAAAGTGCCGATTGTTATAAAGGTTTTAGGCATTTTAAAATATCCTCAACAGGCAAAGTTTTTATTTGCTCGGGTGTTATGGCACCGTCTAAATTATAATTACCTATACTTAAACGGCGCAAACTGTCCAAATGTCCGCAAGTTCCAAGCATTTCAGAAAGCATTACTCCAATAGAGCGTGCATAAGTTCCGCTTGAACAAAAAATATCAAAACAAATTATACCGTCTTGCATAGAAATATTCTCATATTTATATACGGTAGTTTTTGTTTCCTTTTCAATTTTTGCACCTTCGCGTGCATGTGTGTACATTGGTTTACCACCGACTTTTTTTGCACTGTAAAACGGTATTTTTTGGGTTATTTCCCCCGTTAATTTCTGCAAAATATTTTTAAGTTCGGTTTCCGTAGGCATTTTATAAGGTAAATGTTTGGTAACTTCGCCCATTTTATCCCAAGTCGTTGTAGCTGTTCCGAGTTTTAAACAAACGCGGTATACCTTCGGTAAATGCAAAAATTCCGGTTGTTTTTTGGTCGCATTTCCAAGAAGTAATAAAAGCAAACCGGTTGCGCAAGGATCTAAAGTTCCGCTATGCCCGATTTTTTTAAAATTAAGTTTACCGCGCAAAACATTTATTACGTCGTGGGATGTCCATCCCTCACTTTTATCTACGGCAAGCAAGGCACTTGTTATATTCATTTGAGTTTGGAAACTGCCTTTTTAATTTCTTTAAGCAAATCTTTTTTTACGGTTTCAATTTTTGCACCGATAAGTTTAAAACCGGCTGCACGAGCGTGACCGCCACCGCCGAATTTATAAGCAATCGCGCTAACATCCACATTACCTTTTGAACGTAAATTTACTGCAACGCGGTCCGGTTCTTCACGCAATAAAACGGACACTTCCACAGACGGTATTTTAACCGGACGGCTTACAATACCTTGCGTGTAGCGCGGATCAATTTTAAAAGTTTTAAAATCCGGGTTTTTCAAAGTGATTTCCGCTGTTTTTTTGTTATGATGCAATGTAAGTTTTTCAAGCGCACGCCCTAAAAGTTTAACTTCTTTATATGACTTTGTGTTATAAAGAACTTCGTTTATCGTGTGAATATCTGCACCGCACTCAAGCATATAAGCAGAGCAACGCAATGCCTCCGCCGAAGTATTTGAATGCAAAAAGCGCGCTGTATCGGTAACTAAACCTGTATATAAACAAGTGGCTTCTTTAGCGGTTGGTTTTACTTTTAAAAACTCAAAAAGTTGAACAATAATTTCCGCAGTTGATGATGCGTGCGGTTCAATATAATTTACTGTTCCGTATTTTTCCCCTGTAATATGATGGTCCACATTTAAAATTTGTTTGGAACTTTTGAACATTTCATCAAAATCGCCGCCGCGTTTTTTATCGGAACACTCAAGCAAAAACATTGTATCTATTTTTTGATTTTTTGGCATTTCTCCAAAGTGAACTGTGTTTAAATTCGGCAAAAATAAGAGGTCTTCCCCCGGGCGATCTTTACTGTAAGCGTAAACTTTTTTGCCAAGACGTTTTAAAAGTGAAGTTACGGCTAAAGTGCAACCCAAAGAATCACCGTCGCAATTTTGATGCCCGGCAACAAAAAAGTATTTGCCTTTATTTATTGCTTCTTTTAATTTTTTAAATTGGGTTAATCTAGTCATGTTTTTCTTCTTTTTCAATTTTATTAAAAATTTCTTCAACGCGCGCGGCCTTTTCAGGCGTATTATCTAATATAAAATGAAATGACGGTATACGCTTTAAATGCAAACGCGGTCTAAGTAATCCGCCGATTTTTGTTCTAAGTTCTTCAAAATTTCTTTCTGCAAGTTTTTTATCTGCGTCACTTCCGAAAACGGAATAATAAACTTTTGCGGTTGCCAAGTCCTTGGCAATTTTTACGGCGGTAATTGTAATAAAACCGGTAAAATGCCCGCTTGCAATTAAACGGGTAACATGAGTATTAATTTCGTGGAGGAAAAGCTCCTCAAGGCGTTTGATTCTGTCTATCATAGATATATTTTACCATTTTAGAAAGGAAATTTGCTTGTACGCGTTAACGTTCCGCATTATGCTCTTGTACGCGCGGAACGCACTTGCAAATTTAAGCCCTTTTTTATTTTTCTGCTCCTAAAGTACCGAGATGTCGCTTCGCTCCACGTTCTTCGCGGTACTCTTCGTCGCAGAGAAAAT
>JAZUPU010000059.1:0-4213 GCA_045605325.1 Elusimicrobiaceae bacterium
CGTAGCGAAAGGCGAGGATGGTGAGCCCGGGCCCGGAGGCGTTTTACGTCAGTAAAATGACCGGAGGGCAAATCCCTCACTCTAAATTTTTGTATGGAGCAAATCCACACTGCTTTGCTTTCCGTCGGGATTTGAAACATAAAACACCCGCGGGTTAAAACCCACGGGTGTTTTAATTTCAAAAAATAATTTTAAAAAATTATTTCTTTTCAGCCGGTTTCTTATCGCCTGCGGCAGCGGCACCTTCTTCTTCCTTCTTACCTTTTGTGGCGGAAAGTTCAGGTTGTGCGGCTTCGGTTCCGGTGGCGGCAGCAGGTGCTGCGGCAACTTCTTCACGCGGAATCATAATATGGACAATCATTCTGTCTGCTTCGCCTAAAATGGTAACGCCTTTAGGGGCAACCAAATCGGCAACAGTAATATGTTTATCCAATGTTAAGCCGGTAATATCAACATCAATTTCATGCGGAATATCGGCAGGTAAACATTTGATTGAAACTTCTCTAACGGTATGGTCAACGATACCACCGTTTTCTTTAACCCAAGCACAATCGCCTTTCAATACGATAGGAACAATGGTTTCAAGAGGTTTATTCATAGAAATTCTTTGGAAATCAACGTGTATCGGACTATCGGTTACAACATGATATTGAACTTCTTTGATAATTGCGTTTTCTGTACTTTTAGGTAAGGCAATTTCAATAATGGCATTGCTGCCTGATTTTTGAATTTCAGCCAAATCTTTTTGAGAAATAGTTATAGAAATAGGTTCTAAACCTTCACCATACAAGACCGCAGGTATGTTCTTTTGTGCTCTGATTTTTGAGAGTTCACCGCGAACACCGGCCTTTTCTCTTGGCTGAGCATTAATTTTTACTTTTTGCATTTTGTACTTCCTCCAACAATTTATATTAAAATTTAATTAAACATTTCGCTTATTGAGCGGCCATCATGGTTACGGCTGATGGCATCTGCCAAAATATGTGCGATTGAAAGCACTTGTATTTTGGGGCTTTGTTTACGGTTTTCTTCCGGCAAAGTATCAGTAATAAAAAGTTTTTCTAAAGCGGAGTTTTCAATTTTATCAACACCGTCGCGTGATAAGACACCGTGCGTTGCAACGGCATAGACCTTTTTGGCACCGCTTTCTTTAACTTTTTGTGCAACAACTGATAAAGTGCCTGCTGTATCAACGATATCATCAACAATAATAGCGGTTTTATCTTTAACATCACCGATTAAGTTGTAAACAACCGCCTCATTTTTCTTAGGGCGCCTTTTATCAATAATGACTAACCCTGCATCCATACGTGCCGCAAAACGTCTTGCGCGTTCCACACCGCCGACATCCGGGGAAACGATAACCAAATCTTTTGGTTTATTTTTAAGAAAATAATCTAAGAACACACCGCGTGCCCTTAAATGGTCCACCGGAATATCAAAGAAACCTTGTATTTGCCCGACGTGTAAATCCATAGCCATAACTCTGTCCGCACCGGCTTGGGCAATAAGATTTGCCACAAGTTTAGCCGTTATCGGAACACGGGGGCTGCTTTTCCTATCGGCACGGGCATAACCGTAATAAGGCACTACGGCAGTAACACGTGCAACTGAAGCGCGTTTTAAGGCATCAAGAGTAATTAATAATTCCATTAAATTCTCATTAACGGGCGGGCAAGTAGGCTGGATAACATAGCAATCAGCGCCGCGTACACTTTCAGTGACCTGGACATCAATTTCGCCGTCGGCAAATCTTTCAACACGCATAGAGCCGAGTTCTTTGCCGAGATGTTTTGCAATTTTTTCCGCTAAAGCGCGGTTTGCATTACATGTGAATATTTTTAATTCCCTGGGTACAATAGGGTCGTTCATTTTATTTTCCTTTTTTGTTTTTGAGATTAACTTGCCTTGCCCTGGCTATTGCCAAAGTTTTGGCAGGTATATCTTCTGTTATTGTGGAACCGGCACCGATTTTCGCACCGGCACCGATTTTAACAGGTGCAACAAAATTTGTATTGGAACCGACAAAAACATCATCCCCTATTATTGTTTGATGTTTATGTTCCCCATCGTAATTACAAGTTATAGCGCCGGCACCGATGTTTACGCCTGCGCCCATAACCGTATCCCCTATATAAGAAAGGTGCGGAACTTTTGACCCCTTGCCGATTGTGGACTTTTTAATTTCCACAAAACTGCCGATTTTGGCTTTACTTTCTACAATAGTTTGAGGGCGGAGTTTGGCAAACGGCTCGGTTTGTGAGCATTCTTTTAAATGGCTATCTAAAATGTAGCAAGACATTTTTACTTCAACATTATTTTCAAATTTTGAATTTTCTATCCAGCAGTTAGGACCGATTTTGCAATTTTCGCCGATAACTGTTTTGCCGTAAATGTAACAATTGGGGTAAATAACTGTATCCGCACCGATTTTGACGGTTTTATCAATATAAGTATTTTTAGGATCAATCAAAATTACGCCTTCGTCCATTAACTTATTATTGATTTTCTCGCGCATAGCCGCTGCGGCTTCTGCAAGCTGTTTTTTAGAATTTATACCCATGGCCTCTTTATAATCAGCGGCTTTAAAAATTTCAACTTTTTTACCTTGTTTTTGAAGTAATGCCAAAGTATCGGTTAAATAATATTCCTGCTTCGGGCCTTGAGGTTTTAAAAGTTTTAAAACTTTTTCAAGGTCTTTTACTTCAAAAATATACATACCGGAATTTACTTCTTTGATTGGTGCGGTTTTGGAATCAGTTTCACTTTCTTCAACTATTCTTACAAAATTATTTTCTTTAACGATACGACCGTAACCCTTCGGGTTTGGAACTTCAACTGTTAAGACGGTGCAAGAGACCTTTTTGTTATTGTGATATTTAACAAGTTGTTTTAAAGTATCGGCTTCAATTAAAGGTGCATCACCTGCTAAAATTAAAACTTGTTTATATTTTTTAAGTGCCGGCATTGCATATTTTACGGCCGATCCGCTACCGTTTAAAATTTTTTGCAATGCAAATTTTAAGTTCGCTTTGATACCCCAAGCGGCATAATTTTCTTTAACTGTTTGCTTTAAAATATCTGCCTGATGACCGCACAAAATAACATTTGCCTCCGGTTTTAAAGTATCAGCGGTTTGCAAAATGTGTGCCAAAAGCGGCAAACCAAAAATTTTATGTAAAGGTTTAGGTGTGGCGGATTTCATACGTGTGCCCTTGCCGCCTGCAAGGACGAGTACTGCTAAATTGGCTACCATAGTTCTCCTTACTCTTGCCTGAAATTCATACATATATTATAACTTATTAATACCTTAAACGCAAATTTGTTGTTAAGATTCAGATAAGTATAATACTTTTAAAAGAATGAGATTTTTAATGAGTTTGCTCTATATTACCCTCTCCCTTTGCCGTTTTATTTTTGTAAAAGATTTTTCCTTTTGCAAAAATAAGAAAGCGCGGAGGGTGGCTTGCGGAGTTGTTTTTTACATAGACAACAACCGTAAAAAATGGGTGGCGAAAATAAGAGGGAACGCCGACTGATAGAACTCTACCAAAAAAAGTGGCCCTTAATTGACTTGGGGTAAAAAATACTTATGAAACTCCCCGTGTTTTTAGCACGGGGAGTTATATTGTTTATCTGATTTGATAAATTAACAACTTTTTTTATGTTGCCCTGTTTCGGGATCAATAGGGCAATCACATCGAGGAACCCAACCGCGGCAATCATAACCTTCACAACAACCTGTACCATAGTAAGTACTTCTTTTACATTCACAATCTCCGGAATAAATTGATTTATCGCAAATGCATTTACCTCCATCATTGATTGTTGATCCAGAACAGTATCCAGTACAAATACCACCTTCATTAACTATTGCTCCAGCACAGTAACCTTCACATACTCCGCCGGAAGTAATCCAAACGCTTTGACAGTCACCAATACATTTCCCTCCTGCATTTATGGTTGAATATTGACATCCCCAACGAGATGTTCCCTCACATACCATATATTCACCTATCGTTTGCCTAGTAGTGTTTGTATACCCGCAAAAATTACCGTTCCACATACTGTCATCATATAATCCTTTACACCTGGCTTCTTCATCTACATAACAAGTGCTGTTTGTGTTCGCCCAAGTCATCCCTACTTTTTCACACGGTACTTTGGTAAATGCTCCTAAATCTTGACATATATAATGGGTCCCGGGATTGCA
>JAZUPU010000060.1:0-29502 GCA_045605325.1 Elusimicrobiaceae bacterium
AAGGAATTTAAACAAGAGGTCAAACCCGAAGTTAAACCGGAAATTAAGGCAGAAGTTCAACCTAAACCAAAGTCCGAAATTAAACCGGAGCTTAAACCCGAAGTTAAACCGGAGCATAAACCTGCACCTAAACCGCAGGAAAAAGCACCGGCAGCAGAAGATAAACCTAAAGAAAAAGTCATCAAAATTTTAGGTCAGCCGACAATTAAAGAACTTGCCGAAAAGATGGACTTTAAAATAAATGACTTTATCAAAAAACTTATGGGTATGGGCATTTTTGCCACCATTAACCAAAAACTTGAGCCGGATATGATGGAACTTGTCTTGGCAGAATGCGGTTTTAAAGCAGAAATTACCCAAGAATTTGCCGAAGAAGAAATAGCATCCCAAGAACAAGATAACCCGGCAGACCTTGCCCCCCGTGCGCCTGTTGTAACAATTATGGGGCATGTCGACCACGGTAAGACAAGTTTGCTTGACGCTATCCGCCACTCAAATGTCGTTGCAGGCGAATTCGGCGCAATCACGCAGCATATCGGTGCATATAGGGTTAAAACATCACGCGGTTATATTTCCTTTTTAGATACTCCGGGTCATGAAGCATTTACTGCCATGCGTGCAAGGGGCGCACAAGCAACGGATATTGTAATTTTAGTTGTTTCCGCTACCGACGGTATTATGCCTCAAACCATTGAAGCAATAAACCACGCGCAAAGTGCAAAAGCACCAATAATCGTTGCGGTAAATAAAATTGATTTACCCGGTGCAAACCCGGATAAAGTCAAACAAGAACTTGCAAACCGCGGTTTAATTCCTGAAGAATGGCAAGGTAACACTATCTTTGTAGAAATTTCCGCAAAAAAGCGTATCAATATTGATAAACTTTTGGAAATGGTTTCAATTCAAGCGGAAATGATGGAACTTAAAGCCAATCCGAAACGCAAAGCTGTCGGCGTAATTTTGGAAAGCAAACGCGATAATAAAAGGGGTGTTGTTGCCACTGTACTAGTACAAAAAGGTACTTTAAAAGTGGGCGATCCGTTTATCGTGGGTACAACTTACGGCAGGGTGCGTGCTTTAATTGATGAACACGGTCACCGTATGCAAAGTGCTGGGCCAAGTGTTCCTGCTGAGGTTTTAGGTATTAACGGCGAACCGCCTGTTGTGGGTGAAACTTTATATGTAGCCGAAAGCGATAAAGAAGCCAAACATATTTCCGAAAAGCGTAAACTAGCACACAAAGCGGAACATATTGAACATCAAAAACATGTTTCTTTAACCAACTTAAAGAGTGCAGACGGTAAGAAAATTAAAGAACTTGCTATTATTTTAAAGGCAGATGTTCAAGGTTCTATTGAGGCAATTAAAGATGCTATTTTGGGTTTAACAAACGACGAAGTGCAAGTTAAAATTATACACTCCGCCGCCGGTGATGTCAATGAGTCAGACCTCTTACTTGCCAAAGCAAGTGATGCGGTTATAATCTCATTTAATGTCAACACTATTCCGTCTGTTGCGGAAGAAGCGGAAAGGGAAGGTATTGAAATACGCAACTATAATATCATCTTTGAACTCTTGGAGGACTTAAAGGCCGCAATGGAAGGTTTACTTGAGCCGGAAATTGTGGAAGAAGTCGTCGGGCGTGCAACTGTTCGCCAGGTGTTTGATTTAAGTTCCGGTTTTATTGCCGGCTCATACGTGGAAGAAGGCAAAATCACGCGTAATTTTGATGCAAAAATTATGCGTGGCGGTGAACAAATCCATAAAAGCAAAATCGGCGGTTTAAAACGCTTTAAAGATGATGTCAAAGAAGTTGAAAAGGGTTATGAATGCGGTATTTTGATTGAGGGCTTTAGAGGCACAAAAGCAGGAGACACAGTCCTTTGCGTGCAAAAGAAAACAATCACACGCCGTATAACAAAACCTGAGTAAAGAAAACTTTACTGACAAAACCCCTGTTAAACAGGGGTTTTGTTTTTGTCTTAATTTTAGTTTCCGCGTTATGCGTACCGCTTAGGTCGTAACAGAAAATCAAAATTTACTTAAAGATATTCGTTTAATTTGCGCATACGATTTTGCTTTATTCTTCGTTTCATTTTGTATTTTATATAATCGCCGGTAAGTATTTTTTGAAGTGCTAAAATGGTCTCTTCGTTTGGGTTTAATTCTAATACTAACTTGCAATCTAAAATTGCATTTTCTATTTCTTCTATACCCATATAAAAACATATTCTTTTTACATAATTATGAACATTATTTTTGTCTTTATTTATTGCTTTGGTATATAGTTTTTCCGCCTCTTCATATAAACCTAATTCTATGCATAAAGATAATATATCTTGACTGAGATAATACCCCGAATATGCTTTTTTAAAATCTTGAGCGGCTTTTTTATATTGTTTATTTTCATCATATAATTTAGCCCTTTCCATATAAAGTTCTTTTACTTCTGGGTTTCTTTTAATAATTTCACTTAATTCTTTTATTCTTTCTTTGATACTTTTTGTTATAATTTCTCTCATAAATTTCGCCTCAAATTAAATTCAGCCAATAAAAAACGGCTATCAATTATGGACCTTCTCAAGTGTTCCACAATAACAGCCGTAGTTTCCCGTCACAATACGGGAAACATTTGATACCCACTATTTATCATTTGTGTGTACCTAAGTCGGCTGCTTTTGGACTTGAGAAGGGCTTCGGTTTTCCAAAGCACATCCGTTTCTTTAACGGCTCCAAAAACAGATAAATTTTCTTAGGGCAACCAACCCTACATTAAAAATCTCCTTTAAGGTTAGTATAGCATTTTTTTATATAGCACGCGACTATATTGTCATATCTCATAAAAAAACACCCCCTGCAAGAAACAGAGGGCGTAAAATTAAAATTATAAATACTTAGAACTGTATATTTATTGTGCTTTTATGTGTAGCGTTTAAAGCATCACTGAAAGCTGCGGTAAAACTTCTCACTTTAAGTTCAAGTAAATAACTTTCTAATGCCCGTTTTTCTTCATCTTTTAAAGAAGATGCACCTTGCATTAAAATATTTTTTTCAAAGGAAGTCGGCATAGAACTTGCAACTAAAACCCTTCTTAATCTACCGGAAGCTAATCTCTTTGCAATAGTTTCCTCAAATTCAGCCGGATTTACATGAAACTGATTTCTCACCACATAAATATATGCGTTTTTGTTAAATTCGCCGTTTGGGGCAAAAGCAGGATCACTTTTTATGGAATAAGCTACTTCTGCTTTACTTACGCCTATATCCAAATCTTTAGCGGATTGGTTTAAAGCTTCCAACATAATTAAATCTTGAACAATTTCCTGTTTAATTTGTTTATCTTCTTCTTCGCTTATTTCTTTGCCTTCGTCAATATATTTTTGGCGTACCATATCATAAGCATTAGCAAAAGTTTTATATTTTATTTTTGCATCACCTACTTTTGCTAAAACAGTACTGGCATTATATTGATCAGCCACAACGCCTGCGCCTATAACGCCGATACTTGCTAAGAAAATTATGACCGTCGTAATTAAAATAGGGTTTCTGTATTTAATAAAAAAGGAAATCATTTTTTCTTCTCCTTCTTTTCTTCAATAATTGCTTCGCCTTTAAGTTCTTCTTCTTGTTCTGTTACTACTGTAATTGTAGCGTTTACTTTCGCCCCCTTTTCAATTAAAATACTTTTTGTGCGAATATTACCTTTTAAAGTCGCTTCAGATAAAATTTCAAGTTCTTCAACGCAAATATCACCTTCCATTTTACCTATTATTACTGCACCTAAACCGGAAATATCACCTTTCATCGTACCGGTTCTACTGATGGTAACCAATTTGGCATTATCAATATTACCTTCAAGGGTACCGTCTATTCTGATAGACCCTTGCAAATCTAATGTGCCTTGAAATTGGCATTGTTCACTAATTACTGATGTATATTCACCTGCTTTATCTTCTTTATCAAGAAAACTCATAATTCCTCCTATAAATAATCTTTTGGATTGACGGGTGTTCCGTCTTTCCATACTTCATAATGTAAATGTACGCCGGTTGAACGGCCTGTTGTACCCATACTCGCGATAAGTTGACCGCGTTTTACACGGTCCCCTTTTTTGACACGGATATCCGATAAATGCCCGTACAAAGTTGAATAACCAAAACTATGATCCACCAAAACCGCCTGCCCGTAACCGGTAGCCCAACCGGTTTGCCTAACAACACCGTCTGCCGTAACATAAATGGGCGAATTTGCTTTGCCGGCAAGATCCATACCATAATGGTAAGACGGGAAAGGGTTTAAACGGTAGCCGAAATTTGAAGTAACCCTATAATCTTTTGTCGGTTTAATTGATGGTTTTGCATTGCTGCTGTTCTTTTGATTTGTATAAAACCAAGCAATTTCCTGGAAACTTGCAAGTTGTTCTTCGGCTGCGGCGGTTGTTTCCTTAAAAATTTCATTTATTTCTTGTTCATTAATATCTTTGCTTTCTTTAGAAAAAATGGAACTGAAAGTTATTTTTCTTTCTTCTTTAGCATCATCAATACCACCGGGCATATTAATATATTTCCCCCCTTTCATACCTAGCATTTGGCGCATTTGTTTATCCGTATCACGCGCAAGCTTTAAGTATTTGCGGTTATTTGCAAGTTCTTCTGCAATCATAGCAAGTTTTGCTTTCATAACCTTATTATCGGCTTTGACGAAATTATAATCTATTTCCCTAGTAATAACAAAAGCAGAATAGAGTGTAATTCCAAGCCATAAAAGAGCGAACAAAAACAAAGTATAAGGTCTCACGGTAAACTTAAAACCGCGCGATAATTTGGGGATTAGGACAATCTCCATCTTCTCCGTAAAAAAACTATACCAGGAAATCTTTTTCACTCTTAAATTTTATCATATTTAAAAATACTTTTGTTTAGCATTGTTTATAAAAAACATGCTAGGACAAAAGACCTATATTTCTTATAGGAACAAATGATATTTGCATTTTTCAATTACATATACTAAAATTATAACGTACGGAGGTATTATGAAAAAAGGTAAAATATTAATTATCTTGGGTTTATTTGCCTTGCCAGTTTTGCTTAATGCCCAAGCAACTAAAGAAAAAATTAATAAAGTCATAACACAAATAACTGACAGCGGTGTAACTTTTACTGTTCCTACAAATTTAGACAGTATTAAAATTGCCGATATTGAAAAAATAATAAATGAAAAACTTACCGAACAGACAAAAGAACAAATAAATACTGTAAAGAAAACTGCTAATGTAACTGATGTTATCTACGATGATAAATATATGTATACCTTAAGTGTTCGTGATGCTTTTGATGATGATTACGGTATATATAATTACAGTGAATGGAAGATTACTAAACGTCTTAGATCTACCGGTAAAGTCGTTGCGGAAACAATTTATAATGAAGGCAATGGGCATTTTTCCACCTTCAAAGAACTTAAAGCACAAAAAGATTTCGGCCCCGTAAAAAGATGTAAGCTTACCCAAGAAGTTTTTCAAATAATGGAACAACAATAAATAAAATAATATCAGTAACACAAAACCCCGAGTAAATTAAACCCGGGGTTTTTTATTGTAAAGTTTAGGATATTGTTAATTTTCTTTTATTTCTTTACCGCTTATTTTATCCGTTACTGTTTGAACAAGAACATAAAATAGCGGAATAATAAACAAACCTAAAATAGTACCAAGCAACATACCCCAAAATACAGGTATACCTATTGCTTTACGGCTGTTTGCACCGGCCCCTGTTGCAAAGATTAAAGGGGCAATACCTAAAATGAAAGTGAAGGCAGTCATTAAAACTGCACGGAACCTTTCCTTCAAACCTGTAACAGCGGAGTGTATAATGCTGCTGCCGCGTTCATATTCTTCTTTAGAAAATTCCACAATCAAAATGGCGTTCTTTGCTGCTAAACCGATAAGCAAAACAATACCAAGTTGCGCGTAAATACTTAAGGTTTCACTCATAGCCCAAAGGCCTAAAAGCCCCCCTGCTAAAGCAACGACAACAGACATCATAACAGACATCGGTATACTCCAGCTCTCATACTGCGCCACCAAAAACAAGTAAGCGAACACTAAAGCCAAAAAGATTAAAATACCCATTTGGCCTTCGTTTTGCTTTTCCTGATAACTGATACCGCTCCATTCATAAGAATAACCTTTCGGGAGATATTCATTAATATTGTTTTCAACTTTCTTTATAGCTTCACCGCTGCTTGCCCCTTCTTTGAGCATAACGGTAATACCTGCAGAAGGATATTGGTTATATCTCACGATTTGACGCGGAGAAAGCACAGTTTTTAAATTAACCAAAGCCCCCAAAGGCACCATAGCACCCGTATTGCTTGGGACATAAATATTATTTATGCTTTGAAGATTTTTGCGGTATTTCCAATCGGACTGTACAATAACTTTGTTTACTTGAGTACCCAAATTAATATCGTTTACATAGCCCGAACCCAAATAATTTTCAATAGTACTGAAAATATTTGAAAGCGGAACATTCATAGCTTCTGCTTTAGTGCGGTCAATATCTAAATAAATATTAGGTGTTTTGGAAGTAAAGTCAGAAAAACCAAAACGCACCTCCGGCAAAGCCATTACGGCGGCGATGAAATTCTTTGCTGCATTATCAAGTTGATTATAATCACCGCTTTCAAGAGATTGTATCTTAATTTGCATACCGTCAGATATACCTAAAGCAGGTATGGCAGGCATTTCCATAAGTTGAAATTCCGCTTCCGGAATATTCATCGTTTTTGCCTGTAAACGGTTTACAATAGCGGTGGAGGAATCCTCCTTTTTAGGGCGTTCACTCCACGGTTTTAAAGCAATCATAGCAATAGCCACATTCTCCCCTGCGCCGCCGGTAAAACTAAAACCCATAATGGTAATAATATCTTTTATTCCCGGCTCCGTTTTGGCAATTTCGGCAAATTGTTTGGAAATTTCTTCCGTTCTGCCCAAAGTCGCGCCTTCCGGGAGCTGTATATTTGCCATAATAAAACCTTGGTCTTCAGAAGGGACAAAGGAGGTCTTATTCAATTTAAAAGCTCCAAAAGCTATCGCCACTAAAACGACAAATATTATGAATATTGCAAAAACATGCCTGCCTACCAAACGTGCAAAAGCAGCATATCTGGTGCGAGCGAAATCTACTAAGTCATTAAACCAAATAAGGAATCTTATTTGCGTAGGTTTAATATCGGTAAGCATTGTCGCGCAAATTGCAGGGGATAAGGTTAAAGCATTAACTGATGAAAATGTTACCGCCGTTGCAATAGTAACGGCAAATTGCTGGTAAATTTTACCTGTAATACCGCCTAAAAATGCAATAGGGACAAAAATAGCAAGCAAAACCAAAGTAGTTGCAATAATCGGACCGGAGATTTCCTTCATAGCGCGAACTGTTGCATCATAGCGGTTCATCTTTTCGCGGCTCATAAGCAAGATAACACGTTCAACAACGCAGATAGCATCGTCTACTACAACACCGATAGCAAGTACTAAGCCGAGCAAAGTAAACATATTGATTGAATACCCAAGCCCTTTAATTACAATAAAAGTTGCAAGCAAGGAAACAGGTATAGCTATTGAAGGAACTAAAGTTGCGTGCCAATCTTGTAAGAACAAATAACAAACAAAAACAACCAAAATAAAGGTGGCAAGCAAGGTCCAAATAACTTCATGAACTGATTCATTTATAAAATCTGTTGTATCTACCGTAACCTGATATTTTAAACCTTCAGGGAAAAATTGTGATAAACGTTCCATTTCCGTTTTAACAGCGTCCATAGTTGATAAAGCATTTGCACCCGAAGTCAAATTAATGGCCATATTGGCAGAAGTTTTGCCGTTAATACTGCCGGCGAAAGAATAACTTTCCATACCAATTTCAATTTTAGCAACGTCCCCGAGTTTTAAAAGCCCGCCTTCTTCATCGGTACGGATAATAATATTTTCAAAGTCCTCAACGGAATTTAAGCGCCCTTGTGTTTGCAAAGGGTAAACGATGAGTTCGCTGTTATCATTTGGGCGTGCACCTATTTTACCCAAAGTGGGCATATAATTTTGTGATGCTATTGCACTCTTTACACTTGATATCGGTAAGCCGAGTAAAGAAAGTTTATCTGCATCAAGCCAAATACGCATACTTTTTTTGGCCCCGTATACGGTTGCTTCCCCGACGCCGTTTACTTTGCTTATATTTTTTTTGACATTACCTTCTACATAGTCATTCAAATCATTAGCAGTCATTGAGTCATCTTCGGAAATAAAACTCAAAACACCTAAAATGCTTGAGGACCTGGAGCGTACCGTAAAACCTTGCCTGGTAACTTCGGTAGGGAGCAAGCCGGTCGCCTGCTGAAGGCGGTTTTGAACTTTAACTTGTGCAATATCAGGGTCCGTACCGCTTTTAAAAGTTACATTTAAAGAATATCTGCCGTCAAAAGAAGTTGAGGACATATAAATCATATCCTCCACACCGTTTACGGCATCTTCTATCGGTATACCCACAACTTTTGAAACGACATCGGCACTCGCCCCCGGATATGCAACACTAATGTTAATTTCCGGCGGGGTAATTTCAGGGTACAAAGCGACGGGCAAATTCCACGCGCAAATTATACCTGCAAGGGACATTACTATTGCAATAACCGCAGCAAAACGGGGTCTGTCAATAAAGAATTTTGAAAACATTAAAAGGCCTCCGCTGCTTTAACTTTTTGGCCGTTACTTAGTTTTTGAACACCGGTAATGGCAATTTTATCATTTACTGTTAAACCGCTTTTTATTACAAAGCGGTTATTGAAAGTTTCCCCAACTTCTATATATTTTTGTTCTGCAATACCTTCGTCATTGATAACCATAACATACTTACCGTTACCGTCTTGTGCAACAGCTACTTGCGGAACGGTAATTTCTTCTTTAGACGAAGTTTCCGCAACTAAAATATTTATAAAGTTACCGGGTATTAAAAGATTTTCTTTATTTTGATACTCAATATAAAGCGGTATTGTTGCAGTTTGTGCGCTGACTTCGTTATCAGCATAAACTTTATTTGGCTCAATATCAATAATTGTACCGTCGGCAAGTTGTGCCTGAAGGTGCATAGCTCCTTCATTTCCTTTTGCCATTTCTTTAACGGTGTTTAATCTTTCTTTATCGGTTACCGAAATATTTATACGCACAGGTTGCATTTGCACGATACGTGCAAGGTTTGCACCGCCGCTTGCGACAAAATTACCTTTACTGATTAGCGTCTTACCTATACGACCGGAAATCGGGGCCTCTATATCAGCGTGGTCCAAATCAACTTCCGCTAAATCCAAAGCAGCTTTGGCTTTTGCAACATTTGCTTCCGCTACTTCAAGTTCGGCTTTAGGGAGCATTTTGTCTTTATATAATGCCTGTTGTCTTTTATAATCATTCTCAATTTGCATTAAATTTGCTTTTGCACTTGCAACATTGGCGGCATAACGGCGCTTTTCAATATTGTATAAACTTTGCCCTTCTTTAACTTCAGAACCGTCTTCAAACAAAATTTCTTCAATATAACCGGAAACTTGGGGTTTAATGTCAACAGCATTAATTGCTTCAACTTTGGCAATATACTTTTTATTGCTTGTAACATTTTCAAGTTTAGGGGTTTGAACGGTAACATAAGTTTCCCTGTTCATAGATGCCATCATCTTTGCCATTGCTTTACCGATAAAATATTTAGCCCCAAAAAAACCAAGCCCGATTCCTAAAATTAGGGCGACGACACTTATCGCTATTACTACCCCCTGAGATAAATTCTTTTTACTTTCATTTTCCTGCATATAATTATTTTCGTTCATTTTTTATTCTCCCTACTGCTCTGTATAATTGTGCTTTATTCATAAGTAAACCGTAAAAAGCGTTTACTACGCCTTGTTTGGCTTCCGCTAATTTACTGTTTGCATTTAGTAAATTTAAAATATCTACTTTACCTACTTCATAGTAACGGAAGGCAACCCTTGAGTTTTCCTCAGCTGTTGCTAAAATTTGTTTACTGATTTCATATGCCTTAACACCTGTCTGATAATTTTGATAATAACTCCAGACCTCATTTAAGACATTATTTCTTGTACTATCAAGATTTTTTCGGCTCTGTTCGTATAAAAATTTTGCTTGGTCAATTTGATACATCGTTGACATTCCTGAAAATAACGGCCAATTTAACTGTAACCCGACAGCTCCGTTAAGTTCATAAGGATTTGAATGCTTCCAATTATCCCCATACTTACCGTTTGCTATTGCACTTAAGGAAGGCAAAGCACCGGTTCTTGCATAACTTATTGACTTTTTACTTGCCAAAACGGAACTTTCCCCGGCTTTTAATTCGGGACGCTCATCTAATGCCTCTTGCATAAGTTTTTGGATTTCGTCCCCTGCCTCAAGTTTAGTAATTTCTCCATCATCTTTAATTTCAGTAAGTTTAATTTCGGTAGCCGGGTTTAAATTTAATAAGGTAGCCAAATTACCTTGTGCCTGACGCAAAGTATTTTCCGCTTTAACTACCTGTAATTGGCTTTGCTCATAACTTGTTTGTGCCTGCAATTTATCTACCAAAGTTACCATACCTAAATCATAGCGTTTTTTAGATTCCTGATATGCCCTTTGATATGTTTTATTACTTTCTTTATAACTGTCTAAAGATGCTTTTGCGCTTAAAGTGCTTAAATAAGCATTATTAACTTGTAAAATAAGCTCCTGCAAAGCTGCGTTATAAGAATAATTTGTTGCAGAAAGTAATGCCTTATTTTGCCCTACTTGCGAAGATCTGCCACCGAAATCATAAATAAGCCATTGGGCAGAAGCTGTTGCGGAATAAGGTTCATTTCTTAGCGTACCGTTTTGATGCTCGGTTTTAGAACCGTTTAAAGTACCTTCACCTACAATATTAATGCTTGGTAAATACTGTCCTTTTGAAGCACCTAAAGCTGCTTCTTTTGACTTAAGCAACATATATTCAGCACTTAAAGAGGGGTTATTACAAATTGCAATTTGCATTAAGTCAGGTAAAGAAACTTCCCCCTGCAAATTTGCTTCTATACACCCCTGTGGGGCTTTGCTGTCATACACGCCGTATAAATCAAGCCCGTTTATTTGTGTAACGGCTAAAAATGCCGTTAAGATAATTATTAAGTTCTTTTTCATTTTTATTATTCTCTTGTTAATAATTCAAAACTATTTTTATTCACAATCTATTGGAGAGGTTTCTAAATTGCGAATAATACCGCAAATTCCATTATTGTCATTAAGTTCTTCACACCAAATTCTACTGTCTTCCACATGCGTGTAAATAGTAAAAAGAGGATGCATAGCATCCGGACTGTATCTAACCACAATACACCCGTTATCAATAGGATCTTCCCCCACGATATCCATAATACTTACTCTATATAAATCCCTTATTAATTGACCTCCGGAAACTTGTACATCCCCTGATTTTATTAAACGTGTCCTGCCTGAAATATGCCTATTTGTAAAAGCACCGAAATAGGAACCGTTTACAGCTAAACTCCTTTGTTGGGCTTCACGTACAATTTCAGCTAAAGAAAATGCCTCAGCCACGCGTGCCTTATTTATTGCTTTACTATAAACCGGGTAAGCGATCGCAGCAAGCCCGGCAAGAATTAAAACAACCGCCATCATTTCAATTAATGTAAACCCTTTTTTATTTATCATTATATCTCCTAAATATAAATATTTTTAATATTCTTGTCCTCTCGGTGTATCTTTAACTACAATACCGATAGCAAGCAATTTAGCACGAAGTTCATCGGATTTTTTAAAATCTTTCTGTTTTCTTGCCTCGGCACGTTCTGCCAAAAGTTTTTTTGCTTCTTCAGAAATTTCTTTCTTTTCTTCTTTAAGTAAATCAAGCCCTAAAAAATTATCAGCAAAATTTACAAAATGTAATTTCTCTTCAGGTTTTGCATCACTTTTCACAAAATCCCAAAGTAAAGCAAGGGCTTTTGAAGTATTTAAATCATCTTCCATAGCAGTAACAAAATTATTTTTTGCTTCTTGTAATACAGATGTTTCGGTTCCTTCTTGTTTTGCATTTGCCTTAATTGCGGCAATTTTTGTTTTTAAACTTTGGCGGCTTGCTTTTGCGAAATCCAAACTGTCATAAGAAAATTCAAGCTGAGTTCTATAATGCGCACCCAAGCATAAATAACGATAATCAAGCGGACTGTAACCCTTTTCTTTAAGTGTATCCAAAGTAACGAAAGTACCTGCTGATTTTGACATTTTACCGGAACTCATTACTAAAAATTCACCGTGTATCCAATAGCGGACATATTGCTTGCCTGTTGCCGCTTGGGCTTGGGCAATTTCATTTGTATGGTGTATTGCAACATGATCTATACCTCCGCAATGAATATCTAAAGTTTCCCCAAGATATTGCATAGCCATAGCGGAACACTCAATATGCCAACCGGG
This sequence comes from Elusimicrobiaceae bacterium, assembly GCA_045605325.1. Lineage (GTDB taxonomy): Bacteria > Elusimicrobiota > Elusimicrobia > Elusimicrobiales > Elusimicrobiaceae > Proelusimicrobium. The sequence goes on from JAZUPU010000060.1 coordinate 12,506, forward strand.
GAAACCTACACCCCAAGGGCTTTGCCATTCCATTTGACGTTTTTTATCAGTAGGTGAAAATTTCCATAAAGCAAAATCGGTAGCGTTTTTCTTTTCCCCAAAGTCAACGCGTGCACCGGTTTTTAAACCTTCAAGATGGGCTTTATTTATTAAGATACCGTAATCCGCAAATTTTGATGTATCATAATAAATACCGTCTGAAGTTTTATAAGTATAGCCCTTGTCTTCAAGTGTTTTAACTAAGTTTATCATAGCAGGTATATGTTCGGTAGCACGGGCAATAATATCAGGGCGGCGGCAGTTTAAAGAGTCAAAGTCCTCAAAAAATTTCTTTTCATAAAATTTTGCTATATCCCAAGCGCTTTTACCTTCACGGGCAGAAGCAAGTGCCATTTTATCTTCCCCTGCATCGGCATCTGATGTTAAATGACCGACATCCGTTATATTCATCATATGCTTAACAGGTAAACTATAACGGAGTGTACGCATAAGTAAGTCCTCAAAAATATAAGTTCTTAAATTACCTATATGCGCATAATTATATACGGTTGGCCCACAGCAATAACAAGTTGCACCTTTTGGATTTAAAGGCGCGAATTCTTCTTTTTTATGATTTAAAGTGTTATATATTTTAAGCATTTTCTTGTGACTTCTTTATTTTTTCTTTTTCATATTGTATTGGTATTTGGGTAAAAAAAGCATCACATACCCTTTTACCTGAAGTATTTGCGAAATTTTCACTAAGCAAGCATTGAACATTTATCACAGAAAGAGGGTTTACCGCCCCTGCCGGCGCAAGTGTATAAGTAAAGCCCTGCGTTCTGTAATTTTTCAAAATCATATTATAAGAATTATCCAAAGCAGTTTGAAAAACAAGTAAATCTTCCGAAGTAGCATTTTTACTTAAAGGTATTTTTTTACTTGACATAACTACAACAGCTTCACCGTATGCCTGACTACTGCTTTCAATAATTTCTTCTTCTGTAATTTCTTCAACTTCAAAAGTTTCGGTATTATTTTGTTCTACTATATCATCAGTGCTTAAATCTAATTCCGCATAAGAACTAGGTACATCATAAGCATTATAATTAATACCTGTATACTCCTTATATTTTTTAGATCCGTAATCCGCACACGCAACACATAAAACAAGCGGTAATATTAATACAATTAAACGTTTCATTTTTTCCTCTCTTTACTAATTTTTACTGTTACAGCAGCAAAGCAAGATAACGCCTTACCTGCGCCGATATCGCCAAGACCTTCGTGGCTTTTGGCTTTAAAACTGATATTTTCAAGCCCGATTTTAAAAATTGACTGTAAAGATTTCCTTATAGTCAAATAATGCGGGCGCATTTTTGGTGTTTCGGCAACAAGGGTTACATCAATATGTGTAATTTTTGCACTTTTCTTTTTTAATATTGCCAACACTTTTTTTGTAATTACAACACTTGAAATACCTTTAATAGATGCGTCTGTCGGCGGAAAATATTCCCCGATTTCCCCGGCACAAACGGCACCTAAAGCGCCGTCACAAATAGCGTGCAAAACTAAATCCCCGTCGCTATGCCCAAGCATTCCGTATGTATGCGGTATAAGCGCACCACCTAAAAAAAGTTTTAAACCTTTCTTATATCTATGCGTATCATAGCCAAAACCGAATTTTATTTCTTCCTTTTGCATAAGACCTCTGCTATAGTTAAATCTTCGGGTGTTGTAATTTTAATATTTTTATAATCACCTGTAACAGCTGTTACTTTGACACCTAATTTTTCAACAAGTTGTGACTCATCCGTAGCTAAAACTTTATTACCGTATTTTTTAAGAGCTTCTTTTAAAACTTCCGTACGGTAACATTGCGGTGTTTGTGCAGCAAATAACTCTGCCCTATTTAAAGTTTTTGTAATTTTACCGTCTTTTACGATTTTTATGGTATCTTTAACAAAAACCCCTAAGACCGCTGCTTTATCTTTTTGTGCCGCTTTTAAACAATTATCTATGTCTTTAGCATTTACCAAAGGACGTGCACCATCTTGAACTGCTACTAAACTGCTGGTTAGCGAAACTTCTTTCAGGCCGTTTTTTACTGATTCTAAACGTTCACTGCCTGCCGGAGCAAATTTTAAACCTTTAACTTTTTTACTGATTATTTTAAAAGTTTCAGGTGTTGTAACTACAATTATTTCTTTAACCCTTTTAACTTTTTTAAAGGTTAAAATAGTCCTCAGTAAAATTTCTTTGCCGCCTATTTTAAGCAACTGTTTCGGGCGGCCCATACGCGTGCCTTTCCCGCCGGCAGCAATTATTACGGATGTATCTCTAAACATTATTCCTCTGAGAACTCACAAACGCGTGTAAAAAACATTTTCCCAGCCGAAGTTTGCAAGATGGAATATACTTCCGCTTCGGTGCGTTTACCGATAAATTTACGTCCACCTTCAACTACTACCATAGAACCATCATCCAAATATGCAACACCTTGATCTTTTTCCTTCCCTTCTTTCATAACAAATAAAGAAATTTTTGTACCGGGCAAAAATACCGGCTTTAAAGACCTTGTTAAGTCAGCGATATTTAATACGGGGATATTACTTATAGCCCCTTCCTTATTTACATTAAAATCAACTGTTATAACTGCAGCTTTAAATAAAGAAGCTAAAGATACTATCTTTTGTTGTATAGTTCTACCTTTGCCTTCTTTAGAGGTATTTGAAACTCTCAAACCTCTAAGATCCCGCAATTTTCTTAAAATTTCTTGTCCGCGGCGGCCGCGTGCTTTTTCCGTAATATCTTTAGAATTGGTCAAAGTTGCCAACTCTTTTTCTACGAACTTTGCAACAAGTAATTCCCCGGTAAAAAAACCGCTTTCGCATAAATCATAAATACGGCCATCTATCAAGGCGGAAGCATCTATAACTTTTATATGGCGCCCCTTACGTTTAATACCCATAATTTCAGGTGCTCTGATTAAAGCTATACAAGCACCCAGCATCGTAAGAACTGCAGCAAAAGTTGCAGAGTTAGATTGCCAAAAAGCCGTAACTTCCGGCAAAGCCATTTGCTCTATCAAATATTGCCCTGCGAAGAAAAAACCATACCCGATGATTGCACCGAAAATACCAACAAGTATAGACATAAACTTCAAAGTTCTTACAAAATACTCTGCCGCTACTAAAACAAGTGCCAAAATAAATGCAAGAATAACGGAATACCTATTATGATTTAGGAAAACATAAGCAAGTAAAGGTAGCCCTATTAATGCGGAACAACGAAATAACCAAAACAACATATAAAAATCCTCCAAGAGAAATATCCCTTCCCTTTTTCCTCTTGTACAAAAAAGAGAGGTATAAAATATTTTACATTTTTATTAGTGTTACTGCAAAAAATATGTTAAAATGTAATGGAAACTTAATAAAAAGGGGTCTATTATGAAAAAAATATTAAATGTTTTTTTAGTTTGTGTTTCTTTGTTAAATTTAGGTATTAATGCCGATGCTGCAAAAAGGGAGGAACTAGTAGTAAACGATAATAGAATTTTTGATTTAGGTAATAAATATACTGCTATGATTTCCGCCTTGTATGAAGAAGAAACAGCCCGCGTAGGTTTGGGTGTTTATCATTACAGTATAGGCAAAAGGAATCAACAGACGGAAGTTGCAAAAAGTAAATCAATAACATCTTTACTTGAAGCTATATATGATATAAAGCCAAAAGATCTCTCCGCTTATGCAAGGGCTGATTATTACACCTTAAAAGAACTTGCCGGGTTAAAACATTTTAACAGTAAAGTTGTCAATCAGTTTAGTTTAGACCCTATGTGGTACTTAGAACCGCTTGATACCGTATATGAAATTTTAATTAAAAATTTTTTACCGGAACAAGAACGTTTGCGTTATGCTTTAGGGCGCCTTGGAATGTTGCCGGAAGTTTTAAAACAAGCAGAAGAGAATTTAACAACACCTTCTGAACTTTCTTTAAAATTAGCCATAGAAAAAATAAAAGCAGAAAATTCTAATCTGCAAAGTTTTACTGCTTTGGTAAAAAGAATATCCAATGATAAAGTATCGAAAGAACAGATTAAACAATTATCGCAACAGCTGCAAACTGCTTTAAATAAATATAAAACTTTTTTGGAAAAGAAACTTAAATCAGATGAATTTTCCGATTTTAGAATAGGTAATGATAATTATGAATATCTATATCAGGAAGTTTACTCCGTTCCGGGCAAATATAGCAAATTGTCAACTTTGTTAAAAACGAATTTTGAAAAAGCAACCGCAGATTTGCTTGAGTGGTTGACAACTATGCAAATATTATCTGCTGAAAATATTGACCAAGAAAATAAGGAAATGCCTGAAACTTTACCAAGTGATTATTATGTGTTGTCCGAAAAATACAAAGATGCACCCGGATATGATAAAGTGTTAAAAGCTTATTCGGAAGAGGTACAAAAAGCAGATCAATTTTCGGTAACTAAAAAATTATTCCCGACTTTATCTTTACCAATAGTTATAATTTCAGCACCGCCTGTTTTACGTTCTAATCCTTCACAAGTAACTGTTTACCCGCCTGTGCCTTTAGCTCAGAAACAAAATGCAGATATTTTAGTTACTTTGCCTAAAAAACTTAATTTAAATAAAAATGAATTTAAGTTAAATTATAATTATAGCAAAATAAAATTTAATTCTGCGGAATTTATAACCCCGGGGCAAACTCTTATTTATTCCGTTGAACCGGCAAATTTATCATTACTTTATAAACTTTCTAACGATATATTTTATGTTCACGGTTGGATAAAATATGCTATAGATACAGCTTATGAAAACGGCTTTTTTAATAAAGAAGAAGATAAATTAAACTATTATTGGTTTAACTATAAAAAAGCACTCTATGCTTTGGTAGATTATCAATTACAAACAAAAAAGTTGGATTATAAATCTGCTTTACAATATATTAAGGAATCCGGTATCCAAGAAGATGAAGCTAAAACCGCTTTAAATTATCTTGCTTTAAGACCTTTTGATGCAGTTTCTTATATTGTCGGCGCACAAGAATTTAAACGCTTGCAAAATAAATATAAAAAGAAGCAAGGTAAAGAATTTGATATCCTTACTTTCCACACAAAAGTTCTTTCAGTAGGTCGTATACCTTTAATAGCATTGGAAGATGCTTTGGAAAAAGCTTATAATAAAAAAGAAGTTGACAGCTTCTTCAGTATGACTTATTTTTAAATAAAAAGGTTTTATATATAAAAAACCCGCGCCGTTTAAAGTGCGGGTTTTTTAAAAATCATAGCAGTTAAATTTATGCCATTAAAAACAGAACGCAACCCATTTAAAGATAAAACAATTTCAAAATTGTTAATAAAATTTTCAGCCCCGGCAGTGGCTGGGATGTTTGTTATGGCTTTACATAACATAATATCCCGTATTTATATCGGGCGTTCCATAGGCGCTTTGGGGATTGCGGGTATTGCAATAGTTTTCCCGCTTGCAATTTTATTTATGGCTTTGAGCGTTCTTATCGGTATAGGTTCAAATGCTTTGTTTTCAATTAATCTCGGTAAAAAAGACGAAGAACGTGCACGTTATATTTTAGGTAATGCTTTTGTATATTTATCAATAGTTGCTTTTTTTGCTTTAATTGTTTCTTACATATTTTTAGAAGATATTTTAGTAGCTTTTGGTGCTACACCGGAAATTTTACCTTATGCCCTTGTTTATACAAAACCTCTGCTTATTGCAAATGCTATGGCGATGATAACTATGGGCTTAAACCATTTTATACGCTCAAGCGGGCACCCAAAAACCGCGATGGCAACACAAATTATAGGTGCTGTAATAAATTTAATTTTAGCCCCTATATTTATTTTTACTTTTGATATGGGTATGGCAGGTGCTGCCTGGGCAGTGGTTTGCGGTCAAACTTGTTCTTCGGCTTGGGTAATATTATTTTTAACCGGTAATAAAACGAAATACCGCCTACAATTAAAATATCTTAATACAAATTTTATTTTGTTTTGGGATAGTATTGAAATCGGTTTTTCGCAATTTATTTTCCAACTTGCAAACAGTTTACTGAATATCATTTTAAACCACTCGCTTGTAAAATACGGCGGCAATTTGGCAGTATCGGCTATGGGTATAGTAATAGCAATAAATACTATGATTATTATGCCGGTTATCGGTATCAGCCAAGGGGCGCAACCGCTGATAGGTTACAATTACGGAGCAAGGAAATACAACACTGCCATACAAACATTAAAAATAGCAATAAAATGGAGCGTAGTTATTACCACTTTAGGTTTTATTTTAACGGAGGTCTTTGCAAAACAATTTGTATCGGTGTTTAATTCTACAGACAATGAACTTATTAACCTCGCATCAACTGCTTTAAGATACTTTAACATTATGCTGCCTTTTGTGCCGATGCAGATATTAACAACTGCATTTTTTCAAGCGACAAATAAACCTTTAAAGGCCTTAATTTTAAGTTTATCAAGGCAAGTTTTGCTTTTAATACCTGCAGTTTTAATTTTACCTTTATTTTACGAATTAGAAGGTGTTTTTATAGCGACACCTGTGGCAGATTTTGTTTCAATAATTTTAGCCACTTATATGCTTAGGAAATATTTTATAAAGCATAAACAAAACTTTTTCTTTTCAAAGAAATTCTAATTTAATTCTCTTACTTTTATTGATAAAAAAATAAACAAATTGGTTTTTATTATAAAAAATACCTAACCTTATATATCCCTTAAACACATAATTTTATATAATAATTATATGCACAAAATTAACTGCACAATTTTTATGTGTTTATTAAGTTTATCTTGCTTTGCTGCGTCTTTTAATTCTAAAGACGATAGCTTTAGTATTCCTTTACAAAATAAATGGCAAAAAAATGAAATAGCAAAAGACGAAGTCCTTAAATTAAAAAATAAAGACAGCCAAATTATATTTTCAGCATTAAAACAATGCAATACTTTAAAGTGCCTTGAAAATACTATTACAAAAAGAGTAAAACAATTAAAAAAACAAAAAACAGAAATTGTAAAAAATACTTATTCCGGCGAAGAAATTAAAAAAACGGAATTTTCCACTTTAGACCCTATACTTTACTTCAGCTATAAAACAGACGGTACTGATTATACCGAAGGTTATTTTTTAGCGGACTCAAAGGGTTATAAAGTTGAAATTTCCGGCTTAAATTATTTGGAAACAGAAAGGAATATAATTCCCATCATAGAGCCGAAACCAAAAGAAATAGAAGATTTACCTATACTCACGGAAGAACCTCCGCTAATTGAAGAATCAATAACCGTACCGGAAATTAAGGAAGCAGAAAGACAACCACTAGCCACAACTTTTGCCAATAAAGAAACTTTTAAAACGGAAAAAATAAAAGTAAAAAATACCTCAAAAAAAGTTACAATAATTACACTTTTAATAATATTTTATATTTTTATTGCTATTGCTTTTTTCGCCTTTAATTTATGTTTCCCGCAAATATCCGATAAAACACCTACAAACCCTAATTCTTTTTACCCGATAAGAGGTAACCGCTTGTACGGATCCCCGGATATGTTTTTGAAAATATACGATAGTCAGGGTCACAATTTTATTATTACATATCAACGTTGGAGCAGTTTTTTAAAAGAATATGGTTTTTACGGTGCTATCTTTTTTATGTTAGTACACTTCATACTAAAATCAATGCCTATTCAAGGAAATATTTTACTTAATACGGCTTCTTCTTTATCTTATTTGTTTGTTATTTTGAGTATTATATTTATGTTTGCAGGGCTTATACTTGATATAGTATTTCCTGCTCCTATTTTTGTATATACAGATAAAGGCACTGTTTTATTTAAAATAATACGCCGCAGAAAAGGGCTTTTTAATTATACTTATCTGGCATTAACTAATGCTTATACCGTAGTGTTTAGATTGGAAACACCAAAATTCTTTCTAAAAAGGCACTGGGTATTATTTGACAATGAAAAACGACTTGCCGTAATAGAAGAAAAATCTGTACTCAAATCTTTAGCACGTAAATTGTTTGGGCATTTCGGCGGAACCTTCCGTGCAAATTATTTAATAGAAGGTAATAATGATAGCCAAGGGCAAATTACCTCTTTACGCAATGTAAAAACAGATTTCAAAATTGATATAAACAAACCTCAAGCTGTACCACCCGATGCTTTAATTGCCGCTTCCGCCGTTATATTTACAACATATAGGGACAGATATTACCCCTGGTTCAATTAATTATGCGTTTAATAGAATGTGTACCTAATATCAGCGAAGGTAATAATAAAAGTAAAATAGAGCAAATACTTAAAGAACTTTCTTCTGTCAGCGGTGTAGAAATTTTGGGATGCGAAATGGGTAAAAGTGCAAACAGGACCGTCATAACTTTTATTGCCCCGCCGGAAACTGCTAAAGACGCCGCTTTAAAGCTAATTAAAAAAAGTGCCGAACTTATAGATATGCGCAAACATAAAGGCGTACATCCGCGTATCGGCTGCGTAGATGTTTGCCCTTTTATACCTTATAAAAAAATTTCCCTTGAAGAATGCGCCGAAATAGCAAAAAATACCGCCAGAGAAACAGGGCAAATTTTAGGAATTCCCGTCTATTTATATGGGGCTGCGGCAATTAATCCTGCTTATACAAAACTAAGTTTTTTAAGAAAAGGCGGTTATGAAAATTTACCTGCAAAAATTGCTGAATTTCCACCGGATTTCGGTATTAAAAATTATAATGATAGCGTAGCAAAAACAGGGGTTTTATGTATCGGCGCAAGAAAATTTTTAATTGCATATAACATTAACTTAAATACCAAAGATTTAACGCTTTGTAAAGAAATTGCAAAAGAACTCCGCGCCTTGCCCGGTATAAAAACTTTGGGATGGTATATTGAAGAATATGGTTTTTGCCAAGTGTCAATCAATATTGAAGATTATAAAAAAGCACCGCTTTATTTAGTGTATGAAACCTGCAAAAATATTGCCGGTAAATTTAATACGAAAGTTACCGGCAGTGAACTTGTGGGTTTAACTCCGAAAGAAGCTTTGCTTGATAGTGCAAAATTTTACTTAAACAAAGAAAACCGCATTATGCAAGGTATCCCGCACGAAGAAGCTTTTGATATAGTAATAAAAAATCTAAATTTAAACCAAATTGAACCTTTTGTACCTATTCAAAAAGTGCTTGAACTTAAAATCAAAAGTTTAAACTAACATAATTTAGGTAAAATATTCTTTACAAAGGTCCAAATAAATGTTAAATTATATAGAGGTATTATGATCCTAAAAACTTTAAGTTTATACGCCCCTGTTAAAGGGAAAGCAGTTGATATTTCCAAGGTACCGGATGAAGCTTTTGCCCAAAAAATGTTAGGTGACGGTATCGCTTTTGAACCGGAAGAAAATTTTATCTCCTCCCCTATTAACGCTACCGTTAAAAATTTACATAAATGTTTACATGCCATAGTGCTTGAAAAAGACGGTTTTGAAATTCTAATTCATATCGGTGTTGATTCCGTATCCTTAAAAGGGCAAAATTTTAAAGCCCTGGTTAAGGAAGGGGACACAGTAAAACAAGGTCAAAAATTAATTGAATTTGATAGGGAATTTTTAGCTAAATATATTCCAAGCAATTTGATTATTATGGTTATTGCATCTCCTTTGGAAGTAACTTTAAAAATGGAAGATGTAACAACTGTAAATAATAAAACAAAAGTTCTTGATGTTTCCCGTCAAGATAACGGCCCGCAATCTGAAACCGTAAAAAGCAATCAAATGTTCTTAACGGAAGAATTTGCAGTCACAAATAAATCCGGTTTACACGCAAGACCGGCGGGGGAAGTTTCTTCTTTAGCGCAAAGTTTTAAAAATACAGATATATTTTTATTAAAAGGACAAAAACAAGCCAATGCAAAAAGCGTAGTAGAAATTATGGGGCTGTCCATTGAATATGGCGATAAAATTCAAATTCAAACTTTCGGTAATGATGCACAACAAGCTGCTCTTCAAATTCAGCATTTTATTTTAAAAGAACTTAAAGATAATGTAATCAAAGAAAATCCTTTAACTACATCCGTAGAATTTAACGATAAAGGTGAATTAAAAATTAAGGGTATAGGTATCCTTGACGGATTAAGTATAGGTAAATCTTTTGTAGTTAATGAATCACAATTTAAAGTTGAAGAAAAATCTTCGCTCCCCCCTGTAGAAGAACTTGAAAAGTTCAGAGGTTCTTTGAAAAGGGTAAAAAGTGCCTTAGACAAAGAACGCCACGCTATATACGGTCAAAAAGATAGGGAAGAAATATTGCTTGCCCATATCACAATTTTGGAAGACCCGTTTTTAATCAAAGAAACAGAACAAACAATCGCCAAAGGATTCAGTGCCGCATTTGCATTTTCAAGCGCAGTAAGAAGGGCTGTTGATGTATTAAAAAATACCGGTAATGAAATATTGCGTTCACGTATAGCTGATTTTATTGATCTTGAAACACGTATGCTTACAGATTTAACAGGTAAAAGTTACGGTTTACCGGAATTTAAAGAAGATACAATAATAATAGTTAAGGAACTTTTATCCCACCATCTAAAAGAACTAAATGAGCATGTAACAGGCATAATTATGGCAGAAGGATCAGCTTTATCACATGTTTCCATTATGCTAAAAAATTTGGGTTTACCTACAATTATTGGTGCCGGTCAAGCCGTGCTTGAAATACAAAACGGTAAAGATATTATTTTAGATTCTAAATTAGGAATTATTACGGTAAACCCCGCAAATATAAGCGAAGTAAAAAAGAAATCGGAAGAAATAAAAATAAACCGTCAAGAGAATTTACGCCACGCATTTGAAGCCGCAAAAACTAAAGACGGCATTGAAATTACCGTTACCGGAAATATCGGCACATTGGAACAAGCCAAACAAAGTGCTGAGCAAGGTGCACAAGGAATAGGTTTAGTAAGAACTGAATTTCTATTTGCTAATTTCAAAAAAGCACCTACGGAACAAGAGCAATACGAAATTTACCAAAAAATTGTTGATTCTCAAAATGGTCACCCCGTAATAATACGTACTTTGGATGTAGGTGCTGATAAACCTATACCGTTTATCCCACAAATAGAAGAAGATAACCCCATTTTAGGCAGGCGCGGTATCAGAACTTCTTTTGCCAATATTGAACTATTTAAAACGCAAATCCGCGCCATAATGCGTGTGCGCCCTTACGGAATAGCTAAAATAATGCTTCCTATGATAACTTTTATTGAGGAAGTTACCACCGCTATACGCTTAATTAAAGAAGAACAAAAGAAACTTGGGATAGACAAAGTAACAGTAGGTATAATGGTAGAAGTACCTGCTGCTGCAATAATGGCAAAAGAATTTGCAAAAGAAGTTGATTTCTTTTCCATAGGAACTAATGACTTAACACAATATATTTTGGCTTTAGATAGAGCACATCCGACATTAAATTTCCTTTCAGACAGTTTAAATCCTTCTGTACTTGTAATGATAAAAAATATTGTTGAAGGTGCCAAAAGCCAAAATAAACCCGTAGGTGTTTGCGGTGCAGTAGCGAGTGAAGCGGCAGGTGCAATTTTACTTATAGGGCTTGGAATAAGGGCATTAAGCGTAGTACCGAGTACTATCGCGGATATAAAAGCTTTAATCCGTAATTTAGACAGTAAAAAATGTGAAGAAGTAGCCAACAAAGCTTTAAATTGTAGAAGTGTGGGCGAAGTAAGGGCTTTAGTAAAAAAGGAGTTTGATTTATAATGAAAATATTTTTTACAAAATTAGCAGCATTTTTTGTAGCTTTGGGTAAATCTTTAATGTTACCTATTGCTGTATTACCTATTGCCGGGCTATTGCTTAGATTCGGGCAACCTGATATGCTTAATATTCAATTTTTAGCAGCTGCCGGAAATGCTGTTTTTGATAACTTACCCGTTATTTTCGCTTTAGGCGTTGCAATAGGATTTTCAAAAGAAGAGCACGGCGCTGCAGCCCTTTCCGCTTTTGTAGGTTATGTTGTTATGACAGCGGGCCTTAAAGTTTTTGACGATAAATTACAAATGGGCGTTCTCGGCGGTATTATTATGGGTGTAACGGCAGGTATGCTTTATAATAAATACAAAGCAATCAAACTCCCCCCATTCCTTGCATTTTTCGGCGGAAGGCGTTTTGTACCGATAATTACAGGTTTATTTGCTGTTTTTTATGCTTTAATATTTTCAATAACTTGGCCGGCTATTTCAGGTTTAATCTCAGATTTCGGTAATTGGGTTATCAAGAGCAATAATATAGGTTTATTTTCCTTCGGTGTCGCAAACCGTTTGCTTATTCCGCTCGGTTTACATCATGTTCTAAACAATTTTGTTTGGTTCCAATTTGGAGATTTTAGCATCATAGAAGCCGGTGCAACAGTAGTTAAACATGGGGATTTATGGCGTTTCTTTGCAGGGGATCCGACTGCCGGCGCTTTTATGGCAGGGTTTTTCCCTATAATGATGTTTGGACTTCCGGCGGCTGCACTTGCAATGATACTTGAAGCATATAAAGAAAACCGTAAAGCCACCGCAGGTATTTTACTTAGTGCCGCCTTAACCTCCTTTTTAACCGGTATAACAGAACCGATAGAATTTGCATTTATGTTTTTAGCTTTTCCGCTTTATGTATTACACGCAGTTTTAACGGGTTTAAGTATGGTAATTATGAACATACTTGGGGTTAAACTCGGTTTTACATTTTCAGCAGGTTTATTTGACTATCTTTTGAACTTCGGTATAAGCACAAAACCGTTGGTTTTGTTACCTGTCGGACTTATATATGGGGTTGTATATTTCTTTATATTTAGGTTTGCTATCCGTAAATGGAATTTGGCAACACCGGGGCGTGAAACTGTTTTGCCGCAACAAACTGATGACATAAAAACAAATACACAGCCGACAGTACAATCTGCTACTTTAACAACACGCGGCGCAAAATATTTAGCAGCTTTAGGTGGTAAAGAAAATATTAAAACTTTAGGGGCTTGCGCTACACGCTTACGTTTAGAAGTTATGGATAGCGCACAAATAAATACCGAAGCCCTTAAAGCATTAGGTGCAAGAGGGGTTATAAATAAAGAAGGTATTGTGCAAGTAATTATTGGACCGGAAGCAGATTTAATCAGTGATGAAATAAACCAAGCAAAAGGAAATTAAAATGAAAAAGATATTTTATTTATTTATATTTTGCACTTTAAGTTTAAATAGTTTTGCTTTTAGTGTAGGGGATGTATTCATTAAAAATTCGCGTTTTTGGCAAAACAAAGTTTCCATTGAAATATTAACAAATGATGATATTTCAACAGGTTTAAATTTGTCTTTAACCGACCATAAAGCACGTAAAAACAATATTTATAGCTTTTATATACCAATTATGTTAAAAACAAGTTTTGTTGATTTTATTTTTGAACCTTTTTTCTATCCGAACACCAATAATGATGCAAGTGCTTACGGCGGTAACTTGTTAATTAAAGGAATTTTACAAGAAAATGAAATAGAAAGCAGTTATGTTCAAGGTTATCTAAAAGCTGCATTTGCAAATCAAAAAGCAAATATTGATAGAATAGGTACACCCGTTAAAGAAAATTTTAAAGAATTTGTTTTTGAAGGCGGTTTAAATTATAATCTTGCTAATATCTTCAGTTTCGATATAAACGGTAATATTTTTACTTATAAAGACGAAGTAAAAGATATTATAAATTTCGGTGGGATAATGAATCAAAGAGATATCGCCGATTTAGGCACTATTGATTATATCTTAAATTTCCCTCTTTATTCCGTTGGAGGGGCTATGACTTGGACATCAAATGATAATAATGCAAAAAGTTCAATATCTTACAAATATATAAATTATGAACAAAATTTAATAGCGCACTCGGTAATGATACAAACAATTATACCGGTTAATTCAAATTTTATAGTAAATTTAATTTATAACCATCTATTTGAAACCCACGGCGTTAACAGGGATTTATTCGGTGTAGGGTTGAATTATTTGTTTTAGAGGTACTTATGGAAGAAAACAATAAACATGCACAACATACAACTGTAGGGGATAATTCCCTCGCTAAAGATGCAGCGACAAGGGTATTATCTTTAGTATCACATAAATTAAAAACACCGCTTTCTATTATTAACGGATATTCAGAAACTATCTTATCAACGCTAAAACCGGGGGAAATGTCTGATTTTAATATAAAAGCTCTAGAAGATATAAATAAGCAAGGGGAAAAGTTAAGTGCTTTAGTAGACAAGCTTGTAAGATTTGCCAATATCAGCGATTTATTGCCGGAAGATTTACAAAAAAGTGATGTAAATATAAGGAAAATATTTTCAGATGCATCTTCAAAATGTATTTTTAGGGATGATGCAATAACCGTAATGTCTTCAGATAATACTATAAGAAGAAAAGGCCCATCTATTGAAATTAAATGTGATAATAATATTACTGTATTTGCAGATAAAACCCTGCTTGCAATAGCTGTTGAAGAACTTGTAGATAATGCCATAAGGTTTAATAATAATTCCTCTAAAAAAGTTCGTTTATTTTACTATCAGGACCATGGTAAAGATGTTATGGCTGTTGCCGATAACGGTGTAGGTATAAAAGAAGAACATATAAGCAAAATATTTCACAAATTTTACCAAGTAGATGATTTTTTTACCGGCCAAATAGAAGGTTGGGGGCTCGGTCTAGCTTTAGTTAAGCGTATTATGAATTTGCACGGCGGGAATATAACAGTCCGCTCTCAATATGGGGTTGGAACGATTATTTCTTTAGTTTTCCCTAAACACGAAAATAATGATAAAAAACTTGAAAATATTTAACCAAGAGTTTAGTGATAAAACTAAACAATTCTCCGAATTAATAAAGAATTTTAAAGACCTTGAAGACAGGTTTGACAAAGTTTTAGTTCAAAAAAAACGTAAATTTGAAGTACGTGATACCGCTATTGAACAAGATTTCGGAACTTTTGCTTTAACCCTACAAAAATTTGCATTTAGTATATATGAATCTATGCAGAAACTTCGTTTTAACTCTTTAAAAATTTTCCCTAACGAAGAAACCCTAACCTTAAAAGAACTTGCCATTGCTTGTTTGTTTTTTAATACACAAATAAGGAAGTTTGATGCTTTATTCAAAGTATTAGATCCGCAAGTTCCGCTTGCACGCCTAAATTTAAAATGGGGGCTTATAGAAATTGCCCATAATGATTTTTTAAATTTAGAGAAGCAACTTATATCTTTAGTCAAAGAGGTTAAAAAATATTATGAATAAACCTACAAAAAACAATCTTAAAACAGCCGCGACATCTATAAGCACTTATAATAAAATAAATACACTTTGCTTAACTATCATTGCAGCTGTAAGCATAACACTTGCTTTAATTTACACACGCACCATTTTAGTGCCTTTAGTAATATCTATATTTATTTTTACTATGATAACGCCGTTAATACGATATATAAAATTTTATACCCGTATGCCAAAATGGCTTTGTGTCTTAATAGCAACAACAATTGTTTTGGTACCGTTGGTGCTTATAATCATTTTTGTTACGAACTCAATATCAAATTTTGCACAAGAAACTATTACCTACCGCTTTAAATTGCTTGAAGTTTTAAACCATTTTACAGCATTTTTAAAAAATTTAAAAATCCCCGTTCCGGAAGAATTACTTAATTTTACAAGTATAAGGGAGGTTTTAGCCGTCTCCAATTACGGTAAATTTTTAAAGGGTGTAGGATCCAGCGCGATGACATTTATTTCATATTCCTTTTTAATATTTATTTTCTTATTTTTTATGTTACTCGGCAGCGGACGCACAAAAATTACAAATGAACTTCTTAGGGAAATTCAAAATAAAGTTTCCGCTTATCTATATATACACATTATTATGTCAATTATAACCGGTGTTTGTGTTTGGGTGGTTTATGCGACTTGCGGTCTTGACCTAGCAATAATGTTTGCCGCATTGACGGTTTTACTTAATTTTATACCTAATATCGGCTCTGTATTAGCAGTATTATTACCTATGCCTATTGCCTATTTACAATTCGGTTGGGGTGTAAAATTTGTTTTAATTTTATTGATTCCTTCAGTTCTTCAATTTGTTTTAGGCAGTTTAATTGAACCTAAAATTTTAGGGGAAGGTGTTGATTTACACCCTGTTACCATAATAGGTTCATTGATTTTTTGGGGTCTTGTTTGGGGGCTTCCCGGCGCATTTATGGCGGTTCCTATGACGGCAGCTCTTCGTATAATTTTAGCGAGAATTGAACCTACAAGACCTTTTGCCGAATTGCTTTCCGGTAGATTACCGAAGTAAAGAATTAATACTTATAGGTACAGTATCCATCTTCATTATTACAAGAAACATAAGGAAAAGGATCATTTGGCTTTCTATTAGTTTCTTTTTGGCATAAACGATTTGCTTTATCTGTTTTATCTGTGCTATAAACTAGACACATATCAGGTTGGAAGTTATCTCTATTTATATAATACCTAACCGATTTACCAAAAATCTTTTTATCACAAGCTACTTTTGGTTGTTGTTTCTTTGTCCAAATATCACAAATCTCTCCACTTTTTAATTCAATTTCAAAGAAAAGACCAAAGTAAGCTCTATTAACATTTAAGCTAATATCTAAATCAGTAATTGATTTAGGGTAATCATTACTTATCATATAATAGCGTGCGGAAGATTCCGCTATACTTCTGGTAAGATTTTTTAAAGTAGAAAATCTTGATTTGCCTACTGCCATTTGATATTGCGGTAAAGCAATAGCGGCTAGTATGCCGATAATCACAACTAGCACAAGCAATTCAAGTAAAGTAAAAGCTTTGGTATCATTTTTTATTTGCATTTTATTTTCTGCTAAATTAATTTATACAGCATTATTGTTAGCTATATACT
>JAZUPU010000061.1:0-14062 GCA_045605325.1 Elusimicrobiaceae bacterium
CCCCCACTTAATACAAATATTTCAAATTTGTAAATACAAATCCACACCTATTTTATCGTCGTAAAATATGTTTTGCTTGTTTTTTTTTTTTTTTTCTGCTACAATATATCTATGAATAATTAAAAACGATATATAAATCAAATTCGGAGCAATAAATATGATAAGAAATTATAAATTAGGTTTTACCCTTCTTGAATTACTCATAGTTGTTTTAATTATAGGAATATTGGCAGCGATTGCACTTCCCCAATATCAACTTGCAGTAGATAAAGCGGACTTTACAAAATATCAATCAATGGTTGCATCTTTGCGTGATGCTTATAATGAATATATATTGATTCATGGTACAGGCACACAAAATTTTGAAGATCTTTCTGTTTCTTTGCCTAGCGATTTTACAAGTTCTTACACAGGGTCATTTAATTGCATATCAAATAGCAAAATGTTTTGTTGTATGTCTAATTATAATGATGGTAGATATGGCTCTATGGATTGTGGAAAAAACGATTTAAGTATAATTTATCATGAAACTTTTCTTAACCCAAATGGAGAGTATATACATAGTAAGCTCCTGTGTAAAGCTCTCCCAGATAATGCAAGAGCAAACCGGCTTTGCAGTAGTATCGGAACAAGTATTTCACAAGGAAATGCTTGGACACCGAAAGGATCAGCAAATATTTATAACACTTATCTGCTTAAATAAACTCATAAAATTCCAAAAAATTATCTAATATAAAAGACCTAATTTGGACCTATGCGCCCGACGAGGTCTTTTTTCTTTCCCAAATAAATACTTGACAAACTAATCTTTTTATACTATTATTTATAATGTAATTAGATTATATCTAATTACTAGGTTTGGGGTAAACTGAAAATGGGGGAAAAGGGTTGTATAATAAATCTAGGTAAGGAAAAATTTCTTATACAACCCTCATCTTTAAAGTGTTTTTGTGAGTTCGGGCGAACTTCCTTAAAAGTCATATCAATAACAAAAAACAGAGATATCTCACCATCAAACTGCAGTTAAACCGATATATTGCCTGCCACTCAAAGCACACTAGGCGTTGGGGCTCCACCCAACGCCTATTTATTCCCTTCCAGCTCCAAAACTGATAAAATTAATTAACGGCATACGCCGACACGGAGGGAAAAATGAAAAAACATATCAAAAACAATGTAAATTGGGTTGGGTTCTTAGATTGGGAACTCAAGAAATTTCACGGGGAAGATTATTCAATTATGCACGGATCAAGCCAAAACGCATATTTAATTGAGGAAGAAAAAACCGTCTTAATTGATACGATTTGGACACCCCACCGCTTTGATTTTGTTGAAAATTTAAAAAAGGAAATTGACCTTAAAAAAATTGATTTTATCGTCGCAAATCACGGCGAATGCGACCATTCCGGCGCACTCATCGCTTTGCTTGAGGAAATACCGAACACCCCCATTTATTGCACCGCCGCCTGCGTTAAAAGTTTGGAAGGTCAATACGGCAAACGCGGTTGGAATTTCAAAGTTGTTAAGACGGGCGACAGCGTAGAAATCGGCAACGGCAAAAAACTTATTTTTGTTGAAATGAAAATGTTGCATTGGCCCGATTCTATGGCAACATATTTAACGGGTGATAACATTTTATTTTCAAATGATGCCTTCGGCCAACATTTTGCCGTGGAAGAATTATTTAACGATAAAGCAAACCAATGCTTACTTTTCCACGAAGCAATAAAATATTTCACAAATATTTTAAACCCTTTTGCCATGCTCGTTGCAAACAAAATTAAGGAAATAAAAAATTTGAATTTGCCGATAGATATTATTGCCCCCTCCCACGGTGCTGTGTGGCGTGATAACCCTATGCAAATAATTGATTTATATGAAAAATGGGCAAATGCTTACCAGGAAAACCAAATAACTGTTGTGTATGATACGATGTGGGAAGGCACAACAAAAATTGCACACCGCATCGCCGAAGAAATACATAAACAAAGCCCAGACACCGTCGTAAAAGTGTTCAGCATCGCAAAACACGATAAGAACGAAATTATGACAGAGGTTTTTAAATCTAAAGCAATTGCGGTTGGTTCCCCGACGGAAGGCAACGATATGCTTTCAAGTGTTGCCGGCTGGATGGCATTTTTGAAATCACTTAAATTTAAGAACAAAAAAGCTGCTGCTTTCGGTTGCTACGGGTGGAGCGGAGAATCTGTAAAATTGATTCAAGAAAAATTAAAAGAATCAGGTTTTACCGTTGTTGACGCATCCATAAAATCTTTATGGAATCCGACGGAAGAAACCCTTGCTCAAGTACCTGAAATGGTTAAGCAATTGCTTGCGTAATTGCGTAAAATATTTAACACATAAAAAACTCCTTGTAAATTACAAGGAGTTTTTAGATTATATTTAATAATACCAAAAATATTCACCTGGACTACCATAAGGTGTTATCTTTCCCGTTTCTTGCTGGCATACTTTATATTGCGGAGAAGAAGTATCTGAACCGTCATAAACACATAATGCATCTTTTTCCGTTAAATAAAGCTGATAGAGCATACTAGTTCTATTATCAAAACATCGAACATATGGCATAGTAGTATTTAGTGAAATAAGACAATGCCCCCAATCAAAATTTCTTCGGGAAAGACCTTGCATACTTCCACCTATATCAATATCTAATTCGCTTAAATTTTTAGTATATACATTGTTCACTAAATAATATCTATCTTCAGATTCCAATATACTTTTGGTTATACTTTTTAGTGCGGCGAATTTACTCTTAGTGACCGCTACACGATATTGTGGTAAAGCAATAGCGGCAAGTATGCCGATAATAAGCACCACGACCAATAATTCGAGCAAAGTAAAACCTTTTTTATTCTTCATTTTAATTTCTCCTTTAATTTAATTTTTTTACAACTTTTACTGCCAAATTTTTTATTAAACACCTCCTAAATTTACATATAAAAAGCGACTGCTATTTGAAGGATTCTGAGTTCTCAAATAAACAGTCGCCTACCTATACTGACAATAATCAAATATAGGTTTAACAGCGACCGTTTTTAGTTCAGAATCCTTTTTGCTTTACGCAAAAGAACGGGCTAAACCCATCTAAAAACAGTCCTAATTTTTAATAAGCCATATTATTTTACGGCTTAGGTAATAAAAAAATCTCCTATAACAAATCTTATTTTTATTGTATCAAATATGATTTTTTTATGCAAAAATAATGTTAATGTTTAAATAGATATTATGCTTTTAAACAAGAATATCCTATCAATGAAGTTGCTCTCTCTTTATTGCCATCACCCTTTGTTGTTTTATTTTTGTAAAAGGTTTTATCTTTTACAAAAATAATAAAGGGCGGAGGGTGTCGCGTAGGGTAATTCTACCAGGAGCGACGGGTGGGGGTTCTCCATTAAATAAAAAATCACCTTGTTTGTGAAACTTTAAAAGCACCCTTGCGGGTGCTTTTAATTTTAGGAACTTTTCTTTACCCCCTCCACGGTAATTGATGTTGCGGCAGCTTAGGCGGTCTCGGTGGACGTGGGGGTTTATGTATATGCCTTGGCTTAATGGGGCAAAATACAATATAATGCGGAGTATGATAACGCGAATATGGTCTTATACTTACATGGTAATTAACATTTTGTCCGTGCAAATCAACTTGTTGCCGAACCGGGGCGGCGCAGCAAGCAGAAAACATAAAAACACTTGCAAGCAAACCTATATATCTTTTCATATAAACCTCCTTTGTGTAGGTTCTGTAAATATAACGCTTAATCATAAAAAATTATTGCAAATTTATTTTTAGACAAGGCACAAACTAATTTGATATAATTTAATATATAGTTTAGTTGGAGAGATGGCCGAGTGGTTGAAGGCGCAGTCCTGGAAAGACTGTATACTCCAAAAGGGTATCGAGGGTTCGAATCCCTCTCTCTCCGAAAATTTAAAAGCACCCGTTTGGGTGCTTTTTAAATTTTAGGATAGAGGGAAGCAAACTGCTTTGCTTCCCGTCGGGATTCGAAGGGCGGAGCGATGTTTTTGTTTGAAGGTGCGAGCCGTACAGGCGAGCAGCCGAAAGGCAAAAACCGCGAGGGCCGGGGTGGAGGAAAATTCCGTCAGGAATTTTACCGTAACCCGAATCACTCTTAGTATTAGCATAGTGCTAGGTAAACTAGAAACTCCGAAAATTTAAAAGCACCCGTTTGGGTGCTTCTATTTTATAAAAAATTATACGGATCGGCAAGAACTTTAAGTTCTAATTTTTTAGGCGGTGGGTTTTGGCGTAAAGTGTGTAAAATTATTTTTGCTCGGATATTTTGAAATTCAAGTTTTCCGGTATTTCTAATATTTTTGGTTCAAGAGAATGAACAGTAAAAATCCGTTTACTCGCATTTTTTAATTGTGCTAATTCGTCATCGGAAAAACGTATTTGTAATAAGTTAAAATCCTTTTCAGAAAATTCTCCGCCACAAGTTTTATTGCTAATAATATTTTTACCGTCTTGCCTAATATCAACTCGACATTTTTTTTGTTTCCAAACCCAAGATGTCATATGGCTTTTTTGTACTTTCATAGTCAAATCATTTGCGTTTAAATATTTTTGATCATGGGTTAAAGGTGCATTTTCCCCCCAATATAAAGCAGTTACTTTCAAAGGTAATGCCGGTTCCCAGCCGGATGTATCCGTCAATGTAACGGTAATTAATGAACCGCCGTTTTTATTAGCTTCCAAGAATTTTACGGCATCATATGTCATAAATTTATGCCCCATATTCGGGTAAATATGTAATTGAACATTCGGAGCTGCCTTGGCTAAAATATCAAATATATTTCGGACACGGATTTGGGTATCATCTTCCCCATTATCTAACAATTTGTGTATTAAAACTCTCAACTCACCGGGGTAACATTCATCATAAGGAAGAGAATCATTATAGTCCACGCCACCCTCAAATTCTAAAATAGGAACGCGTAGCCAAGCCTTTTTATTAAATTTTCTGCCCGTATATCCTTTAAAATCGGCAACACCGATAGGGTAAATTAATTTAAGACCGTTATATTCTTCAAATGGTAAGGTCGGGTAATGTTGTACTGCCGAAACTGCCGCTAGTACATATTCTGGGTGAAGCATAGTCCAGCGCCAAGCAAAAGCCCCTGATGCTGAAGCACCCGCTATCAACATTTTTTTGTGCGTGAGGATGTTTTTCTTTTTTAATTGTTTACGAGCGTCTTTAAACATCGCTAAAACTTGCAAATCCAAACGTGCCAAAGGTCCTTCTTTTTGCACAAAAACAGCACGGTTTAATTCATGGGGGTAAAAATCATTATTCTCCCTCAACACAAAAGGTACTAGAAGAGGTACGACCATTTTATCTGCCATTTTCCTTTCATAATCATGATCTTCAATTCTGGCTAATGTTTTGGCTTCCATTTCTTCTTTGGAAGTAGCTACGCCGCTGTTATTCATTACAAACAAAATCGGCTGCGGTTTTGTTTTATCAATATTTGACGGTACATAAAGCAAATATCCCCACTTAAATCCTGCGTCAGGATTAGCAGGGAAAGTCAAAATTTCCCCTTCCGTTTCTGCAAATATCAACGGAGATAAAATAAAACACAAAATAAATACAAGTAAAATTTTCCTCATATTCAAACCTCTTCTTATTGTATATAACACAATTTTACACAAAATTATAAGGGTCCGCTAAAACTTTTAATTCTAACTTTTTCGGCGGCGGGTTTTGGCGTAAAGTGTGTAAAAAACTTGCAAGCATACCGTCGTTTTTGGACTTAATTAAATAATAACATTGTGCAAAATTTTTGCTTTTTGCCCCGCATGCAACAGGGCCTTCAATTTCCATAAAATCTGCGTATGCGGTCTTTAGGGCGTCTTCCACGGCTTTACCATAAGTGTTTAAATCTTCTTGCTTTTTAGCAGTTAAAATTAAATGCACAAGTTTCGCATAGGGCGGAAAGTTAAATTCCTTTCTAAACTCAAGTTCTTCTCTGGCAAAAGTTAAATAATTATGTTTTTCCAAAGCAGGGAAATCAAATAAATTCTTATCTTTAATTTGCACGATTAAACGCGGGTTTTGTTCTGCCGCGAGCAAAGTTTTAAGCGTATAAAGTGTTTGCGCAAAATGCTCACCTGCGCGAAAATCTGCCGTTTTTAAAGCAGAAGCACCGTCTAAAACCGCGGCAAGCGAAATCCTGCATTTTTTAAAATTTGCCCTCAAACTCAAAGCGGTACCTACAATAAAATCATAATCGGAAAAATTAATTTTATTTAAATCAATTTTGAGCAAAGTTTGACTATCTAAACGCAAAATTTTTGATTCTTCAAACAAAGTTTTTATTTCCGCTTCTACCGCCTGCGTACCGCCCAAAGTATCCCTAAAAATTTGATTTTGGCAACGCGGGCAAATTTGGTCTACACTCTCTTTTGCGCCGCATTTTTTACAAAATAAAATTTCACCTTTTGCAGTTTTTTGATGACTCAAAACCGCACCGCATTTTTTGCATTTTGCTAAACTTCCGCAAAAAACACAACTGTAAGCTCCGGCAAAACCAAGGCGGTTAATAATAAGCAAAGATTGTTTGCCTTTATTAAAATTATCTTCCAAAAGCAAAGCAAGCGGCGCGGAAATAAATTTATTATTTTTCACCGTATATTCAAGCGGTAAAATTTGAACTTTTGATACAAATTTAGAATCCTCAAAATTAAACAAAGCACAATTTTTTAATGCCTCAAAAGAGGGGGCGGAAGATATTAAAATAACTTTTCCCCCCTCAAGTTTGCTACGCTCAAAAAGCACTTCACGTGCATGATAATAGGGGCGCATTTCTTCTTGTTTAAACAATTTATCTTCTTCATAAAACATTAAACTTAATTTTAAATTTTTAAATGGGAGCAGAACTGCAGAGCGAGTACCAACGACGACACACGGCTTACCCTGATAAATTTCCGCAACTGTTTTTTTGCGCTCACTTAATAAAACTTTACTATGCCAAAGCAAAATATTTTGCGCGCCGAGTTTTTGTTTAATTTCCGCAATTAATTTGGAACTTGAAACGACATCCGGCACAAGCACCAAAACCTGCCCGCCTTCGGATAAAGTTTTATGTGCCGCAAAAAGTGCAGCTTCCGACGGTGCAAATGATGAACCGTAAAACAAAGTTTTTTGTTGTTTGTTTGCAAAGTCCACTGCATCTTTAATTTTCGGGTTTTGTGTATTTGCGTAAAATAACGGTAAAGCAGATGACTGTAAATTTGAAATTTTACTTAAAAGTTTTTTTGTTAAAATTGCCGGCTTTAAAGCATTTAATACTTCCCCTAAAGTATTTGCATAGGTGCTTGTTAAAAACTCAGCCAGAGATAAAATCGTTGACTGAAAAGGTAATTCCTCTGCCAAACTTATAATTTCTTTTAATTTAATTTTTGAAGTTAATTTCGGTTGAGTGTTAAGTGCGGAAATAAAACCAAGCTGCTCTGTTTTTCCAAACGGAACTTTAACTTTTGTACCGACGGTAACTTTACCTTCCAAAGCAGCCGGCAAAATATAATCAAAGCTTTTGCTTATTTTGATAAGGGAAACCGAAACTAACATAAACTACCCTTGCTTGATATTGTTTTTTGCACTTGTAGTTGGTGCCGGTTCACGCCCCATAGCAGCAAGCAAAATTTTAAGGTCTGCCCAAGCATCTTTTTTCCAAGCCGGGTTTCTTAAAAGCGCAGCGGGGTGAAACGTTGCCAAAATTTTTATCGGCTTTGCGGGGGTAGCGTAAGTTAAATCTAAGTCATAAATTTTGCCGCGGATTGAAGAAAATGTTGGGACATCTTTAATCAAACTTCTTGCGGCAACGGAACCGAGTGCCACAATAAAGTCAGGTGAAATTATGGCAATTTGCTGCTCAATGTAACGGCGGCATAAAGCGATTTCTTCTTGGTTTGGTGCGCGGTCATTTCCGTGTTTTTCCGGGTTATTTGGTTCTTTCATCGGGTGGCATTTAACCATATTTGCAATAAAAACTTCCTCGCGCTTAAACCCCATAGCGGCAATAATTTTATCAAGTAATTGCCCTGCCCTGCCGACAAACGGTCTGCCCTGGCGGTCTTCATCAAAACCGGGTCCCTCGCCGATAAACATAAGTTTTGTATTGATATTACCCTCACCCGGAACGGCTTTAATGCGCGTTTTACCAAGTTCGCAGCGTGTACATTTTTTTATTTGTTCGGTAAGTTCTGCAAGTGCGGCGGCTTTATCTTTAACAGCTGTTTTTACTTCGGGCAAAGCTTTTTTAGACACTGCTTTTTTAGCAACAGATTCTGTTTTTATAGTAGCTGTCTTTTTCTTTTTAAGCGGTTTTTTCACGATAAAAAACCCCTCTTCTTCATTTAAGAGGTAGTTTTTTAATTCTTTAGCCAAATCGCGCACTTTTTGCATTATAATTTTAGAGGTTCTTTTGCTTTTCTTTCAGCTTCTTTGCGGGCTTCTTCTTCCTCTTTAAGCTGGGCGGCAATAGATGCTTTTGATTGTTTTAAAACTTCTTTTGCACTTATACGACCGCTCAAAATATCGTCTAAAGCAACTTTGATAAGTTCTGTATCTTGTTTATGTTTAAATTCTTCGCGGCGTTTTAAAACTTTGGTTGCCCAAATTGAAGCAAGCACAACGACGCTGTATTTATCATCTGTATAATTTGTGATTTCTTCTTCAAAGTTAGTATTATTTTTATTTTCCATTTTAATCTCCTGACTTATTTAACTTTTTAATCAAATCTTTTTGTCTTGCAACTTTTTTAGATTCTGCCTCAATGATAGCGCGGCAAGTGTTGATACATTCTTTCAAATCATCATTTATAACAAGATAATCATAATTTTTGATTTGCTTTAATTCTTTAAATGCCGTTTTTAAGCGGACATTTACATTTTGTGTACCGTCACTTCTTGTTGCAATTCTTTTTTTAAGGGTTGTAATACTAGGTGCTGTCAAAAAAATTGTTATGGCATTTTTATATAATTTTTTGACGGTTTTTGCACCCTGCACGTCAATAATAAGCAAAGGGCATTTGCCTCTTTTCAGAACACTTTCCAAAGAACTTTTTGGGATGCCGTAATAATTTACGTGAACTTTTGCCCATTCTAACATTTGCTTATTTTTGATTGCTTTTTCAAAGTCCGAATCGGACCAAAAAAAATAATCTTTCCCGTTCTTTTCACCGATACGCGGCGCGCGCGTAGTTGCTGTTATAACGCGGGCAATTTTTTTACCTTTCAAAAGTTCTTTTGCTACTGTTGTTTTGCCTGCACCGGAAGGCGCAGACAAAATGATTGGGAAACATTCTGCCATATATATATTTTATTATATTTACAGTCAACTTTACAATAGGGGAAACTATTTATTTAAATTTTTGCGGAAAGATTTAAACGGAAGTTTCGGTTTTTTGCCTTGTAAAATCAAAAAAACAATCAGCGGATAAACACAAAGTAAAATTATTTTACTTACATAAGATTTATAAGCGGGCAAGCATCCAAAATGATTGCCGACAAAGAATAATACAACTATCAGCAAAGCCATTAAAAATATTTTTTTGTACTCATAATCAATTTTGTAATTTTTTTGACCGAAGGTAAACAATGCCAAAGCCATCACAAAGTAACTTGTAAAAATTGCCCAACCGGCACCGATAATTCCAAGATGCGGAACAATCAAAATATTTACCAAAATGCTGGTAGCCGCGCCAAGCAAAGTAATCTTCATCAGCACAGTTGTTTTTTTGGTAAGCACGGGTGCTACCATAAAGTTAATATAGCAACCGTAAAAGAAATATCCGCCGACGACAAGCGGTATAATCTTAATGCCCCCCCAATATGCGCGGTTAATTAAATTTACGCCGAAAATATTTGTTTGAATTATTAAAGGCATCAAAAGCGCAAGCCCCAAAAACACCCAACCTAAAAGAGCAAAAGACCAAGTAAAAATTTCCGCAAAAGTTTGTTTGGCGTTCGGCTCTTTTGCTTCCTGAATGAAAAACGGGCGCCATGCTTGGTCAAACATTGAAACAATCAGCATCATAAAAATCCCTATTTTAAAATTTGCTTGATATATGCCGACATCGCCCAAACTTGTTAAATGCGAAAGCAAAGGTTTATCAATAACATTTACCAAAATACTTGCAAGCCCGGCAGGAATAAAAGGCCAGGAAAAATTAAACATTTGTTTAAATAAATTCTTATTAAACTTAAAAACAAAACTTTCTTTTACGATAGGGAACAGTAAGATTAAAGAAGTCAAAGATGCCAAAATTCCTGCCGCAAAAACTCCTTTAACCCCCCAATTAAAAAATGCCAAAGCACAAATATTACCGACAACATTTACAATAATTGAAGCACTCCGCACAAGCACAAAATGCCAAGCGCGGTGCTCAAAACGGAGTTTGGCAAAAGGTACAATATTTAAAGCATCAAAAGCCAAAATAAAAACGCAATATTTTATAAGGTAAGAATTTTGCGTACCAATGCCCAAAGCCGCGGCAAGAACAGGGCTAAACAAATAAATTAAAACAGAAAGTAAAACCGAAGTTCCGCAAACCGCCAAAAAGGGTGTGGAAAATGTGTCTTTTGTTTTATTATCTTCGGCAAAACGCAAATATGCCTGGTCCATACCATACTGATAGATGATATTAAACAAAGCCATAAAAGCAAAAACGGTAGCGATTACACCGTAGTCAGAGGTTATTAAATAATAAGTATAAAACGGCACGAGAAAGAAATTCAGCATCCTTGCCAAAATGGTGGAAGTGCCGTAAATAAGTGTTTCTTTACCGAGCCGTTTTACTTTACTGGCCATAAATTTTGCCTGATAAAAACCGTCTAGCAAAGCGGTATTAAGCGTTCCAAAACGCGTTTAAAACTGCCTTCAATTTTTTTGGTTTCTTTAATAGTATCTTCGTGTGAAATCGGTGTTTTTGAAATACCGCAACCCATATTTACAACCCAAGTAAGACCGCAAATTTTCATACCAAGTTGCTTAGCGCAAAGAACTTCCGGAACGGTGGACATACCGACTACATCTACCTTCAAAATTTTTAACATCCTAATTTCTGACGGTGTTTCAAAGTTCGGTCCTGTCATAGCGGCATAAACACCTTCACCTGCTTTGATTTTTAATTTCTTTGCAATTTGCAAAGCGGCTTTACGCAATTTTTTATCGTAAAGGTCAGTTAAGTCAATAAATCTTTTGCCGAATGCTGGGTCATAATTGCCGATTAACGGATTATGCGCCATAAAATTTACATGGTCTTTCAAAACACATAAAGAACCGACGGGTAATTTTAAATTTAATGAACCTACCGCGCCTGAAACTATCATTGTTTTAGCACCCAAAAAAGCGGCTGTTCTGATTGAAAGAGCAAGGTCCTTCATATCATAACCTTCGTAATAATGGAAGCGCCCGTGCAAAATAATAATGTTTTTACCTTTATAAGTACCGAAAATCAAATTACCCGGATGCCCAGGAATAGTGCTGTGTAAAAAATGCGGAATTTTGGAATAAGGTATAACAATTTTATTTTCAAGCTCGGGTATAGATCCTGCCATACCGCTGCCGGTAATAAGCAAAATTTCCGGCTTAAAATTCTTGGTTTTTTTGTTTAAAAATTTTACGGCTTCTTTTACTTGTTTTAATTGGTCCATAATTTCTCCTATATCGTTAAATTGTTTACTGAAAAGGCGTTTTCATAATGTTGTAAAACCCCGGCTGTTATTGTTATTATATCAAACCTTAAGGCGGTATAGGAAATTTTTGTTTTTTTGATATATGCCGCCGCCGTCAATGTTATGCGCCTTTGCTTGGCTTTATTTACCGCAGCAAGCCCGCCGCCGAATAAATTTGTTTTGCGTTGTTTGACTTCCACAAAAACTATTGTGTTTTGTTTATCTTGGGCAATAATATCAATTTCCCCCACCCGGCAAGAAAAGTTGCGCGCAAGGATTTTGTAACCTTTTTCTTTTAAGTATTGGGCGGCTTGATCCTCTGCCTTATTTCCTTGGCGGCGCAAAAAACTGAACATTATTTTCCCCCCGCTTTTGCAAAATTACAGTCGGCAAAAAGACCGTAAAATTTACTGTAAATCGGCTCAAATGTCTTGCGGTGCAAGGGGCAAGGGCCGTATTTTTCAATTAAGTCCGTATGCAATTTTGTGCCGTAACCTTTATGCTCTTCAAATTTATAATTTGGGTAAATTTTCGCGCTGATGTCCATAAATTTATCACGGCTAACTTTGGCAATAATGCTTGCTGCCGCGATAGATAAAGAAGTGCCGTCACCTTTCACTATTGCTTTTTGCGGTGTGGTTAAATTGGGAATAATTTTATTACCGTCAATTAAAACTGAAATGTTTTTGTTTTTAAATCTTGTTAGCGCGCGGCGCATAGCAAGGAAAGTTGCCTGCAAAATATTTAGTTTGTCAATTTCTTCTGCGCTTGCATAACCTGTGCAATAAATTATCGGGAGTGTTATAAGTTCTTCAAAAATCATTTCTCTTTTTTGCGGTGTTAATTTTTTACTGTCATTGATTTTTGACATTATGGGGTGCGCGTAAAGTTCATGCGGAATATAACAAGCACAAGCTGTTACGGGTCCGGCTAATGGTCCACGTCCTGCCTCATCAATGCCGACGAGCATTTTGCCGTTTCGCACGTCAATTTGTGCTTTATCAAAATCAATTAAGGTCATAATATATTTTAACATTTTGTTTCATTGGAAAATATGGTATACTGATTTTAAAGATTTATTTTAATTTTAACGAGTGCAGATATATAACGCAGCAGCAATACAAAAATTGCTTTGAGTTAAATTATCTACAGGAGAAACCAAAATGGAAGAAAATATAAATGAAGTTCAAGGAACAAATAATAATGATGTTTTTATCGTAAACGGTGTGGCAAATAATAGTTTTATGAAAGAATCTACTACCAAAATTAGTATTTTGTCGTTGTTGTTCTCAATTTTCTATCCGGTAGGTTATTTTTATAAACAATGGAAGGAAATTAAAAAAAATAATGAGAAGTACAAAAATATCTCTCCATTTTGGAGAGGTATATTGTATCCGATATATATGTTTCCGTTTACAAAAATTGTCCAAAATCTCGTTATAGAAAAAGAAAATATAGATCTTAAATCAAAAACACTTAGTGAGGAAGAAAAAAATACTTTAAAAACAGAATACCAAAAGATTAATAAACTAACACCAATTCCTTACATTTATTTAATTTTGATATTGATTACTTTTATGATAGCTTTTTTAAAAATTCTAAAGGGTGGTAGTGCTGTTGTTATTTGGTTCATCGTTTCTATGTCATTAACTTATTTACAAAAAGCAATAGATAAGATTTTACCTGCAAATCATCCTAAAGGTAAGGTATTAACTTTCGGTGATTTTTTGGCTGTACCAACAATTGCTATTGCTATATTAGTTCCTACACTTTTTTTTACTATAAAAGCACTTCATTGTTGGAATCTCAATGGAAATACTTTAAGTAATACTTGCGAAAATTATTCTTTTAATTTTCCTTTAGATACCGAAATAAAATTTGACCCCAAAAATAACTCATTTTGTAAAGCAAATCAACAGGAACAGTTATGTTTTCAAAGAGTTGTTCTTGATAATCCTGCCAATTTTAATTTGGAAACTTTAGCAGACGGTGAACCAAAAACAAATATTATTATGGATAAATTCTCAAAACAATACTCTGGAAATACTACACACTGTTTTAAAGAAAGAATCCCAAATGGTCCATACTATAATGTATGTATTATGAAAATTGAAAAACAACAACCAATTTATTTTGCTTTTTTAGATTATTCATTCACAGGTTCCATAGAAAACCTTGAAAAATTAATGAACAGTTATAAAAACTTATAACTAAAAAAATAAAGCCGCACCACAAGAGCGTAAAACCGTAGCGCGCAAGGATAATTTCGCGCTGCGCAGTAGATTTAAGATGATTTTTGATTTTCTCTGCGAAGACTAGTACCGCGAAGAACGGGGAGCG
>JAZUPU010000062.1:0-2044 GCA_045605325.1 Elusimicrobiaceae bacterium
GTCCGCAATTATCGCAAGTGTAATAATAATGAGTGAGTGTTTTTGCTTCATAGTCAGCATCTACAAAAACATAATTTCCATTATCGCAAACAGTACATTTTCCATCATTCCATAAGTAGTTATTGAATATTACAAAACCAATAATTAAAATGACAATTACAAAAATGTAAATAAAAAGATTTTTTTTCATTTTAATCTTCCCCTTTTTTAAATTTTTTTCTATCGAAAGAACCTTTTCCCTTTTTAGGTTTTATACTTCCGCCCCTTTTGCGAAAATGTAAATATTGTTGAAGTTCTTCGCCTTCTTTTTTGAAAATTCGTTTATCAATTTTCATTTATATTCATCTCTCTTTCTTTAATACAATTATACTATAATTTTGGGATAAAATCAATATGGAAATATATACAAACTTTCAAATCAAAAATTGTGCAATCTGACAATCAAATGAAACTCCGGTCGCGTACAGTGTTTGCGCGCCGTGCGCGACCGGCTGGCAAATTAAGAAATAAAATCAAAATAAAAAACCGGATTAAAAATCCGGTTTTAATTTTTTAAGCCTCAAAACTACAAAAGAAGTTCCAGCCTTCTACTGTCATAATTTTATTAGTAACTTTTTTACGGTTTTTTACACCTGCCCATTTATAACAATCATTAATAAAATCGATTTGTTTAAAATGGTCAGAAGGAAATTGCATTGTTTTAACAAATTTGTAATTTCTATTATTATAGGTAAACATAATTGTTTCTTTTTTTTCTTTCATTTTATTTTCCTTCAACTTTCTTGTAATCAATTTCATATGCGTTTTCAGCTTTAATAATTTTTATAGGGGTATAACGAATGTTTGGTGTATTCCATAGGCAATTATTAGGGTCAAATCCATCTTTAATTGTATATTTATCTCTAATATAATCAGCCCATTTATAACCATATTCATTAAGCAAATTATCTACTTTATCGCTTTCAGTATAGCATACTTTACCTTGTGGATCAAGCAATATTGCTTTATAATGTTTTCTCTTGTAATTCTGATGAATTATTCTGCATAATTTTATTATGCCATTTATAATGGCGACCCATATACCACAAGCGCAATATACGGCTATGATTTCAACATCGGCACTTGCATTTTCAGCTACTGTAATTATAACAGTATTTACAAGCCAAACTATAAGCAAAATTAAAATAAAATCCCATATAGTCATTATATAGCACCTCTTTTCTGCTGTGTGGGCGGTTTATAAAACCGCCCTATTAGTATAAACAACATCGTCCGGTTCAGTGATAGGATTATCACACATATAAGTGATATAATCCTCTTTCCAATGATAATGATTTACACAAAAATCATATGCAATAAATTCATTATCACATTTTACGAATTTAACCTCACCTGTTAAGTCATTGCGCATAGTGCAAGTGCGCATATCGCTGTCAAGCATAGTTTTTTGATACATAATTTTTTTACCTCTCTCTTTTGAATTTTTTTATATAGACCGATGGACTTTAATAGTCCATCGGGTCTAATGTCATTTTACCGCTATAACAATCAGCATATAACTCATATATAGTAGCGTTAGTGTGTTCGTTATATACATCAGCGGATGTTTTTGCAAGACTTAACTTTTCAAAAAAGTAAAAATCAAAATCGTCGTCCCACATTTTTTTGACTTTAACAACATAACCGATAAGTTTTTTCATTTTGAAAACCTCTTTTCTCTCTCTTTACTGTATCTATATTATACTATATTCAAATCAAAAGTTCAAGATAAATATTGCACAAAGATAAATTATTTTTTTATGCAATATGCACAATGTATATTTATACATTTATACTGTATATTTATGCATAATAGGGGTGTCCGCCGAGCAAGGACACTTTCAGGATATACCACTTTAATGTGGTGAAGCGTGAAAGTGAAACGATTTATTGCTTTAACGCTTTAAAGCGCTTAAACCGGCCACCAGGTCCACTGACGGGCGGGCGATTTGAGGATGCTCAACGGGTGTGAAAAATAAAACAGGATTTGAAATCCGTGCTCAAA
>JAZUPU010000063.1:0-28349 GCA_045605325.1 Elusimicrobiaceae bacterium
CAAATTGAACTTGAAGCCGGTAAAATTATATTTTTGAACTTTGCAGATTTATTTCTGAAAGTAGATTTAACCGGAGTAAGCTCGGAAAATTTAAAGGTATCTATTCAATAAGGCGGTGTTTATGCAAAAATATTTGCCAAAGCACTTATATAAAAAAAGTATAGCTTTACAAAGCATTTTAGTTAAAAAAAGTAAAAACGATTGGAAGAATAAACCGGCAAGTTGGCCAGACATTAGAAAAAATGCACAAGACGGACATATTTATTTACTTATTGATACACGCTATCCCGTGGGTTTCATCTCTACAGTAATAGATGGATATTCCGTTAAAATTGACGGCGTTGCTTACGGAGATTATAATAGCCAAGCTCAGTTTTCTATAGCAGATTGGGCAAATTATACAGCAACAGAAGGTTACACCATTGATTACCCGACAGAATCAACAAAAGCTCATATTATAGACATTTACCCCACTACTGAAGGGAATGATATAACAATATTTAGA
Source organism: Elusimicrobiaceae bacterium (assembly GCA_045605325.1). Taxonomy (GTDB): domain Bacteria; phylum Elusimicrobiota; class Elusimicrobia; order Elusimicrobiales; family Elusimicrobiaceae; genus Proelusimicrobium. The sequence goes on from JAZUPU010000063.1 coordinate 506, forward strand.
ATAACAACTGTAAACAGTACAAATAGCGGAGTTTTATGGGCGCATCATAATCAAACAAATACTATAAACTTATCAGAATCTTATAAAAATTGTCCTGTTCTTACAGCAATTACTGCAAAAAATAATAAACTAAATATTAGTGGATTATATACCGCTATTCAGAGTTGTCCTATTCTAGAATATTTGCCTGTCTTTAATGGTGCGTCATCAAACATTAATGCCGATAATTTCTTGTCCTTTTCTGATACTATTAAAAATATCAATATTAAAAATAGTGATAAACTTAATGTCGGCAGAAGCGGATATTGTGCTAATCTGGAAAAAATAAAAGTAGATAAGTATTTATTTGTTAGTATTGCAAATAATCTTTTTAGGAACTGCCCTAAATTAAAACAAGTACCGCCTTTACAATTTAGTAACAATATAACTATTGCAACTGATGTTTTGGCAAATGATTTTAATTTAGAAGATTTTGATATTGATATGCAGAACTGTTCTTTAATAACTAAATTCACTTGTTATGGTTTGTCTTCTGCCAATATACTAAATCTTAAATCTTTACGTGTATCCAATGAAGCACCTTTTAACAATGCAACACCACCACAAATCAATGTATCTTACACAGGTATGAACAGAAGTGCTTTAGTGCAACTGTTTGAAGATTTGCCGACTGTAACAGGTGGGCAGATTATCAATGTTACAGGGTGTACAGGTGTTAATGATTTAACTGCTGATGATAAAGCAATAGCAACTGCGAAAGGTTGGACAATAACTTTATAGGAGAGTTTATGAAATACTTACTTATTGAAAACGAAGAAGGGCAGTATATTAAGATAAACGGTACTGAAAGATATGATATCCTTGAGTGCCACGAGGCAGTAGGTCCTAGAGCAGATGACTTCCAAGAGTTTGACAACTTGCAAGAAATCAAAGCAAATTATAAACTTACTGAAGTTTTCTCTAAATAAAAACAAACATCCCCCGGAATAGCCGGGGGATTAATTATTTATTTTACAAGATAAAATTAATTATTCTCCTAACATAATTTTTGAAATTATTTTATTAAATGCCAAAATCTTTTTAATTAAAATACAAATAATTAAAATAATAATTGTCTCTAAGAAATTAATAAATAAATTATATTCTCCTTCTTTGGTTATGTATGGTAAAATATATGTCACTATATAACCAGATAATATATAAATAGATAATGAGTTTTTACCTAAATATGAAATAATCCCACCTTTAAATAATTTAAAGCAAACAAATATACCATAGCAACACATAACTATGCTGACGGAAGCAACTAATGCAACAATATAGCGAAATATATCAACCCATATTTGCTGATCTAAAGGTAATATGTGATACAAAATTGAGAATTTGCTTGTGTAAATAAAAGAATTTCTATCAAAGAAATGCATCAACAATATCCACATAATAGTACTGAACACAAACAGGACAGGACTTTTAAAATAACGATAAAGAGAGTATTTAGCTGTATAAAACCCCATTAAAAAACAAGGAAACATAAATTTATATATACCATAATTGTATGAATCAGGCGTAATACACGCTAGTACCATAATCAAAATATATACGATAAATTTACTGATACCATTTAAATATTTTTCTACGATAACAATTATACTACCCACTATTAACAAAGCCCATAAGAACCAAAGAGCAGTTAAAATATAGATAAAAATTTCCAAAGAAAATACTGGAGCATGTTTTTTAAAACAATGTAGTAAAAATAAGGATGAACCCCAAAAAACAATTGGTGGAAACAACTTCTTCCAACGGCGTATTATATATTTCCAAACATCATATTTTAAAAAACTGAAATAAGAAAAATACCCCGCAATACCCATAAATAAAGGCATATGAAAACTATAAATATAACGTATAACAGGGTTACTCCAAAAATATTCTTTTGTATTTCCGTATTGTATGGAGTGCCCTAAAACAACAAGTATAATTAGCACTCCTTTACAAATATCTAAAAGAAAATTTCTTTTCATTTAAAAAGATCCTTGATTGATTTAATTTTTTCCGCTATCAATAATATCCAACTATAAATATTTCGTAGTTTTAAGAAAATAAGAGCTGCTATTATCAATGAAACTAACCCCGATATACCACCAAATAATATAAAAGAATACCAATCGGTGATATTAACAATATGTTTGAACGGAATAGTTATCAAAGCAATAACAATTATGCTTATTATCATTTCCGCAATTGGTTTTAGAAATGCTGTTTTGGATATTTTCAATGCTTTGCATGGATATATAGGGATAAAAAAAGCATAAAATAAAATAGATAAAATAAGTGTGGTTAACGGAATACTGTAAATTCCCAACGGAGTAAAATGAATACAAATAAACATAAACAGTATATTTAAAATACCGCTTATAATAACTAATATTGAAGGAATCTTTATTTTATCTATAACGATATTTAAATTAGCCACTGGCCATACTACGCCCACAATCATCATCCTAGGCAAATCAATAGTTGCTAATTGCGCTAAAAGTGTTGAGTCATTACCGGGTACCCATAAATTAAAGAAATCTTTACCGAATATAATTAGTGTCATTACAAGTGGAATGGTAAATGTTCCCATTATACGTTGAGACATATTAACTTCCTGTACTAAAAGTTCTTTATTATTTTCACCGTAACGTGTGGCAATACGGGGCATAAAAACGGCATTAGTAGCTGTAATAATTCCGCTAACAAGTGAAGGCATTGTTTTGATAATTGCAATCACACCTGCTGCTGCCGGACCTAATAAAATATTTGCTACTAATAAATCTGAACTGGAAAGCATTAAATCACCAAAGTGACTTAAGGAATTCCAAACCCCAACTTTAAGAACATCTACTATCAGTTTAATATTAAAATAGATACGTTTTAAACATAATTGAGGCAACAATTTATTTTTTAATATAATTTGAGCAATAGAATTATATCCTTCTAATAATAATACTACTACTCCAATATATACAATAGAAGGTCGAAATACTTTAAAAATTAAAACATAAGCAATGATCCTTAAGAAAGTTTTGCCCATATTAACATATGCTGCCAAATCTATACGGTTAGTCGCATAAGTAGAGGCGCCGAAAACGGAAGAAATAATGCTAAGCAACATCGTACAAAACACCAATAAAAATAATAATCTTACTTCATAGAGATAAATTTGAGGTATATTAAAAATATGTTGAACAAAAATTACAAATAGTGTTAATATCGGAATTAACGCTAAAGATAAGATAATATTAGAGAAAAAAATAGAAGTATAATATTGCCGAGCTTTAATTATATTTTTTTGAACTAATGCTACTGTTATATACTTAGCGAACATAGAATTAAGTGCAATAGAAATAATAGCTATATAATTAACTACATTATTAGCTAAACTATAAAAACCATAAACATCTTTTCCTAAATGGCCTACTAAAAAAGGAGTTAATAGAAAACTAATACCAATGGAAACCGAAAATGAAGCAAGATTGGCAATTAAATTAATAAATAATCTCTTTTTCCCCATAATATGTTTTATTTTCCTCTAATCAATTGACTTATTTTGGCCTCAATATCAATAATAGAAGGCATTTTGGCAAACAATGGAATTTTTTTGAGATAATAGTTAATAATACGAAGCCATTTATAATTATTATTCATATTATTAAAATGAACTATTACTTTTTCATTTTCATTATTATATACACGTAAAAACATTTTATTCCATAATAAAACTATTTTTTCTGGACTAAAATTATTTTCTACAAAACTTCTCGCACTTTTTCCCATTTCCATATTTTTGTTATTATCAGTAAGTAATGAAGATACCATTTTTGATATTTGAGATGGAAAAGAAGTTAGTAGCCCTGTATAATTATTTTTTACAACATCTGGAATACCATTTGTGTTAGCTGAAACTATCGGTATTTGCGCCGCCTCCATTTCTAAAGCACTAATAGGACACACTTCTGTTTTACCGGAAGGATTGACAACTCCGACTTTTGTATTTTTATAAACATCAATTTTCTCTGCCCCCATTAAGCCCATAAAATGAACCGAAGGTAATATCTTTCCGTTACTATCTGTAATATATGAAGCAAATTTTTTTTCAAAATCAGTTTGAGCAATACCTAATTTCCCATAGGCAATTCCTTCTCCATATAAATTACCTTTGCCTATTATATATAATTGTGCCTTTGGAACTTTTTTAAGTATTTTAGGCCATGCCTTAGCTAAATAATCAAAACCTTTTCCAGGCACTAATGCACCTACATATGTTACATTAAAGTTATTAGAGCAAATATTTCGTATAGGATAATCTTTACTATTAAACATATTAGGAATAATTACCCCTTTAGAAATTAAAGAATGATCTATATAACGATCATAATGTTCTTTAACTAGAAAAACAACTTTATATAAAAATGGATTATTCGCAATAGTTTTTAAAATTTCCCCACGAATCCAATTATGAATCCAAATAATACTTTTAATTTTATATTTTAAAATTAAAGGACTAATCAATAAAACATGCCTATGAGTAAAAATTAACATATCTACTTTATCATTATTTGCCTGTAACACACAATCTTCCACAGATTCACAAAATTTATATATAATTTTATCTTCTGCCGGCATTTTTGCAATATATTTTTTTACCCGATAACGATATACAATTAACCGGTCCTTTGGAAAATTTTCGATATAATAATATAGTAACATAAGATAGCAATACTGCGTACCGCCTACTCCCGGATTTCCTAATTGGGGATTTCTACAATCTAACCCTTCTCGTTCTATATCATCGTAAATAATTCCGATTTTCATTTTATACTCCAAATTTATCTATAATAATCTCACAAAATGCTTCAGGGGTACTGGTATAGAACAATCTGTAAACATCATCATAAGAAATTTCTTTTTCTATACTTTTTTGCAAAAAATCATTTAATTGTTTTTTAGCATCTTCAAATAAAACGGTATTGCTATTAATACAACAAGACAACGGATATTTTTTAAAATAAGGTAAAGTGGCTTCTTTTTCTTTAAAATATATACTAATAATAGGTTTTCCGTAAGACATATATTCAAAAATTTTACCGGATATAGCATTATCATTAGATACTCCTAAATGCAACAAAACATCTGCCCCTTTTAGAATCGGCGCAAGCTCGTTATGTGGTAAAAAATCAAGTTGAATTAACTCCCCGGGGAAAGACTTTTTTTCATCTTCAATAATTTGCCCGATATCGGATTTACCAATAAAAATCAATCTAACATCTTTATTGTTCAGAGAAGATAACAAATGAATAATATAAGTAGGATTTCTATCTGGTAAATATAGATAACCAGTATATACAATATTAATCTTTCCTTTTTTAATAATAGAATTGTTAATTACACAATTTGCCGGAGGATGAGACATAAATGCAGGATTCAAATATTGAATATTTTTATAAAAAGATTCTTTCTGTTTGTTATAATAAAACTTACTAGATTCCATAGCTATAATAAGATCGCTATTTTGTATATTTTTTTTCTCATAGTTCTGTTTTTTAGTCAAGGCATATCCCCTTGGCAAATATTTCGGTAATGTACCGCAAGCATAAGCATCTATTAAGTACGATACGATTTTAACTTGAGGCATTATTTTTTTAATATATCTGCCGGCAACAACTGATTCAAATGGAAAAGAAACACAAATAACTATATCTATACAATATTGTTTACATATCTCAACTGCTCTTTTATTCAATTTTAATTGTCTGATTGGATGAAAAATCGGATAAAATGGAATCATAAATAGTTGTTGTAATCTAAAAAACATTCTAGATAAAATTTTATTTTTGTTATTTTTTTCTTGTTCATATAAATAAAATATATTGTTATTTTGAGTATTATTAGTAATCTGATTACGCCTAAATGATAAACAATAAACTTCATAATTTTGTTTTAATCTTTCAATGACTGCAGCAACTGCTAAAGCAGTAGGGGAAGTTCTTGCCGGATATTCTTGGGTTATTAATAAGATGCGTTTTTTCATTTTATTGTTTGCTCCATAGATTTATCATTTTTTTGTGACGCTCTAAACAGAACCATTAATAATACCAATGGGAAAAAAGAGTTTGCATAAGGTAACCCGCTAGCGCAATTAAGCATTATACGTAAAAATACATAGTATTGCGTGAATTTTATAAACGGTATATCAGTTTTCTTGAAAACATAATATAGTGGTAAAATAAATTGTATTACTATAAAATATATTCCCCCTAAAAGCCCTAAATCCCAAAATGCCTGTAAATAGGGAATATCTAACCAATCTGTCATATACCCCCTTCCCAACAAAAATTCTTTAAAAGTAGAATCAAATAAATATAATTGCGGAATAGTACTTAGACGTTCCTGTCTATAACTAGCGGAAAGATCCCAAACAGTTGTTGAACCGAAATACGTACCTATGGCATTAGAAAAAGAATCTATTGAATGATTTAAAATTTCATGCACAGATGGAACACACATATATATAAGTATTCCACCTATTACAAGAATAATTATATTGATTATAAACATTACTAATTGTTTTCTATTGATTTTTATATTTCCGCCCCGCAAAAAATACAATATAATAATTAATAATATTGTTCCATTTATACTGCGTCTGTTTGAACTGATCATAACTAATAAAGCAGCTACCCCAAATATGTATTTCCAAAAATATGACAATTGTTTATTTAAAAATACTATAATCAAAGTGATAAATGCTAAAGTAGCAGTAGTTGATCTACTAACGACAAAGTGCTTAAATTCATCTAATCCCAACCCCTGAAAGAAGAAACTTCCTGTACTACGAAAATTTTGTATAATAAAAAACAATGCAATTAATGTAAGTACCCCCGAGCACCAACTTAAGAATCGTGATAATTGATCAAAATCTACCCTATTCACATTGTTCCATAAGAATATTATTTGAAGCACATAAAACAATTGATAAATGAAACCAAACGGAGGTTGCATAAAAAAGAAATCAGAAATAAATGCTAAAAATAACACATAGAAAATATATAATAAAATAGCAGTGAAATCAGAAGTAGGTAACGGATAAGAAAACATTTCACGATAGTTAAATAATAATAAACAAGATAAAATTTGAATCAAAATAGAAAGAATTGATAAATTTTGGCATATTCCTATTTTCACAAGAGCAACGGCTGGAATACCCAAAATAGATAATACTAATCCTAACGAAAACAATGTCTTATTTATAGATTTTACCTTCATCAATTTATATTTCCTATTCTATAATTTTCTAATCTCTATTAAATAAATCTTTTATATAAACTTTTTCTTTAATAATATCTAATTCAATAACTTCGTTATATTGTGTTCAAAGTATGGCAAGAGAAAGCCCTACATAACTTGTCCCCGCTATTGAAATTATCATAAAATTAATCTCCTATTTCTATGCTTTTTTTAGCAATTTGTCTATAAGAAAAATATTTCATTCCATTTTGTTCAGCAATATGCTTCATAATATTATAATCTTTTGGATGGTTAAATAAGAATTCAATATTTTGTTGAATTTCCGCTACACTATCTTTAGTTAAAAATATCACATTCCCTCCAACATCTATATGATGAGTGCCGGACCAATCTTTAACTAACATAGGAATGCCCTGTCCAACAACTTGTTCCCAAAAGACTGAATGACGACCTGGAAAACAAACTAAATTTGCGGCAGCAAAATATTTATAAGAATCTTGTCCGTTAATCCAACCGATATATTGCACTTTTTGACCATCAGATAAATGATTTACTTTCTCTTGTAAATTTTGAGAAACAGAACCAAATATTAGCAATTTTACCTTTGAATTTTTTATATTTTGCACTGCCTGCATAAGTAAAAGTGTTTGTTTTTTAAATAAATCAATTTTTCCACCGGTAACAATTAAAAAATCATCATCTTTAATATCATATTTTTTGCGGATTTCCGTTCGCACTTGTGGTTTTATAGCTTGTTCAACCATTTCATCATCAGCACCCATTACCAGAAGTTTACATTTATTAGCCGGTAATTTATAAATATTTTTTAAAAAATCTACCCGAGCAGGCAAAACACCATAGAATTTAGTTGTATAAGGTTCAATGATATGCGCACAAAAACGCCAAATAATTTTATGTAAAATATTTTTGGAAAACCAATTTTTCGCACTATTAGAAAAATCTGCGTGATTATCTATATACAATTTTACTTTTGGATTTTTTTTGACATAAAATTTAACGGTAAAAATATTAAACATTTGACAACCGTGAACGAATAAAATATCCGGTTTAATTTGTTCTAAAGTATTATATAAATCAGGAAACCATTTAAAACGTTTATAATTGTTTTCTTTCCCTGCCATAGATAAACGCAATATATGAACTCCATTTTCATCATAATAATCAGTTTGCGGATATATACAATGCCCTCCCTTACCATCTTGCTGCCATTTAGATGTAATAACAGTTACATCCAATCCATTTTTAATATGATATTTGGAAAGGATATTTTCTTGATATGTCCCATTAGGAGTAAAAGGTCCCAATAAACAAATATGTACTATCTTCTTCATTAGATTTTTCCCAATATTTTATTCCATAATCCAACAGGAATAACTTTTGAATTTTCCGTATAAATCGTTTCCCTAGCGCCACCGGTGTCATATGTTATTACAGGTGTTCCGCAGGCCTGAGCTTCTAAATTAACGGTTGGATAATTATCCTCATAAGTCGGATTAAAAAACACATCTGCTGCGGTATAAATAGCGGCAAGCTCTTGCGGAATGGAAGTGCGTTTAATGCCAAGGCAATTTTGCGGTAAAGTTTTAATTTGTTTATCCGTTAAACCGACAAGTACGATTTTATAATTATCCCCAAGCATTTTGGCAAGTTTAATAAAATCCGCAAGACCCTTCCTTCCTTCCCACACACTAGCTACACCAAGAATAATTTTTTTATTTTCCAGACCGTGCTTTTTGCGAAAATCGCTAGGAGTCGGTTTAAAAATTGATTTATCAATAGTATTATAAATAACTTCAACAGGGTACTCTTTCAAAAAACTTTGTTTAACCAGGTCTGCCAACCATTTGGAAGGTGTGATTATTTTAAGATTTTTGACCCCTGTAAAAGCGGCTTTTTTGCGGGCAAAATTATTTTTGGAATTATCAAAATAAGATTTAGGATAATTCCTCGTTTGCGGACAATTTTGGCAACAAGTTTGCCATTTATTACAAGCAGCCATAGTAAAATAAGAACAATGTCCGGTAAAAGCCCAACAATCGTGCAAAGTCCACTTTGTTTGCATATTGGGGCGGGATTTAATCCAATCAAACAGCATTTCTATATTTATATAATAACCGTGAATATTGTGTAGCCAAACTAAATCAGGATTGTAATTATCCGCCCACTTTAAGAATTCTTTCGTGGCATTTTTTGAAGCAAAACCGTGCTTGTCAAATAAACGAGTTTGTAAAGCATGCAATTTTACATCGAATTCAGATCCGATACGAACGGCATATTTTTTATATTGTTCCGGCACAAAAGAATTTCTACCATAAGCTATTTTTACAGTATGACCTTCTTTTTCAAATTGTTGGGCAAGTTTGGCACATATACGCCCTGTACTACCTATACCGCAAACGGAATTAATAAATAGAATTTTCACTATACAACCTCTTATATATCCATATTATTTACGCCAAACCATTTTATCGACTACACCTACATAAGATTGAATAATTTTAACTACTTTATCAGAAACATTTTCATCCTGATAATCAGGTACTGCCAATGCACCGCCGTTTTGCTCGGTTTTAACTATTTGAACTGCGGTATCTACCGCTTGTAAAAGTCCATTTTCATCTATACCGGAAAGGATAAAACAGCCCTTTTCCATAGCTTCGGGACGCTCGGTTGAAGTGCGGATACAAATAGCCGGAAATGGCTTACCGATAGAGGTATAAAAACTGCTTTCTTCAGGTAAAGTACCGCTATCGGAAACAACGCAAAAGGCATTAAGTTGTAAACAATTATAATCGTGAAATCCTAGCGGCTCGTGCTGAATAACACGTTTATCAAGTTTGAACTTGCTTTCTTGCAGGCGTTTTTTACTGCGGGGGTGACAAGAATATAAAATTGGCATATCATACTTTTGCGCCATTTTGTTAATAGCGGTAAAAAGAGTAAGAAAGTTTTTAGGAGTATCAATATTTTCTTCCCTATGGGCGGAAAGAAGAATATATTTACCCTTTTTAAGTTTTAGTTTTTTAAGAATATCAGATTTTTGAATTTGCTTTAAATTAGCGTGCAAAACTTCCGCCATAGGGGAACCTGTTACAAAAGTGCGTTCTTTAGGAAGGCCGCAATCGGCAAGGTATCTCCTTGCATGTTCGCTATATGCCATATTGACATCTGAAATAATATCTACAATACGGCGGTTTGTTTCCTCCGGCAGGCACTCATCTTTGCAGCGGTTGCCTGCTTCCATATGAAAAACGGGAATATGCAAACGCTTTGCGCAAATAACAGATAAACAAGAGTTAGTATCACCAAGCACTAAAACGGCATCGGGGTTAATTTTGGTCATTAACTCATAAGATTTGGCAATAATATTACCCATTGTTTCCCCTAAATTTTTGCCGACAGCATCTAGATAAACATCAGGTGCGGCAAGTTTTAAATCTTTAAAGAAAATGCCATTTAAGTTATAATCGTAATTTTGCCCTGTATGTGCCAAAAGGACATCAAAATATTTGCGGCATTTTTTGATTACTTGGGCAAGGCGTATAATTTCAGGTCGTGTGCCAACTATTATTAAAAGTTTAATTTTTCCGTTATTTTTAAAGTTTTTCATAATTTCTCCTATATAGGTTCAAAAAAAGTATCGGGTTTATTTGCATCAAAAACTTCATTTACCCACATAAGCGTAACAAGCGGTTCTGTTTCACTTAAGTTTATAATATTATGAGTATAACCGGGTAACATATAAACGATTTCTATTTTTTCCCCTGAAACATCAAAAGTTAATTTTTCATTAGAATTTAATTTGCGTTGTTCTATACGGGCTTTGCCGGAAACAACAATAAACATTTCCCACTTGGTATTATGCCAATGATTGCCTTTTGTAATACCCGGTTTTGAAATATTGACCGAAAATTGCCCATTGCCAAGAGTTTTAACTAATTCAGTAAAACTGCCACGCTCATCTATATTCATAGGCAAGGCAATTTTTGCTTTTTCGGCAGGTAAATAAGAAATATAAGTAGAATATAATTTTTTAGCAAAAGAATTATGCGGAATTTGCGGTATAAAAAGTGTTTTGGGTTGTGCCTTAAAACTTTCAAGCAAATCCACAATTTCGCCAAGAGTTATTTTATGAGTAATCGGCGCATAGCAAAATTTGCCGTTTTCCGCAGATATCGGGGTAAGACCTTCATAATTACATTTATGCGGTTTGCCCTCCAAAGTATCTAACATTTCTTCTATTAAATCATCAATATAGAGTAATTCTAGTTCGGTAGAACGGTCATTAACTTGTATTGGCAAATCGTGTGCTAAATTATGGCAAAAAGTTGCAACTGCGGAATTATAATTAGGTTTGCACCATTTACCGAATAAATTTGGAAAACGATAAACATAAACCGTTGCACCTGTTTCTTTTGCATAATTAAAAAACAAATCTTCGCCTGCTTGTTTTGATTTGCCATACTCCGAACCGGCATATCTTCCTCCTAATGATGCTTGAATTGAAGAAGATAACATAACAGGACATTTATTATTGTGTTTTTTAAGAGTATTAAGCAAAGTTGAAGCAAAACCGAAATTACCTTGCATAAATTCTTTTGTATCTTTCGGGCGGTTAACACCGGCTAAATTAAAAACAAAATCGGCTTTTGCGCAAAAATTGTCCAATTCAGATTGCGGTGTGTCAATATCAAATTGAAAAATTTCACCAATAGACAAATTTGGACGGGTGCGGTTTTTACCCTCTTTAATTGCTTGTAAATTGGCTACTAAATTTTTACCTACAAAACCTTTTGCGCCTGTTATTAGTATATTCATTTTGATACCTGTTTAAGTTCGTTTTGAACATAGTCAGTTGTTAATAATTTTTTGACTGTGCCATCTACATCCAAACGATTTGTATTATGGCTTGTGTACGCCTCATCAGCCATTGTTTGCACTTGACCTTTGACCACAAACTTATCATAATTTAAATCGCGGCTATCGGTAGTAACACGGAAATATTGGCCCATATCTTGGCTTCTGAGGCGTTCTTCGCGTGTCATAAGTGTCTCAAAAAGTTTTTCCCCGTGGCGGGTGCCGATAATATTTGTTTCTGTTTTTCCAAAAAGTTTTTGTACTGCCAAAGCTAAATCACCGATAGTTGATGCATCTGCTTTTTGAATAAACAAATCGCCGGGATTGGCATTTTCAAAAGCAAATTGAACTAAAGAAACCGCCTCATCAAGATTCATTAAAAAGCGTGTCATATTAGGGTCTGTAATAGTTATCGGACGTTTATTTTTAATTTGGTCAATAAACAAAGGAATAACTGAACCGCGAGAACACATAACATTACCGTAACGGGTGCAGCAAATAACGGTATTACCGTGCTCCGCTGCCACGCGAGCATTTGCATAAATAACATGTTCCATCATTGCCTTGGAAATACCCATAGCATTGATAGGGTAAGCGGCTTTATCTGTAGAAAGGCAAACAACGCGCTTAACTCCACATTCCATAGCAGCGTGGAGCATATTATCTGTACCGATAACATTAGTGCGGACTGCTTCCATAGGGAAAAACTCGCACGAAGGAACTTGCTTTAAAGCAGCTGCGTGAAAGACATAATCAACCCCTTGCATAGCATCTTTTATGGCTTGAGCATTACGGACATCCCCAATATAAAATTTAACTTTTTTTGCGTATTCAGGGTGTTTCGCTTGCAGTTCATGCCGCATATCATCTTGCTTTTTTTCATCTCTGGAAAAAATGCGGATTTGGGCTATACTGCTTTTTAAAAAGTGTTTAAGAACGGTATTACCGAAGCTGCCTGTGCCACCGGTAATCATTAAAGTTGCGCCGTTAAAAGATGTTTTCATTTGTTTTCTCCCTGTTTTTTAATTAAATTTTCTAGTTTTGATTCTAAAGAATCTACCATTTTGCGTTTAGTAAAATTATTTTTAAAATATGCTCTTGCTTTAGTTGAACAATCTTTATAATTTTTATAATTTAAAATAAAATCTTTCATAGCGGCGGAAAATCTTTCCAAATCTCCGCAAGCGACACAAACCCCTGCGCCTGACTCATTAATTACATCTGATCCAAATCCATCTAATGCAGCTAAAATAGGAATACCTGCCGCCATATAACCCTGCACCTTAGACGGAATAGTTTTGCTAATAATACTTCCTGCTTTAAGTGTTACTAAACAAACATCCGCCAATTTATAATATTCCGGCATTTTTTCTATAGATTTTCTTCCATAAAATACCACTATATTTTCAATGCCTTTTTTCTTAACTATTTGTTTAGCTTTGTTAAGGAAAATTCCATCACCGACAAAATGTATTGCAAAGTTTTTTAAATCTTTATTCTTTTCTGCAGCATTAAGGATTAATTCTATATCCTGAGCATTGCCAATATTCCCTAAAAATACAAAATCAATAATTCCATTATCATAATTAAAATCCATATCTAAATATTCTGAAGAAGCCATTTGCGGAATATAAGATAACTTTTTATGAGGAATGCTGTTTACAGTTTCAAAATACTCAAAAAAACTTTTAGATTGTACAGAAATAGCATCAGCCCTATGATATAACCAACGGCTAATTAAATGAATCGGTTTAAAAACAAACCACTTATCCCCCGGAGGCATAGCTTTTATAGATTCCGGCCATAAATCAAGACAATAGACATAAAGCGGAATATGTTGCTTTTTTGCCGTAATAACGGCAGGGAACATCATAAAGACAGGAGAAAGCTGATAAGAAAAAACAATATCATATTTCTTGCGATTCCAAATCGCCCACCAAGATGAAGAAAGAGTATAACTAAAATAGTTAAGAAAACGCCAAAAAACACCTTTACGGCGGCCGATTTCAAAAGTACGGTAAACCTTAACACCGTTTATTGTTTCCTTACGATTTTTGCCGTGTTTATATTTTTTTAGAACATAACCTGTTTCATAATTAGGTAAACCGGTCAAAACAGAAACCTCGTGGCCGTCTTGCACTAATTGTTCACAAATATCCTGATTTTGGAATCTTTCCGGATAATAATGCTGGCATACCATAAGAATTTTCATTTTATTATTTCCTCATTAAATACCATTTTTATTTATAAACCACTCCATCCGGTACAACTTCATCATCAGCAATTTTTGCATTAATGCCAACACAAACATTACTGCCAATTAATGCCCTCTTTCCAATATAAGCATATGTTCTTACTACTGAATTAGTATAAATTAAAGAATTATCATCTACAAAACTATCGTTATGTATCTCTACACAAGGATTAAGTAACACCCCATTCCCTATTCTGCACCCATTTTGAATAGTTACATTATTTAAAAATACACAACCTTTTCCGATAACAGCAAAAGGGCTTATATAAACATTATGGGCAATAATATTAGGAAAGTCAAAACCTATTTTACAAGCTTTATTATAAATTCTTTCACGCAATTTTGTATTACCAATAACTACAATAAGTTTTTTATAAGTTTTAAAAAGTTCCGGCAAATCAGCTATTTTACCTACAACAGGAATTCCGCATACTGCCTGTTTTTGCGGGTAACAATCATCTACGAAAAAGCAATCAAAATCTTTAACGGCATGTTCCATCGCAATACGACCGAACCCCCCGGCACCAACTAAAAGTAATTTTTCTTTCATAAATCTGAAATTAACCTTTCCAAACATCAATATAATTTCAAAAACAGATTAAATTACATATTGCCCCTAAATGGAACTTTTACCACGAATCTCCTTCAAAAAATCTATTTATATTTTACCAAAATATGATATAGCAGACAATACATAATTTTTTAGTTTTTCGTAAAAAAATATATGAGAAAGCCCACCAACTTAAGTATCGGGCTAATGTTACAAAAACCGATTTACTTATAATTGCAAAGCTTGCAAAATACCAATCATGCCCACTCCAGCTATATCTTTAGTGATTTGGCCTTTATCGTTGAAATAATAAAAGTTCATAAATGTGGTTTTAAATTACTTTTGTATAGTAGGGATATTCATTAAACGAACATCTGATGATACATATACCTTTTAAAAAACTTTTAAAAACAAAAAAATACCCATTTTCCCATCACTTTTTGTATAAAAAATAGCTTTTTCTTCGTATAAAATAACATCTATAAATTTAGGAACAACACATAAGTTTTAACCTTACCAAAATAACAAATTTAGAATAATTAAACCTTGCACAACGCAAGCAATTTCCAAATAATGATGAACTTCCTGCACCCAACGCTTTTCAACCGCGTGAATATTAAAGGGTTTATGTATTAAAATGTAGCTATAAAAATAATAGCAAAAATAATAATTGATGCTGTCATGACGTATATCCTCTTAAATTATTATAGCGAATTTTTTTATAACTATTGCTTTTTAACCAAAACACCGGCAATTTCTTGGCTAAGTTGAGATAGTAATTGGCTATATCCAAGGGCTAAATCATCATAAGTTTTACCGATATTAACAATGCCTGTAAATTTTTGTTGAGCTACCACTTTGCCTTGTTTATCTTTAATTATATACCAAGCAACAAGTTCTGCTCTATCTTCCAAAACTGCATTTATCTTAGCAACTTCTACTGAAATTATTCTGTCAAGACCTTCGCTTTTTAATTGGCTCATTTTTATTTTAGCGGAAGGAAGTAACTTGCTTAAATCTTCAACTATAACCCGTGTTGCCAAAACAGAAGGCGATTCTACCCACCTGTTATATTCCGATATATTTATTTGTACGGTATCTTTAAGTTGTGTCATTATTTGCGGGCGATCCATATATTTAGGAAGTTGAATCTTATTAACTACTACAAAATCAGTATAATCTGCTGAAATTATACCTTCAGACAAGGCAGATTGTGTGTAAAATTTTGACTGTTGACTGGTACCCCAAAAACAGCCGCCAAGTAACAAACAAGGTATTATAATTTTTATTAATTTCATAATTACTCTCCTTTTTTCCCTTTAATTAAAGATTCCGGATGTCTTTCCAAATAATCTGTTAAATTCTCTATTGATTTAGCCGCATCTGAAACATTATGTAAAGATTCATTTAAATTATTCATTGTTTCTTCGGTACTTTGGGCTATTTTTGCCAAACTTTGGTCTAAATTATCTGCACTTTTTGTTAATGTTGGCAACAACACTGGTAATTCTTTGCCTAATGCTTCTGCTACCGCGTTAAATTTTTCAAGTGTTTCTTGAATTCTAATTCTATTTAACCCACGGACAAGTTCTTCTTTCTGAGATAAAACCGTCGGAATTTGCGGGATATTATCCTTTTTGGGACTTTCAAACATTACAGCTTCCGTACCTGGCAACATAACCAAATCAATTCTAAGTTGACCCGTTAAATAACTTTGGGAAGCCAATCGTGCCCGAAGCCCCTCTTTGATCATAATAGTCAAAAAATCAAAATCTTCTTTTTCTTTTTTCCATATTTTTTCCCAAAGGGATCCCTCACTGATAATATCTGTTTCTTTAAAGCGGACATAAACCGCTACATGAAAGTTCAAATCATCTTTATTAGTCACCAATACTATGCGCGTAACTTTACCGACTTCCACTCCGCGAAATATAACAGGTGCCCCTTCTGATAAACCCGGTAATGATTCATCAAAATACATTACTGCCAAATCTTTTGTATCTGGTTGTATTTTATCAAAAACAACTTTCCCGATTATCCCCAAAAACAATGCAAAACCTATGACCAAGAATAATCCTACGGCTTTTTTATTTGGTTCTTTTTTCATATTTAACTCCTCTTGTTAAAAATTCAAAAACTTGTTCATTTGGCGGATTTTTTAAAAGTTCATTCGGATTACCTCTTGCTGAAATTGTTTTTATGGTTTTATCAAGGAAAATACCATTTTTACCGATAGCAAATATAGAAGGTAACTCGTGTGTTACAACGATAATAGTTGTGCCAAATGTTTTATTAACTTCCAATATCAAATCATCTAAATTTCTGGAACTGATAGGATCCAGCCCGGCTGAAGGTTCATCAAAATAAACAATTTCCGGATCTAATGCCAAAGCGCGTGCAAGACCTGCCCTTTTACGCATACCGCCACTGATTTCGGATGGATAATAATCTTCATATCCGGCTAAACCTACTAAAGCCAATTTAAAAGATACAATTTGGTTAATTTTATTTAGTGAATAAGAAGTATATTGTTGCAAAGGAAGGGCGACATTTTCTGCCAAAGTCATAGAACTGAATAAGGCACCGCTTTGGTATAAAATACCACTATGTTTCATTATTTCTAATTTTTCTTTTGTACCTGCATTTATGAAATCTGTATTTTGTATCCAAATCTTACCTGATTTTGCAGGAATAAGCCCCGTTAAGGTGCGAAGCAAGGTACTCTTCCCGCAACCGGACCCACCCATAATTATAAAAATATCGCCCTTAGGGATATTAAATGATAAATTGCGCATAATTACTTTATCTTCGTAACCTATGCTTAAATTTTCTACACGAATAATAGAATTTTGTTGCATTATATCCCCAACATTTGGAAAATTACCGTAAGTAATCCCGTCATAACAATCATCCACACGATTGCATATACAACTGCATTTGTAGTGGATGTTCCCACGCTATCGGCATTTCGCCCGCAATTGACGCCGAAATAGCATCCGCATAAAGCAATTATCAGCCCAAAAACAACACCGTGGAAAACACCTACTAAAAAATTAGTTAAAGTAAAAGAGTTTATTACATATTTAATATATTCTGCTAAAGGTATTTCCCAAAACACTACGCATACAAAACAACCGCCTAAAATGCCCATAATATCTGAAATTAAAATTAAAATTGGCATAGAAAGTAATAGAGCATTCATGCGCGGTAGAACTAAAAACTCCGTCCTGGAAATACCCATAGTTTGCAAGGCATCTAATTCTTCATTAACTTGCATAGTACCGATAGTTGCAGCATATGATGCCCCCGTTCTGCCTGCCATAATGACCCCTGTCATAATTGCGCCCATAATGCGTGTCATACCGATGGTAACCAAACTTGCGACATAAATTTGTGCACCGAAAGTTTTAAGTTGTATCGCCCCTACAAAAGCTAAAATTAACCCGACCATAAAACTGATGAGGGATACTATCGATATTGATTTAGGGCCGCAATCTGCTAAAACCATCCAAAAATCTTTACTGCGGTAAACTGCCTTTTTTATAAATTGCCTACCGAAAGAACGAATCCCGGCACAAACAAAAAGAGTGCCTTTCTTAGCACTGCGATAAATACTTATACCCCAATTGCCGATATTTTCTAAAAAAGATAATTTTGTTTGAAAGTTACTATTTTCTTTATACGGTGTTTGAAATGCTAATCGCAGCAGTCGTTCCATACCTTCAGGTAATTGGAAGTAAGTAATATTTTGTTTTGAAATATGTTTTAAAGAATTAAAAAGCAAAATAACAAAATCTGTATTCTATGACTTAATATCTTTCCCAAGTATTTGTATTTTTTGATCACATAAATTTGTGTAAGAAGTATCAATATGTTCCGTACCGTCTAAAACACCACTCAAAATACAGATTATTGAATTATCATCCCTTTTAAATTCAACCATGTTATAATATTATAAATTTTTGATTAAAAGGTAAAGAAAAAAAATAGTGCATAGCTTTATATATACAAATAAACTATTAATTAATTGCATATATAAACCAACGATATATCGCAGAAGTTAATCAATTTTTGCATAATAATTACTTTCTAAAACTAGCTCTATCAAGAGCCATTATAAGCATCTGTTAGGAGATTAAACTTATAGTGCCCATTTTATATACTTTTGGACAAGGTTTGTTCAAAAGCTCTGCAACAGTTTTGATATAATAATTATATGTCGCTTGTCATAAAAGAAATAAATACAAAAAATATAATGACTAAATCAAACCTGCCTGTGGCAGATTTTTCCGTAAATACTTATGTAGGTTGCACGCATGCTTGTATGTATTGCTATGCCTCTTTTATGAAACGCTTTACGAACCATTTAGAACCTTGGGGCAAGTTCATTGATATCAAAAATTGGCCCGATATCAAGAACCCGAGCAAATATGCCGGAAAAGAGGCCTTTTTAGGTTCTGTAACAGATTGCTATCAGCCCTGTGAAGCCAAATACAAACGCACGCGTGCTTTGCTTGAACAGTTGCAAGGCAGCGGAATAAAAATAAGTATTGCCACCAAATCAGACCTCATTTTGAGAGATTTAGATTTAATTAAAACTTTTCCGGGGGCGCGGGTGTCGTTTTCAATAAATACTTTAGATGAAAATTTCCGTAAAGATATGGACCGCGCTGCCACTATTGAACACCGCTTAAATGCTATGAAGATTTTTTATGATGCGGGTGTGCAGACAACTTGTTTTATTTCCCCTATTTTCCCCGGTATCACTAATGTTAAAGAAATCATACTTTCCGCCAAAGACCGCTGCAATTTAGTGTGGCTTGAAAACTTAAATTTGCGCGGTGATTATAAAGGCAAAGTGCTTTATTATATACACAAAAAATATCCAAAATTATATAGTTTATATGCCGCTGTTTATTTGCGAAATGATAGGACCTATTGGCACGAACTTGATAAAGAAATTAAGGCATTTGCCGAGCAAGAAAATATGATTTATTTAAGGGATGACGACACTAAGCGTGCCCCTTTCGGCAAACCTCCCGTAATAGTAAATTACTTTTTCCATGAAGAAGTAAAAAAATCCGCTAAATAATTTTTATAAAGGATACTCGGACTTTACTTTTAAATCATAATCGACAATTGTTGTGTATGGTTCAAGATCTTTCCAAGAAGTAATGATATCGCATACAGGCACACCGTCTTTATCAATCCTGTGCAAAAAGCGGTTTTCCTGTTCTGTTTTGTAAACTCGGCAAATTAAATTATCTCCAAGAAAAGTTTCCTTATTGAAACGCACTTGTATGGTTTTTAAGAAGTGCGTTTTTCTAAAATCTTCCGGCAAAGACATAGCGGCAATATGCAAATAACTTTTATTGTTTGTATGATTATTAAAATCAATATCGGAAATATTTATATTATGTGAAAAGTTAGATATTTCCCCCACGGTATCCGGTAATGAAATTTTAGAATGGGCACCCAATGCTAAATCTTTACATACGGCGAATTTAGCGGCCATTTCATCAGCCCTTGCAACACGCCTGTTCTTAATATCCATAATTAACCAAAGTGAATCCCCTTGAGCAAAAACTTTATTATTGTAATATATACGGAAATCTGCATATATTTTTAACTTTGATATTTCCGAAAACCATAATTCAACCTTTATTTCTTCTCCCCAAAAAGGTAGTGTGTCAATTATCTGCATATTCAGTTCGCTTATAACCCAATATTGGCCTTTTGTTTGCAAATCAAAGGCAGCCATTTTACGCGTAGCACTATAACGTGCGAAAGTATCTTGTATATAACTAATGGCTGATATCGGGCGCAAACGGTATCGTTGCATATCCATATCGTCTAGGACAACAGTATAATTTTTTGTATATTTTGGCATAATTTACCCCCCTTGAAAAAGTTACCTAAACCTATAAATATTATAGCATTTTTGTTGACACGGAAACAAAAAATAATATATACTCTATATAAGAGGCAATAGAAATATGACTAATGTTAAAGAGTTTGATTCCTTAATAAAATCCTTGCTTTATATTATTGAAGATATAGATACACAAATGCAAAATTCACAAGGTACATTAAAAAATTTTACCATTAATGAAATGCACTGTATTGATTATATAAAAAACGCCAAAAACCCGAATGTTACAAAATTATCTAAAGCTTTGAATATTACACGTGGTGGCATAAGCCGCCTAATAAAAAAACTTATTAACAAAGGTGCAGTGCAAATATATACAAATGAAACTAACAGAAAGGAAATTTATTATAAATTAACTTCTATCGGAAAAAAAGTTTTTGATATACATAAAAAGATGCATTATGCTTATCATAAAAAAGATGTACAGTTTTTTAAACAATTCAGCAAAAAAGATATAGAAATAGGTCTAAATTTTATCAAAAAATATATAGAACACGCTAAACAACAAATTAAAAATTTTTAGGAGTATTATGGAATTTATAAAAGAAATTACAATAGTAATATTTTCAATATTTAATGAAATGTCCGTTTATCTGTTACTCGGATTTTTATTTGCCGGCATTTTGCATGTACTTGTGCCGCAACAATTATTTTCAAAATACCTTTCAAAAAACAATTGGTCTTCCGTTTTGTATGCAACGCTTTTCGGCATACCTTTGCCATTATGTTCTTGCGGTGTGATACCGACGGGGATGGCACTATATAGGGAAGGAGCATCAAAGGGTTCTGTTGTGGCATTTTTAATAGCAACACCGCAAACGGGGGTGGATTCAATTATCGCCACTTATTCTTTGCTCGGTTTGCCTTTTGCCGTTATTCGCCCGATAGTCGCTTTATGTACCGCTATGTTTGCAGGTCTTACAACAAATATTTTTACTTCCGGAGAGAGTTCCACCACTGCAATTAATAAAAAAGAAAATAAACAAGAAAAACTTTCATTAACACAAAAAATAAAAATGGTTTTCCGCTACGGTTATGTGGAAATGATGGAAGATATCGGCAAAATGCTAATGTTCGGGCTGATTGTGGCAGGTTTAATTTCTTATTTTGTGCCTGATAACTTTTTTATGATTTTCGGCAATAATACCATTTTGACTATGTTACTTGTGCTGATAGTTGCAATACCAATGTATGTTTGTGCTACCGGTTCTATACCTATAGCAATAGCCCTAATGATGAAAGGTATGAGCCCGGGCACAGCACTTGTTTTGCTTATGGCAGGGCCGGCAGCAAATATCGCTTCAATGCTGGTTATCGGTAAAGTTTTGGGCAAAAAAACATTTGCGCTTTATTTGACAACACTTGTTATAGGCGCAATAACTTCCGGTTTAATTATAGATAATTTTTTACCGGCGGCTTGGTTTGATGTTTCAAATTTCGCTATGGTAGGGCATCACAGCGGACATTTTTATAACTTTAAAATAATTTGCTCAATTATTTTGCTCGCCCTTTTTGTAAATTCAATAATGCAAAAGAAAACTAAGGAGAATCTTATGCAAAGTACTTCAAATAAAACTATTGCTTTTAAAATTGACGGTATGAACTGCAATCATTGCAAAAACAATGTAACGAAAGCCATAAGTGCTTTAAAATCAGTAAAAACAGTCAATGTGAATTTAAGCCAAGGTATTGCCTATGTTGAAGGTGATGTAAACGACGCGGAAATTAAAACCGCAGTTGAAGCCATCGGCTTTGAATTTAAAGGCAGAATTTAGTAAAAGTATGAAAAATATACCAAACCCAAATAAAATATTTCCAAATGAAAAAATACCCAGCATTTGCTATATTAAAAATGTAATAAAGAATCCTAATATCATTGTAGGTGATTATACTTATTATGATGATATAAACGGTGCCGAACAATTTGAAAAACATGTTACACATCATTATGACTTTATCGGTGATAAATTGATTATCGGTAAATTTTGTGCTATTGCCAAAGGTGTGGAATTTATAATGAACGGTGCTAATCACAAAATGAACTGTGCAACTACTTATCCGTTTTACATTATGGGCGGTGATTGGGGGAATGCTCTGACCCCCGTAACAAAGGAACTGCCACTAAAAGGTGATACCGTTGTAGGTAATGATGTATGGATAGGGCAAAATGTTACAATTCTACCCGGTGTACATATCGGGGACGGGACTATAATAGGTGCTAACTCCGTTGTGGCAAAGAATATTCCGCCTTACACAATTGCCGTAGGCAACCCTTGCAAAGTTGTCAAAAAACGTTTTGATGATGAATTGATTGATTTACTGTTAAAATTCAAATGGTGGGATAAAAATATTGAAGAAATAAATAATCTAATTCCGCTTTTATCTTGCAGTGATTTAGAATCTGTTAAGGCAAAAATCCGCGCTTTATTATAACTTATCAAAATTTTAGTGTCCAAAAGTTATCGATGTGGACACGAAAAAACCCTTAATTTTTCTACAATGAGTTGTTATTAAATAAGAGTATCAATGTGGCGTTTTGTCTCATGTAATATTTGTTCCACATTTGCATTTTCAATATCTAAATTCTCCGCTTTGATACAATATATTTCCGGTATAGCATAAAACTTTTCTGCAAGTTCTTTTATGTAGCCAAAGCCAAAGGCATCATTAAAAATAGGCCCGCCGGCGGTAGTCACATAATAAAGTTTTTTTGCTTTACAAAGGCTACAGGGGTTTCCGTTTTTATTATAGGCAAATGTTATACCGACAACATTGATGTTTTCAATATATATTTTTAGTAATGCCGGAAATGATAAATCCCAAAGCGGTGCTGCAATTACTATGGTATCTGCCGTCGCAAATTCTTTAGCCAAATCAAATAAGGGATGATTAAAATCTTTTTTATCCGCCAATGCAGTTCGGAGTTCCAGCATTTCTTCACTTAATGGCGAAATGGCAGTTTTGGTAAGGTTTCGCTCCTGCACATTACCGTTAAATTTAGTTAAAAGATAATCCGCAAGCATTTTTGTGTGGGAATCTTTACGTGGACAAGCATTGATAAATAAAATACTCATAAATTTATTATAGCAGATTATAACAAAAACCGCCCTCGCAGTTAACAAGAGCGGTGTAGATTTAATTCTTAATTATAACTTAATAATCTTTTTTTGTTCTAAATTTTCATAACCTTCGGGGCAATGTGTGGAACAATATACTGTGGGGTTATTTTTAATAAAATCGCGAACATTAGTTAAAGTTTCACGTGCTTTTTCTTTATCTTCAAAAACGATAGAAAGCTCATCTTCTTTTAAAGCGGCATCACAGTAAGTTACATCTCCATGAAACATATAATAAGTGCCGTTATCTTCCAAAATACCTACGGAATTACCTTTTGTGTGACCTTCGGCTTGCACTAAAACAAGATTATCTGTTATACGTTGGCTTTTGGGGAAATTTTTATAAGGACCGTCGGTAAATTCAACACGCACGACATTATCCCCTGTTAATTTCATGGCATCTGCTTCCGTTTTGGAAATATATATTTTAGCATTTGGAAACATCCTAAGTTCGCCCGTATGATCCGGGTGTTTATGCGTAACAAAAATTTTAGTTATGTCTTCAGGTTTATAACCTGCTTTAGCAAGTGCTTCGGCAAAGGTTGCAATTTTGTTTCCCATCCAAAGCGGTGCATCATCTTTTTTAGCGATATCGGCAGTTTCGTTAGGCAAACCGGTATCGGATAAAATTACATCTTTACCGTCGTCAATCAAAAAGTTTTGCAAACTTGAACGGTATTTAACATCTTTGCATTGTTCTTTCGGGCGCGTTCCGCCAAAGGCAAATGCTTGTGTCATAAAACCACCGTCATAATATTTTAAGGCAATAATTTTCATAACCACTCCTTGATACTGTTATCATTTATATTTATTATACAAATATTTTTTTTACTGCATTTATTGCTTTGTTATATCTCTGTTGATATGTTCCGCTAATTGAAATAAATTTTTTATTATGTGTATTGAGTAATTTCTTTATTTGTTCACTATATTTTATTCTGTTTTGATGAATAATTTCGCTTCTATTGCCATTTTGAATAAAATCAACATCCGGTTCTAAAAATAGGATTAAATCATATGAATTTATTGCATCAATTGCAGATGAAAGAGCACTATTTTTTTCTGCTTCTGAATCTGAGAGAAAACTAATATAAAATTGAGTAACAAGAGCATCAGTGTCAATAAACAATACTTTATTGCTATACTCTATTGCTTTTATTTCATTAAGTTTATGTTGTAATAATATTTCTGTAAAATCCCCTGGAAGCATCATCAGATCTATTCCACTGCGTTGGGATATATCTTGCCCTGCTTCATCTATGTAATTAGTATTAAAATAATGAGCAAGGTTAATTGTCAATGTCGTTTTTCCTGTGCTTTCCCCGCCGATAAGCAATACCTTTTTTGTATAGTACGGACGCACAATATTTGGAATATAATCCCAATATTTATACGGATTTTGACGAATTTTTGTTGAACTTATATCATTTCTTTTGAAAATAAACAATTCACTTTCCGGATAACATTTATTCCAAAAACTATTTTTCCCATAATCATTTCCACAAAAAACAACATCTATTTTTTTATTAATTTGGGCCTTTACTTTTTTAGCATCTCTTTCCCAATATTTTTTAGTATATGTTTTTTTTGTTTTGGCTTCGTCATATAATGTGATTATATTTACATTCCCAATATGCTTTGTAATTTGATATAGCCAACGGTAACGAATTTTGCTATCTATCTCCGGACGATTTTTACCTATACTTAAAACGATATATAACTCTTTACACATATTGGCTGCTTGTATGATACAATTAATATGTCCCATATGTAAAGGATTAAATGAACCGCCAAACAATCCCACATTATATTTCATTTTTCTTTGCCTCTTTATTCCAACGGTAAAACATTATAAATGCATTAATTAGATATACACTCCACATTGCAAGTGTAGCAATAGTTTCGCCACCATGAGCGAAATTAATTGCCCACATTATAATAGTTACTATATCAACCATTATCCAAAGTATCCATTGTTCCATTAAACGTTTAATCAAAAGTATTTGGGCAACGATTGAAACAACTGTACTCATACTATCAATATACGGTAAATTATCCCCTATCTTCTTTAATATAAATCCATATCCGACAATCGCAATCAAAGTAATAAAATAAATTAAACAACTTTTCTTCAAACTAAGACGTCTTTTAATAACTTCTCCGTTTTCATTATTAATATATTTTCCCCAAGTAAACCAACCTATAAAATTTGTTGGTAAATAATATATCATATTCAGCATTACCTCCCCGTAATACTTTGCTTTGAATGATATAATGGAATAGAATATAACGTTAATAAAACCTAGAACAAATGAAGAACGTTTACCTTTGCCGGTAAGGATGACGCACCATACCCCACTAATAGCAGCGGTGAAACTTATCCACGAATCTTTCCAATATACAGATAACCCTACTATTACAACAGTTGCAATAATAAACCATAATTTTTCGAATTTCGTCCAACCGGATATTTCTTTCCTTAAAAATTGATTTATTATTTCTTTATATTTTAATAAAAACATCTTGCTATAACCTAACAATCACTATCTATTATTATAGCAAATTGTATATAAAAAACCGCCCATAATTATAAACAATGGGCGATTTTTTGTTTAAATAATGTTTATATTAACACTTTTTACCTGTTTCATAGGACTCTTGATAAACGGGTAAATTTTTTATTTCACCAACTTTCCAAGCGCCTGTTCCGTATATAATACCTTTTTCTTTTGTCCCTTCTAAGCAATCACGCGTAAAACCGCGCAAACCTTCTATTGTAGGTTTTAAATTTGCTTTTTCCGTATCGGCAGCAGTTACGATAAAATAAACTTCTTTATTTGTCATCTCCGTATATTTCGGTACGCAACGGTCAATAAAAGTTTTAAGTTGCCCGTCCATTGTATAAAAATAAACCGGCGTGGCAAGCACGACGACATCAGCATTAACCATTTTGTCCAATAAACTCTTCATATCATCTTTTTGCACGCAGGTATGAGTGTTATTACACACACCGCAACCCATACAATAATTTATTTTTTTATCGCGTAAAAACACTTTTTCTACATTATGCCCTGCTTCTTTGGCACCTTTTAGGAATTGATCGCACAATAAATCCGAATTCCCGCCCTTTCTGGGGGATGCGGAAATAATTAAAACTTTTTTACTCATATATATCTCCTTATAAATTTATATTTTAAAATCTTTTAATCTTCGGGTTTCCAAGCACCGAGATTCTTTTCTTGTTCCTCTAAGGTCATGGTAAAAAATCTTTTACCGCTATCTATTTTGCGGATAGAATCCATTTCCTCAGAAGTTAACTCAAAATCAAAAATATCAAGATTTTCCTTCATGTGAACAGGGTTCATTGTTCTTGGAAAAATAATATTGCCTTCTTGTATATGCCAACGTAAAATTATTTGGACATTGGTTTTATTATATTTTTTGGCAAGTTGCGTAAAAAGCGGTTCTTGAATAAGCCCTTTATCGCCGTGGCCGATAGGATACCAACTTTCAATTACCGTTCCGTATTTTTCAATTCTTTTTTTGAGTTCTCTTTGTTGATAATACGGGTGGCATTCTACCTGTAAAACGGAAGGATAGATTTTTGCTATGCTTAAAACTTCTTCCAAGCGGTTTGATTCAAAATTACTTAAACCGATAGATTTTACTTTGCCATCTTTTACGGCTTTTTCCATATCTTTCCAAGCACCGATATAATCACCAAACTGTTGGTGGAGTAAAAGCAAATCAATATAATTTGTATCTAAACGCTCAAGCATCTTATCTATGGCTTTTGAGGTTATACCTTCGCCGTATTCACT
>JAZUPU010000064.1:0-2105 GCA_045605325.1 Elusimicrobiaceae bacterium
CTTCAAATGCCCTCTTTAATTTAACCGCACACCCATATATGTTTACACCATAAAAACGCTTTAATACCTGCATATCTAACTCTCCTAAAAACTATTATATTAGTTTTTATCAGAGTCCAATATGTGTTTGATATTTTGCAGATTTGAAAGGTCTACAGTTGGGGTTGTGTGCTAGCGGCGTCTTTCTGGTAAATTTTAGTTTTTCTTCTCCTAGAGTACCGAGATGTCGCTTCGCTCCACGTTCTTCTTGGTACTCGTCGTCAAAGATAAAACTAAAATTTCCTCAGAAATACTTGCTAGGTTACCGAACTCGGTTTGGTTTTGTTTAAATAAAAATACTTCCGATAATTCCCTCCCACACTTTTAAGTGGGTGGAGGGGTTAGGGGTGGGGGTAGTATCAAATTAGGTATTACCTTCTATTTTACACTACCCCCCTCTTTAATTCTCCCACCCACTTTTTTTACAAGTAAAAAAGTGTGGGGCGAAAATAAAAGGAAGTATCTTTTTAACAAAATTTTCTCAAAAATACTTGCTATGTTACCGCACTCGGTTTGGTTTTGTTTAATTAAAAGTTACTTTCCTTATTGCCCTCACCCGCTTGGCGGGCGGAGGGTGTCTTGCAAAAACAAGTTTTTGCAAGACGGATGGGGGATAAGGTTTTCCTTATTATTTTATTATCCCTATTTTACGCCCCCCTCTTGACGGACAAACAAAGTTTGCCCAGTCGTCTCCCGCCCGTGCGACAACCCCTCTGTCGCTCCGCGACATCTCCCCAATTTTTGTTCCAAAAATTAGGGCGATTTAAACGGAAATTTTATCGCACGGGTGGAGACAATAAAAAATACTTGCCATATATTGCACACAGTTTATCTTTATGTCAAAAATATCTTCGGCGTTTTATCTTCTCTGCGCCGTATTTCTTCTTCTTTCAATTCCTTTACTAATATCTCTTTGAGTTCTGAAAAAAATTTATTGTTCGGACTACTTTTTAAAACAATTTCACAGTCAGCTAATGCTTTTTTATTTTTGCCGATTTTCATATAAAAACGCGCCCTGCTCATATAATTTGCGATATTGTTTTTGTCTTTATTAACATTGTTATTATAAATTCTTTCAAGTTCTTTGGTTAAATTGTGCCTTTTGCATATAGCCAGAATATCATAAGACATATATTGGCATCCCATTTGATAATCTTTAACTGCCTTTTTATACTCTTTTATTTGTACATATAAAACAGCTCTGCCGGTATAAAATTCTTCAATATCGGGATATTTTTTGATTAGTTTATTAAATTCTTTGATTGATTCTTTGATTTTTATTTTAATATTTTCCGCCATAATTTTATCCTCTTTCTTTAAATTCAGCCAATAAAAAACGGCTGTTTATTAAGCTTGACGAAATCACCTAATAAAACAGCCGTGGTCTATCAAAACGATAAACGCTCGACATAAAACCAACGGTTTATAACTCCGTCAACTTTATGCCTATGCGTTGTATTTGGATTTCGTCAATGCCTTTTCAAGCTCTCCGTATTTAGATACGGTCCCAAAAACAGATTAAATTTTTAGGGATATTAGCCCTACATTAAAAAATAACCTCTTAATTTAGTATATCATTTTTATAAATAAAATTATTCTTCTTCCAAATCGGTGTCTAAAGAAAGTTGTTTGTTGCTTTTTGCGCCTAAATCTTCCAAATGTTTGGCATAATAAACTATGCCTTGCTTGCCTTGAAGTTTGGTTAAAGCATCATCATAAGCCCTTTGCGAAGTGCTTAAAGCAGAGCCGATTTTTTGCATTTCTTCCCCGAAAGCAACTGCTTGGGAATGCAATTTTTTGCCGGTTTTTATAACTTCCTCAATATTTTTTTGTGTGGTGTTTATTGCCCACAAACTTTCAATGGCTTTTAAAATCGGTATCAAAGATGAAGCTGTTGCCGCCGCAACTTTTTTACCGCTTGCAAAAAGCCCCAAGTCCTTTTGTTTTTCCAAAGCACATAAATAAGCGGACTCAAGCGGAACATACATTATCACAAAATCAGCCGCTGAATTATATAATTCCTTTAAATCTTGATATTTCTTTTCAGATAATTCCTTAATATGTTT
>JAZUPU010000065.1:0-29609 GCA_045605325.1 Elusimicrobiaceae bacterium
CTTCAAATGCCCTCTTTAATTTAACCGCACACCCATATATGTTTACACCATAAAAACGCTTTAATACCTGCATATCTAACTCTCCTAAAAACTATTATATTAGTTTTTATCAGAGTCCAATATGTGTTTGATATTTTGCAATTATTTGCTTTTTTAGTTTTAATTAGGTATTATTTTGCGGGGCCGTCTGTTATAGGAGAATTTATGCCAAATTATAAAAGTCCTTCTGCCCTAATAGCCCCTCATTTCACTTTTGAAGAACTTACAAAAACAAATAAAACAGCTTATAAATTGTTAAATCCTTTGCTTGCAAAAGATTATTTAAATAATTTGACAATACTTGCAAATTATCTGCTTGAACCGGCACGCGCTATTTTGGGGTCCCCTTTAATTATTACAAGTGCATATAGATGCCCGGCTTTAAATAAAGAAATAGGCGGCGCCGTAAATTCACAGCACATAAATGGAACAGCGGCAGATTTTATAACAGCTGATAAAAAACTATCTTTGGAAGAATCTTTTTCAAAATTAAAAGAAAGTTCTTTCTTGCATTATGGGCAGCTTATTTTAGAACGAAGCTGGATACATCTATCCTTGGGAGCGCCGTTTCGCAATTTAAAAAAATGTTATGAGAGTTTTAAAATTTTATGAAAAAATATCTTTTTATTCTAAATTTACTTTTTAGTTTTTTAAACGGTAGGAAATTGAAAATTAATAAAATATTTCCCGCTAAAATGAAAAATAATAAAACTAAGAAACGTAAATAATACTTTTGATTTTATTTTTCACGGATAATCATATTTGGCCCCGTTTCCTTTTTAAGAGGTAATATTTGCGGCATTTCTTTATACACTGGCAGTGACATAGAGCCACCTTGTATTACTATTACGTTAGGGTCTTTTACAACTTTCTTCTTTGTTGTATTTTTATTATTTGTTGAATAGGGTAACCAAATTTCATCCGGTGCTGTAAAAGTACTTGCAAAATTTAATAAGGGTGTCGTTTCGTTTTGTTTTCTTTTACTTTCAATTAATTGTACGCAAGCGTGACAAGAATTTTCTAAAGCGATATCTGTAATATCTTTTTTATCTTTATTTATTATTGTTACATTCGCCCCTTTGTCCAACAAATAAGCAAATGCTTTGTGATTGTTTATTGCTAGCGCTAACATTAAAGGTGTTCTTTTAAGGTTCGTATCTTGGCGGTTAATTTCAGCCGGGTGGGCATCAAGTATTAAATCAAAAATTTCCTTAGTATGATAGGCATAAGGCCTGTTTGCTGAATTTTCCACAGCCCAATGGATTGGAAATGTACCGTTTTCATCGGGGGTATTAAGCTTCGCACCGCTTTTAATAAGCAGGTCAATAATTTCTACATTACCGTTGCTTATCGCCCAAAATATCGGTGCAAATGAAGTGTCACCGTCAGGGGAATTTAACCTTGCCCCCCTTGCAATTAAAGTTTTTGCTCTTTTAATATCATTGTCTGCAACCGCTTGCATTAGGGCGACATAAAGACCGTTTGAATCTAAATCTTCAGGGGCTTCCATACGGACACGATCTTCATAATTAGCGTAACTTAATTTTTTAGAAGATTTGCGTTTAAGAGCTTTTATATCAATATCTTTTGGGGGTGTTTTATAATCAAATATTTCCAGATCGGCATAATTAATGTGGGTAGTTTTATTTATTGTATATGTGCTATATTCTGGTTGGGGTTCATTTGTTCCTTCATTATTTGTATCTTGATATTCTTGTTTATAATCTTGATAAAGAAAATTAGATTCAATATTCGTAAAGAAATATTTTGACGTAAAAACACATAACACAAAAAATAGTGCGAAACACGTGAATAGTTTTAGCTTATTTTGCATAACCCCTCTAAGTTAATATACCTTTATTTTAGAAATTGTAGAGTAAATTTTCAAGTCAAATTTTAATCCTAGTGTAAACCCTGCTTGTTTTCTAAATTAAATAAATTTTGTAAAGTTAAAAAAGTCAAATTAAATTGTTCTTTAAAATAATTTTCTTCAATAAACTCATCTGCTTGGTGCGGTCCCCCTTTTTGTTCAGCTTTTTCCGTACCGGTCGGAAGATCCAAGCGCGGACCAATACCGTAAGTTAAGATTCCGTGCCTTCTTAAAATTTCACTTTCGCTTGAAGCAGGGCTAATGCCAAGTATAATTTCGGTATTCGGGCCCAAAACTTGTACTGCACTTTTGTTTAATGCTAAATAAAGTTCGTCATTTGAAGTATCTTTAGGTTGTGGAAATGGCATTTGCGGTTGTTCTTTTATAGTAAGTATAATATCCTCTTCTTCTTCGAATAAAGAAGTTAAATCATTAAAAAATTTCTGTGGATTTGTGGACGGCAATAAACGGCAATTTAATAAAGCTGAAGCAACAGGTAATACAGTGTTTGCTTCTTCCGAAGATGTTAAAATCGTAGGGGTTATAGTATCTTGAATTTGTGTTTGTAAAAAATGGTCTTCACTTATAATAGAAGCTGTCTGTTTAAAATATTTTTCTTCAGGCGGGTTTAAGAGCATATTTATTGTGGTTTGGGCATCTTGATCTTGTGTTTTTGAAATATCTTTGAAAAATTTTCTTGTAAAAGGTGTTAATTGATATGGAAGTTCATAATTTTTTAATTTATTTAGGGCTTGGGAGAGTTTATAAATAGCATTATCTTCCCCGCTTTGGGCTGAGTTACCGCCGCTTGCTGTTGCTGTTAACAAAATATCAAGATACATTTTTCCTGCTGCTTCCACAAAAAGCAAATCATTGTTTGGGTTTGATATTACCCCCCCACCTTCATTTATGGCAAGTTTAACATCTTTAAAAATATCAGGGTTTTTTTCGTAGAGATATTTTAAACCCATTTGGCTGCCGGCTTCTTCATCAGAAGTAAACAGGAAAACCAAATCTCTGTCAAGTAAATGTTTATTTCTAGCGAAATAAGTAAGTAAAGTTAAATTTATTGCCGCGTAGTTTTTTGCATCTCTTGAACCAAGACCGTAAATTTTACCGTCTTTAAAAGTTGCTTTTACAGGGGTAACACTCCAATCCCCTTGTATAGCGGCGGTATCTAAATGTGAAATTAAAAGCAAAGCCGGCTTTTTTTCTTTTTCAGCTAACGGTGCTGATAAGCGTACAACTAAATTAGCGCGGTTTTTTTGCGGGCGGTAAATTTCCCAATTAATTTTGTTTTTATTTAAAACAGTATAAATATAACGTGCTGCGTTTATTTCTTGCGGGAAAGGTTGGGCTGTATCAAAGGAAATTAAATTTGTTAAATGCTCTTTTGCTTCCTCTTGTAATATTTCTGTTTCCGTTTGTGCAAAAAGAGAAGTAAATAAAAAGCAAAAAATAAATATCAAATTTAACTTTTTCATCTTTCCACCAAAGAATAATCTATTTCACCGTCGTCAAAAATAATTTGTGAACCGTCTTTTATATTATGTTTTGTTATACTTCTTGCGGGTAGCTCAAGTACATATTTCGCCATACCGCCGCGGATTGCGATTTGGTTATCAGGTGTATAAACATAACTTTTAGGCACATTTTCCCATGCCTGATTAATTGTTTTATCGGCACCGATAAATAACATATCCAAATCAATAAAAGTGTTTTTCATCCAAAAATAATGCGGTGTTTCCTTTTTAAAAACAAAGAGCATTCCGCTTCCTTCCGGTAAAACTTCGCGGTTCATAAGCCCGCGTTCGGCTTCTTCTTTAGTTAAGGCAAGCTCAGCTTCAACTTTAAAACCGTCGGGTAAAATAACGGTTATGGTCTTGGGTTTATCACAAGTGATAAACCCAAGACCTAAAATCAAAAGCGCAAAATGTAAAAAATATTTTTTAAACACTTTTAATCCTTATTTTTTGCGATAGTTTTTGACAATATCCAAAACTAAATCTGCAGTTTGGTTAAATTCTTTAATATCAAGCCATTCTTTGACTGTGTGATTATCATAATATCCTATACCGATAATAGGTAAAAGTAAACCTTTGGCTGATAAAATATTTGAATCGAAACCGCCGCCGCAAGATTTAATTTGCATATTTATTTTATGCTTTTTTGCACAAGATACTATATATTTTACCAGCGGAAGTTTAGGTGAAATATTAAGTAAAGGATATTTCAATTCCTGTTCAAAAATAATTTTGGGTTTAATGGTTTTACCGTCAACTTTTTTGGTAAATAATTTTTCTGCTTTTTTGAAACATTCCTTCATATGTTTTACTTGTTTTTCCAAAGCAGGTAAATTGCGGCTTCTGGCTTCACCTCTAATAAAGATTTCCGGCATTACGACATTCGTTCCTTGCCCGCCGCTTACTATACCAAGATTTGCTACGGTAAGTTTATCAATTCTACCGAGTTTCATCATAGAAATTGCTTTTGCCGCAACTTCCAAAGCCGATATACCCTTTTCCGGGCAAACGCCGGCATGGGCAGCTTTGCCTATAATTTTTATTCTAAAGATATAAGCTTTTGGGGCATTTACAATAATTTCTTTAGGTGTTTCATCATCTAAAAGTAAACCTTCTTTACCTTTAAGGAATGAGGCATCAAAATTCTTTGCACCGTACATACCGTCTTCTTCACATAAAGTGTATGCGACTTCGATAGGCGGATATTCTTCTTTTGATTCTTTTAAAGTGCGTATTACTTCAAGTATTATGGCAAGTCCGGCGCGGTCATCGGCACCTAAAACGGTGGTACCGTCAGTTACTACTTTACCGTTTTTTATGCTTGCTTTTACATTGCTGCAAGGTGAAACTGTGTCTAGGTGTGCGCCTAAAATAAATGGTTTGCTTTTAACTGTTCCCGGGAAATGTGCCATTACATTACCATCTGCCGTGGTATTAAATTTTTTCCCTGCATTATCAACATATACTTTACCGCCGAGTTTTTTAAGTTCTCGTTCCATATACTTTTGCATAGGTAATTCTTTATTTGAGGGTGCATCAATTTTAGTCATTTCAATAAACTGCTTCATCATTCTGTCATAATTTATTTTCATAACTCATCTCCTGATATTTCTTTTAATATCCCTTGTTGCACTAAAACTATATTTTGACATAAATATTTGCATAATGCAAGATTATGTGAAATAAACAGTAAAGCAAAATTATATTTTCTTTGCATTTTTACGAGTAAGTTCACTATTTGTGCCTGTACGGAAACATCTAATGCGCTTGTCGGTTCATCTGCAATAATAAGCTGCGGTTTTAAAATTAAAGCACGTGCAATATTTATGCGCTGTCTTTGCCCGCCGGAAAATTGGTGGGGATATTTTTTTAAATCTCTTTCATTTAAAGAAACTTCTTTAAGGGCTTGGGCTAACATTTGTTTTGTATAGATTTTTTTATGCACTTTAAAAGGTTCACTTAAAATACTTTCAATAGTTTGTCTTGGGTCAAGAGCGCTATATGGATCTTGAAAAATTACGCCTAATTTTGATAATACTTTTTTAAATTCTGCTTTTTTCATTTTTGAAGTGTCTTGACCAAAGATATTAATTGTGCCGCTATCTTGTTTTTCAAGCCCTAAAATTATTTTCAGTAAAGTTGTTTTCCCGCAACCCGAAGGGCCGATTAGGGCCAAAGTTTGCCCTTGTTTTAAAATGAGATTTGCACCTTTTAAAACTTCGGTTTTTTGTTTGTGTAGAAGTACTGTTTTTACATAAGTTTTTTTAATTTCTTTAAGTTCTAAAACCGTTGCATTATTTTGCATTTTGCCCCCTTATACCGTTTATACTTTTTGCCCAAAAGCACGCACAATAATGTTTAGGTTTTAACTCTTGTAAAGGCGGGTTAAATTTAAAACAAACTTTTGAAGCTTTTGTGCATCTGTTTTTAAAAGGACAACCTATGAATTTAGGTACACCCCTGTGTATATTATTGTATATTTCAAATAAAGGTCTGTCTTTCGGTGTTTCTTTTGTAATTATTGAGCGCATTAAGCCGTAAGTGTATGGATGTAATGGATTTTTAAACAGTTCTTTTGCGGAAGCTTCTTCAAATTTAGTGCCGGAATATAAAACGAATATTTTATCGGCGATTTCTTTTGCCAGCATTAAATCGTGCGTTATGAAAATGACAGCTGTTTTATAAGTTTTTTGTAATTTTTTTATTAAAATTAAAATTTGTTTTTGCGTGTTTTCGTCAAGTGCGGTTGTGGGTTCGTCGGCAATTAAAAGTTTTGGGTTTAAAGAAAGTGCAAGCGCAAGCATAACACGTTGGCGTTGCCCTCCTGAAATTTGATGCGGGTAGGAATTCATTAAACTTTCCGGCAATTCAACCTGTTTTAAAAGTATTTTTGCCTGATTTTCCGCTTCCTGTTTTTTAAGTTTTTTGCGGCAAATTAAAGTTTCCGTTAAATGTTTACCTATGGTTAAAACCGGGTTTAAGGATGTTAAAGCATCTTGGAAAACCAAAGCAATTTCCTTGCCGTTAATTTCGCGCCTTTCTTTTAAAGATAATTTTAAAATATCTTTATCTTCTAACAAAATTTGACCTTGCGTTACTTTAATATTTGGCGGCAAAAGCCCCATTATGGCAAGGGCTTGCATAGTTTTGCCGCAACCGGATTCACCGACAATAGCAAGGGTTTGCCCCTGTTCTAAATTATAAGAAAGGTTTTTTACAAGTGGAATATTTTTCCCTTTTTTATTTTCTAAACAAATATATAAATTTTTTATCTCTAACATAAAATTATTTCACTTTTTCTTTTATAAAGTTATGTATCACAATGCAAATTCTTTCTAAGTCATTTTCGTCTAAACCTTGGAAGGTGCCTATCCAAAAAGTATTGTTCATTATAAAGTCGGTGTTTGGTAATTTTTTATAATCGTTTTCATTTAAGTTTTTGGAAATTTGCAAAGCACCGCTGCCGATACGCAAAGTAATTTCATCTTCGGTAAATGCCGGTTGTCTAAGCAAGTTTCCGGCAAAAAGTTGGCGTGTAGCAATACTGTTATTTTCCAGATATTCTACAAGTTCTTGTTTTGTGAAAGGGGCAGACGGTTTAACCGAAATTAAAAAACCAAACCAAGACGGTTCAACATCTTTTGCGACAGACGGTAAAATCAAATAATTTTCCAAATCTTTTAAATGCTCAAGCAAATATGCTGCATTTTTTTTGCGACGTTCCAAAAAAGCCGGCAGTTTTTTTAATTGGCTTAA
This sequence comes from Elusimicrobiaceae bacterium, assembly GCA_045605325.1. Taxonomy (GTDB): domain Bacteria; phylum Elusimicrobiota; class Elusimicrobia; order Elusimicrobiales; family Elusimicrobiaceae; genus Proelusimicrobium. The sequence continues at coordinate 7,189 of JAZUPU010000065.1, forward strand.
ACCGATTGCCGCCTGCCAATCTGTAATCTTTAAATTAAAACCGATATGGGAATATGTATATTTATGGTCATACCCAAAAGGTAAATTGCCGAGTTGCATTTTAAAACGGTTTTTACAAGTATTATCCGTACCGGGTTTGCACCAGCAATCACGCCCCCAATCGCGGAAAGATAAAATTATACGGTAAAGTTGCGGATCATTTGTTACTACTGCGCCGCCTTCCCCCATAGTTATATGATGCGCGGGGTAAAAACTATATGTGCCGATATGCCCGATAGTGCCTGCTTTTTTACCTTTCCAGGTAGCACCGAGTGCATCGCAAGAGTCCTCAATAAGCCATAAATTATGTTTTTGGCAAATTTCCGAAATTTTACCGATATCAAACATATTTCCGAGTGTGTGTGCTACAAAAATTGCTTTTGTTTTCGGTGTAATTGCTTCTTCAATTTTATTTACATCAATATTATAAGTTTTTAATTCACTGTCAATAAAAACGGGCACTAAACCTTGCTGGATAATTGGGTTAACTGTTGTAGGAAAACCTGCCGCAACGGTTATAACTTCATCCCCTTTTTTTAGGCGTTTATCCCCAAGTTTATGAGATGTCAAAGCAGATAATGCAAGCAAATTCGCCGATGAGCCGGAATTTGTGGATAAAGCAAATTTCGCCCCCAGCCAAGCGGCGAACTGTTTTTCAAATTCCTCATTAAAACGCCCTGCGGTAAGCCACATATCAAGTGTGGCATCAATCATATTTGTTAAATCATTTTCATCTAAAACTTTGCCGGAAACAGGTATATATTTATGCTGTTTTTTTGTGCCGAAAATTTCTTTATAATATTCTTTTGCCGCTGTCTTTACTTTATTTCTTAAATCTTGTTCCATAATAAATTCGCCTCATAATCTTTAATTTGTTTTATGGAAAAATCACCCATATTTACACCTTGATAGAAATTTTTATACCACTCAACTGTTTTTTGTATGGCTTGCTCTGCCGTTAAAGACGGAATCCAATTTAAAACTTCGCGTGCTTTTGTTATATCTAAAGTAAGTAAATTAGCTTCGTGTAAATTATCTTTTTTATGAATTTTAATTTCGCCTTTGCCGTAAAATTTAACTAATTGCGTTGCAACTTCTTCAACGGTTAAAACACTTTTATTATCCGGACCGAAATTGAAACCTTCGGCATATTTTTTACCTTCGGTTAAAAGTAAATGGCCCAAAAGTAAATATCCGGAAAGAGGTTCCAAAACATATTGCCAAGGGCGTGTAGCGTGCGGATTTCTGATTTCAATTGCTTGATTAGCTTCTATTGCCCTAACACAATCAGGTATAAGGCGGTCTAAAGCCCAATCCCCCCCGCCGATAACATTACCTGCGCGTACTGTTGCTAAAGCATAACCGTTGTCTTGTAAAAATGAGCGGCGATAAGAAGATGATAAAATTTCCGCACATCCTTTTGATGAGGAATACATATCATAACCGCCGAAAGGGTCATCCTCTTTATAAGGGCGGGTTACCTCTTTGTTTTCATAACATTTATCGGTAGTAATATTTACAAAAGCGCTGACGGAATTTATTTTGCGTGCGGCTTCAAGAACTTTTAAAGTACCAATAACATTTGTTTCATAAGTTTTTACGGGTTCGCTGTAAGATAAACGCACCAAAGGTTGGGCAGCAAGATGAAAAACAATTTCCGGTTTAAATTCTTCAAAGGTTTTATTTAAAGTTTCTTGGTCTAAAATATTGCCGATAACACTTTTTATATCTTTTGAAATTTGTGCCGCATTAAATAAATTGGGATTCGTGTTCGGTTCAAGTGCATAACCGCAAACTTCTGCGCCAAGATGTTTAAGCCACATTGCAAGCCAACCGCCTTTAAAGCCGGTATGGCCTGTAACCAAAACGCGTTTATTTTTATAAGTACTTTGTAAATCCTGTAAACTTGCCATATTATTTATCTTCCCAAATTTTCCAAGGGGCTTGTTTTTTGTTCCAAAGTTCATTAAGGTCAAGTTTATCTTTTAAAGTATCCATAGGGCGCCAAAAACCGTGATGTTTATAAGCATTAAGTTGCCCTTCTTTTGCAAGATTCCTTAAAGGTGCTTGTTCCCAAATTGCCCCCGGTTCATCTGAAATATAATCAAGGGCTTTAGGTTCGCATACAAAGAAACCGCCGTTTACCCAAGCGCCGTCACCGTCCGGCTTTTCCAGAAAACTTGTAATTTGACCGCTGTTTTCAATTTCAAGTGCGCCGAAACGCCCTGTCGGCTGAACAGCAGTTAAAGTAACAAGTTTTTTACTTTCTTTATGGCAGGTAATAAGTTTATTGATATCAATATTTGCAACACCGTCACCGTAAGTAAGCATAAAAGGTTCATTGTTTATATAAGGTGCGGCTTGTTTTATGCGGGAACCCGTCATATTATCTTTACCGGTAAAAAGCATAGTTACTTTCCAAGGTTCACAGTGATTTCTGTGAACGGTAATATCATTATTTTCAAAATTTATTGTTACATCTGAATTGTTTGTATAGTAATTTAAAAAATATTCCTTAATAAATTCGCTTTTATAACCGCATAAAATTATAAATTCCGTAAAATTAAAATGCGTGTAAATTTTCATTATATGCCAAAGTATAGGATAGCCACCAATCTCTACCATAGGTTTCGGACGCAAAATTGTTTCTTCCCCCAAACGTGAACCGAGACCGCCTGCCAATATAAGAACTTTCATAAAACCTCCTCCGCTGATTTAAGTATATTATAGCACATTTAATATATGCTATAATTAAAGATATATATATATTGAGGTTATATGAGTAAGGTAAAACATAAACTTAAAAAAGCTTTTAATGCGAATTTGGTTGTACTTAATTGTAAAAGGATGTGGCCTTTTATTAAACCGTTTTGGGTAAGGGCTGTTATCGGGGCTTCGTTGACAATACCTGTCGGCGGGCTTGATGCTGTTGTAGCTATGGCATTAAAACCGTTTATGGATCAGGTTATGGTTGATAAACAGCAGTCATTTTCAAATTTAATACCTTATTTGATTGTGGGTTTTACAATAATTCAGGGTATTCTTACTTATGCTTCAGATTATCTTAACACTTGGGTGGCGCAAAAAATAACTATCGGCTTAAAAAGAAAATTATATGAAAAATTGCTTTCTATGGATACAATCTATTTTGATAGCCGTAATTCCGGTGAAGTTTTATTTAGATATTCAAGTGATGCCGAAACCGCTTCAACCGGCTTAATAAACAGTATAAAACAATTTTTGAGCAGGACATTTTCCTCAATCGCATTAGTTGGCGTTTTAATATATAACTCTTGGCAGATGGCAGCAATTGCGGTTGCTGTGCTTGTTCTTTTTATATATCCTATGCATATTGTTCGCAAAAAAATGAAGGCAATTTTAGCAAAAACAGTTGTAAATCTTTCCTCTGTAATAACTGCTTATAATGAAACTTTTGCCGGTAACAGAACTATACGTTCATTTACTTTGGAAGAGGAATTTAAAAAACGCTTTCAGCAAATTACCGATACTACTTTCGCTTTAGCTATGAAAATGGTGAAAAGTACCAATTGGCTTTCCCCTTTAATGCATATAATAATGTCTATCGGCGTTGCCTGCGTTATAGGTTTCGGTAGTTATTTGATTGTTACAGGCAGAATTACAAGCGGTAATTTCGTTGCTTTTATTGCGGCACTTATAATGCTTTATAAACCGTTGCGTTCGCTGGGCAATTATTTCATTTCAATACAAAATTCTTTTATTGCTATTGATCGTATTTTTGAAATTTTGGGTTTAGAGCCGCAAATTAAAGATGCAAAAAATGCTTTAGATTTAACTGAAATAAGAAAAGATATTACATTTAAAAATGTTTGTTTTTCGTATGTCCCTGGGCGTGAAGTTTTGCATAATATAAACCTTGAAATCCCCAGAGGGACAACTTTGGCTTTGGTTGGTAATTCCGGCGGCGGTAAAACCACAATTTCCTCTTTAATACCGCGTTTATATGATATTCAAGGCGGTGAAATAAAAATAGACGGTACAAATATAAAAAGTTTTAAACAAAAATCTTTAAGGCAAAAAATTGCGATGGTGTTTCAGGATAATTTTTTATTTTCCGGTACAATAAGGGATAATATTTTGCTCGGCAACCCTGAAGTTAGCGAAAGTGATATTTGGGATGCCCTTAAAAATGCTTGCCTTGCTGATTTCGTAAAAGGTTTACCTAATGGGCTTGATACTGATATAGGCGAGCGCGGAACCTTGCTTTCCGGCGGGCAAAAACAACGCCTTGCTATCGCGCGCGCTTTTGTAAAAAATGCACCTATCGTCATTTTAGATGAAGCAACAAGTGCTTTGGATACTAAATCCGAACGTGTAGTGCAAGAAGCATTAGATAATTTAATGAAGAACAGAACCGTTATTGTTATTGCACACCGTTTAAGCACAGTGCAAAATGCCGATAACATTGTAGTAGTAAATGACGGTAAAATTGTGGAAAGCGGTAATCACGATACGCTTTTAGCAAAAGACGGTGCTTATGCTGCTTTATATAAGATGCAATTCAAAAAGTAACTTATGAAAAAAATAAATGTTGGCATATTGGGTACAGGAAACATAGGATGTGATTTGCTAGTTAAAACTCAAAAAAGTCCATATTTACAATGTACCATATTTATGGGACGAAACTTAGATTCCAAAGGTATACAATTTGCCAAACGTTTGGGTGTAAGAGTTTCAGCAAATTCTATTTCGGCTTTGGATGATCCGTCCATCAATTGCGATATAGTTTTTGATGCAACTACCGCTGCGTTTCATTTAAATCATCTTAATATTTTGAGGAAAAAGGGAATATTTTCAATAGATTTAACACCGGCACAAATAGGACCGATGTGTGTTCCTCTAATAAATGGTAAGGAAGTAATAAAAAATTGTGATGTAAATATGATAACATGTGGTGGACAAGCATCTTTGCCGATAGTTTATTCGATTTGTAAAGAATTACCATCTATAAATTACATAGAAACTGTAACAGCGATTTCTTCTGCTTCTGCCGGTTCTGCAACAAGGGCTAATATTGATGAGTTTACACAAACAACAAAACATGCTTTGATGTATTTTTCAAAAGCCAAAAAAGCGAAAGCTATAATTTTATTAAATCCGGCAAAGCCTGAAATATTTATGCATAATACTATTTATATGACTGTAGATAAAAAACCAGACATAAACTTAATTTCTAAGGTAGCTTTTGATATGGAAAAGAAAATGCAAGTTTATGTCCCGGGATATAAGATAACAGAAGGTCCTGTTTTTCAAGAAGATAAAATAATTGTTATGGTTCAAGTTGAAGGGGCCGGTGATTTCTTACCGTCGTATAGTGGGAATTTAGATATTATTACTGCATCTGCAGTAAAAGTAGCCGAGATATATGCAGAAAGGAAATTATATGGAAAAGAATAAACAAATAATTATATTTGATGCGACTTTGAGAGATGGTTCCCATGCCGTAAAGCATCAAATACCTTTAGATATTTTTTCTGATTATTGTAAAAAAATTGATGATATCGGATTATCTGCGGTCATAGTAGGGCATGGCAATGGGCTTGGAGCTAGTTCAATACAAATAGGACAATCTTTGTGTAGTGATGCCCAAATACTTAAAGTTACAAGATCTGCTTTAAAGAAAACACCTCTCGGTGTATATATGATACCGGGATTTGGTACAATAAAAGATGATTTAATTCCTGCTTTGGAAGCAGGGGTTGATATTTTTAAAATCGGTTCACATTGTACTGAAATGGACGTTACAAAAGAACATATAGAATTTTTAGTTAAACAAGGAAAAGATACTTATGGGGTTATGATGTCTACCCATATGGCAATGAATGAAAGATTATTGGAAGAGGCTAAAAAATTAGAGTCGTACGGTGCTAAAGGTGTTATTTTTATGGATTCTGCCGGAGCTTTATTACCAAATAAAATTCAAAATCTTATAACTTCCGTAAAAAAGGAAACAAGTCTTTTGGTAGGTTTTCATGGCCATAATAATTTGGGATTATCGGTTTCAAATAGCCTGCTTGCTTTGGAAGCCGGTGCAGATATTATAGATGGAACTTTAAAAGGTTTCGGTGCAGGGGCCGGCAATTGTCAGTTGGAAGCTATCGTAGCAATCTTGCAAAAAATGGGATTTCTACAAAATATTGATTTATTTAAGATGATGGATGTCGCAGAAGACATTATTGTAAATAGATTAAATTATAAAAAAGGTTTGGATCAATTAACAATAATCTCGGGCTTGGCAGGTGTTTTTAGCGCTTTTAAAGAGAAAGTATATGAAGCCGCAAAAATTTATAATGTTGACCCAAGGGAAATTTTTATGGAGTTGGGTAGAAGAAAAGTAGTTGCCGGTCAAGAAGATATAATTTTGGATGTTGCTATGAATTTAAGCCAAAATAAAAATAATGTAGGAGATGAATCCGATTTTATTATGGAATCATTGTTATAGGAGAATAAATATGACAGTTTCCGATTATATTTTTAATTTTTTAAAGGATAAAGGCGTAAAAAATGCTTTTGTAATTACAGGTGGGCAAGCAATGTTCTTAAATGATGCTTTAGCTAGATGTAAAGAGATAAAACCTCTTTTTACCCATCATGAACAAACTTGCACTATGGCTGCTGATGCGTATTCAAGAATAAGCGGAAAACTTGGTGTGGCACTTGTAACGGCTGGACCTGGAAGTATTAATGCCATAAATGGATTAGTGGGTGCATGGTGTGACTCTGCCCCGATAATGATAATTTCAGGGCAATCTGCATTAAGTTGTGTGAGATATCAAGCGGAAAGTAATATCAGGCAATATGGTATACAGGGGGTTTATATAAAACCGTTCGTGGAAAAAGCAACTAAATTTTTTGTAACAGTAGATGATCCTGCAAAAATAAAATATTATTTGGAAAAAGCATACTATCTTGCCATGAACGGTCGCCAGGGACCTGTTTGGATTGATGTTCCTTTAGATGTACAAAGAATGAAAGTTCCGGAGAAATTGCTTGTTTCATATACTCATGTTAAAGAAGGGCTTATACAAAGTGACAGAGAGGTAATTTTATGTAAATTCAAGAATTTAATAGAAAAATCTAAACGACCTCTTGTTATTGCTGGTCATGGAATACATTGTGCCAAAGCACAAGGGCTTTTAAGGGAATTTATTGAGAGGTATAATATTCCTCTTTTAACAACCCGTTTAGGTATTGATTTAATAGAATCCGAACATCCTTTGTATATTGGGCGTCCAGGTAATTATGGTGAAAGGAGTGCAAATCTTGCCGCACAAACTGCAGATTTAATTATTGCTTTTGGTAGCAGATTGTCTACTGCTTCTATAGGACATAATTCTAAACAGTTTGGAATTAGGGCGAAAAAAATAGTATTAGATATAGATGAGAAGGAATTAAATAAGCCTATCTTTGATATAGATTTAAAAATAAAAGATGATGCATATATGTTTTTGCAAGATTTATTAAAATTGAATCTAAATATGTCGGAACATAGCTCTTGGGTAAAGAGTTGTCAAAGTTGGAAAAAGAATTTTCCTGTTGTTTTAGCACAATATGCCAAAGAAAAGGTGATAAATAGTTATCATTTTATGGGTATTTTATCTAAATTAGCACCACAGGATGCAAATATTATTGTAGATACAGGATCGTGTTTTCACGTAGCTTGCCAAAGTTGGAAAGTTAAAAAAGGTCAAAAGTTTTTGACTACAGGTGGTTTATCTTCAATGGGTTGGTGGGTTGCGGGAATAGGTGCATCTTTGGTAGACGAAAATAAAGAAACTATTATTATTACTGGGGATGGAAGTTTACAAATGAATATTCAAGAGTTCGCTACTTTGAGTTATAATAAACTTCCCATAAAACTGTTTGTTTTAAACAATGAGGGGTATTTGCTGATTAGGCAAACACAAAAAAATTATATGGAGAACAGACTTTTTGGGGAAGGGCCTTCATCCGGTGTTTGGTGTCCTGATACCGTTAAAGTTGCACAAGCATATGATCTACATTCCATAAGAATTGATAAAAAAGAAGATTTGGAAAACAAGATAAAGGAAGTATTGAACTATAAAGGACCTGTAGTTTGTGAAGTTAAAGTTCCTAAGTGGCAATTAATTATACCAAGAGTATCTTCCGAAAAAAAACCTGATGGTACTTTGGTGTCAAGAAATTTTGAAGATATGTTTCCTTATTTGGAGGATGGGGTCTTATCTAAAATTATAAAAGATGTAACGGAAGAGAGATAAATTATTATGAAAAAGAAAATTTCAATAGTTTCAAGTGCTTTTAATGAAGAAGATAATGTAGAAGTTCTTTACAATAAAGTGAAAGAACAAATGGCGAAACTTGCTGATAAATATGATTATGAGCAAATTGTTTTAGATAATGCTTCAACAGACGGTACTGCAAAAAAATTACGGGAAATTGCCGCTAAAGATAAGAACTTTAAAGTTATATTAAATACAAGAAATTTCGGGCATATACGCTCCCCTTACTATGGGTTATTACAGGCAGGCGGGGATGCTGTTATAAGTATTGTGTCAGATTTGCAGGACCCGCCGGAACTTATACCGGAATTTATCAAAAAATGGGAAGAAGGAAATAAAATTGTCGTTGGTCAAAAAATAAAAGCGGAAGAAAATTGTTTATTTTTTACAATTCGTAAATTTTATTATTGGCTATTAAATAAAGCCAATGATACGGGGGCAGAATTAATTTCCAATTTTACCGGTTTCGGTTTATATGATAAAGAAGTAATACAAAAATTTCGTGAAATTGATGACCCGTACCCTTATTTGCGTGGGCTTGTCAGCGAACTTGGATATCAAAGGGATATAATAACTTATGAACAACCTTTAAGGAAACGCGGTATAACAAAAAATAATTTTTATACTTTGTATGATATGGCAATGGTTGGGTTTACTAATCACAGTAAGGTTCCTTTGCGTTTGGCGGCATTTTGCGGGTTTTTGCTTTCTGCTTTAAGTTTGTTGCTAGCTTTTGTTTATTTAGTATTAAAACTTTTGTATTGGGACCATTTCCCATTAGGTACTGCACCGATACTTATTGCCGTATTTTTCTTTTCTTCCGTACAACTGTTTTTTATCGGTATTATCGGGGAATATTTAGGTGCTGTTTTAACACAGGTTTTGCACCGCCCTCTTGTTATTGAAAAAGAAAGAATAAATTTTTAATATGCAAAAAGTTTTATTAACAGGTTCGGGCGGTTTTGTAGGTAAAAATTTAAAACCTTTTTTGGAAAGTAAAGGTTTTAAAGTTATTGCCCCCAGAAGTAGCCAATATGATTTTGCTGACTTAAAAACTGTTCAAAATTTGGTTACGGAACATAACCCCGATATTTTTATTTTAGCCGGATTTTACGGAATAAATACACCTACTCCGCCACAAGATATCTGTGAAAAAAATCTTCAAATTTTAAATAATTTTATTTTTGTTTCTGCGGGAAAACCTATTTTTACCTTCGGTTCCGGTGCGGAATTTGATAAAAGTTTACCCATAATTTCTGCCGAAGATGAAAGTTGGAAAGATACCCCCCCTGCCGATTTATACGGGCGTGCAAAATATTTAATCAGCCAAGAGATAAAAAAATATCCCAATGTATGGAATTTGCGCCTGTTTGGCGTTTACGGTCCGCATGAAACAAATACCCGTTTTATTACCCACGCCATAAATTGTGTACTTAAAAATGAACCCATTACAATAAGGCAAAATGTATATTTTTCTTATTTGGAAGTTGGGGATTTATGCCGTTTGGTTTGCCGCTTTATAACAAATTTGCCTAAACACAAGTTTATAAATATAGTTCCGCCTAATAAGGTGGACCTTAAAACTTTGGCAAGTATTGTAAATAAAATTGCCGGAACAAATCAGCCGATAATTATTGCAAAAGAAGGGCTTGCCAATGAATATACCGGCAAAGCAGGAAATTTACTTCAAGAAGTGCCTGATTTTGATTTTACGCCTTTGGAAACAGGTATAAAAAGATTATACGAATTTATAAAGTCCGGAAATTAATTTTGTTTTAATTCTTGTTTTAAATCTTTACCGCTTTTTGCACCGTGTGAGATTAAAAATTGTTTCATTTCGTCAGTATGTGCATAATCTAGGGCTGTGTTTCCTAATTCATCTTGTGTATTTATGTTAAATCCGTGTCCTAATAAAAACTCAATCATTTCTTTATTATTTTTATTAGTGTGAAAAATTATTGCATAGTTACTTTTTGCCCCTAATTTAACGAGCATTTTTTCAATATCAAATTGATTATTAGTAATAGCGAAATCAAGGGCATTAAGTTTCATTGGTAGATATGGTCGTGTCATATTAATATCTGCCCCTAATTTAATCATCATTTTTAGTATTTCTTCTTTTTTAGCTAAACTGCAATTGTTTGGATTTGCTGATGCCACAGCATCTATCGGTGTTAAAGATACATTTTCGGTAAGCATTTTTGCTTTGTTTTTCATTAAAATTTTAATAGCTTCTTGTTGACAATTTAAAGAAACTTGTATAAGAATAGACATTGAATTTTCTACCCTAGTATTAACATTAGCACCTTTTTTAATTAGGTATTTCATAATTTTCGTGTGATTTAACCAAGCCGCGAAATAAAGAGGATTAGCCCCATCATATTCGATATTAACATCTGCACCGTTTTTTACAAGAAGTTTTACAATTTTTAAATTTCCTTTACTGGCAGCAATATGTAAAGGGGTTGTGCCGTTATCATATTTTATATTTACATCAACACCCTGTTTAATTATTTGACGTACTAATTTAACATTTTCTTGTTCTATTGCTTCACGTAATTTAATTTGTGCAGAAGTTTCAGCACTTAAGTTTACAATTCCTAAAATAATAAAACACAATGATAATAGTTTTTTCATAATATCTCTGTATATATCAACTAAAAAATTTTTACTGATACTTTATTGTAGCAAAAAAATCAGCTTAATGGGTAAAATTATTAATAAATAAAAATTTTCCTTGTATTTCCCTCCCAAACTTTTTTAAGTGGGTGGAGGGATAAAAGGTGGGGGTAGTATCAAATAAGGAAATTTCATCCCCCATTCGTCAAGCAAAAACAAATTTTTGCTTGCCACCTTCCGCCCGTCATACGGGTGAAGGCAATAGGGAAATTAATAATTAGCGTTTTTGGGTTTTGGGGTCTAAAATATCACGCAGACCGTCGCCAAGTAAGTTCCAAGATAAGACAAATAATACAAGTGCGCCGCCGGGGAAAACTATGGTATACCAATAAGCAAAAGGGTTTCCGTAAGTGCCAAGTATCCAATTCCTTGAAAGTGCTACAAGTTGCCCCCAATCGGAAGTCCCTGCCGGAACACCAAGCCCGAGGAAACTTAAAGAAGATGCCGTCAAAACAATATACCCCATATCAAGCCCCGCCATAATTATTAAGGGGTTCAAAGCATTAGGCAAAATATGCCTAAAGAATATATGCAGGCCGCCTGCACCCATCGCGCGCGCCGAGGCAACATAATCAAGTTCCTTAATTTTAAGCACTTCCCCCCTTATCAAACGCGCATAAGAGGGCCATGCAACCACCGTTAAAGCAAGCAGCATATTTGCCATACCGCGCCCGAGTATTGCGGCAATAACCATAGCAAGCACCATAGACGGTACGGCAAAAACAATATCGGTAAAACGCATTAGAACTTCGTCAATAATACCGCCTTTATAACCGGCTATGCCGCCGATAATCAGCCCTATTATTACGGCAAAAAATACAACAATTATTGAAATTTTAAAAGCCAAACGCGCCCCCCAGATTAGACCGTAATAAAGATCATATTGATTTTCGGTAGTGCCTAGTATATGTGCTTGGCTTGGCGGCATCGGCTCAATTTCATAACTTGCTTGAGGCATTTTATAACTGTCGCTTGGGTTTTGCGGTTTTGCAAGCACCGGTGCAAGTAATGCAATCAAGGCAAATAAAATTATGAAAATCAGCCCTATTAATGATGTTTTATTTTGAAATAATTGTTTTAAAATGCTCATTTTAACTTATTTTAACCGTATTCGCGGATCGCAAACCCTATATAAAATATCGGCAACCAAATTACCGAACACAAATAAAAACGCTACCACTAAAGAAAACCCTAAAATTCCTGCAATATCAAGCTGCCTTGCGCACTCAACACCGAAACGACCAAGCCCATTATAATCAAAAACTGTTTCAACGATAACTGTTCCCCCAAGTAAGCGTATAAATTGTATGCTTGCTAAAGTTAAGGCAGGTATTAAAGCATTTCTTACGGCGTGATTTAAAATTACACGTGTTTCGCTTAGTCCGCGTGCGCGGGCTGCTGTAATATAGTCCTTTGAAAGTTCTTCAATTAAGCTTGAGCGCATAACCTGCATTTGCAAAGCAAAAGAACCAAAACACAAGGTCAAAGCCGGTAAAATCAGGTGGTTTAGGACATCAAAAAATACATAAAAATTTAAATTAAGCAAGGCATCAATTAAAGAAAACCCTGTATAATTTTTAAACCCGGGACCGTTTATAATAAGATCTGCAGAAAGTGAATATTCCCCCGGTGAAAATAAATGGTATTTACCGTAAAAAATCATCAGGAGCAAAAGCCCCAAAACAAATAATGGCAAAGAAAACCCGGAAAGCGAAATAAGCCGCAGTAATTTATCCAAAAATTTACCTTTATTAATAGCCGCTAAAATGCCAAAAAGCAAACCGAAAAATAAAACCAAAATTATTGTTATAACGGCAATTTGCAGTGTCGCCGGAAAATAACTTTTTATTGCTTTACTGACGGGCATCCCTGCACTTTCGGAATAACCCAAATCGCCTTTAATAACTTTGCCAAGCCACCGTCCATATTGGACTAAAACAGGTGCATTTAAGTCGTACTTATTTATAACTTCCTGGAGTGAAGATAATTGTTTGGCATCTTTTACATATAAAGCGGCGCGTGTTTCCGGCGGTAAATTGGATGAAAGTAAGAATAAAAAGAAACTTACCCCGAGCAGTACCAGGGGCAAAGCAATAAGGCGGCGTAAGATAAATTTAAGCATAGTGATATATTATAATATTTGGCATACTTTAACAAGTTATGTATAAAAAAATTAAGTTTTTTTATATATACTTTTTTAAACCCTGTCCTCCCGTTTTTTGAAATTTGGTTATCGTCGTAACTAATATAAACAAATTAGGTCTAAAGTCCTAGATGGAAATAGGTCCAAAAGACCTTGATAAGATGCTAAATAACTGCTAAAATTTAAATAAGAAAACTTCAAAAGAGGTAAAAATGTCACACCGCATAAAAAGAAAATTTACAAGAAAAATAATGTGTTTAGGGCTGAGTGTTGCCTTAATTTGCGAAAGTATGATTCCTGCCTTTGGGCAGGAATTTTTAAATAAAAAATCGTCTCCCGCTCTGTCGGGAGATTTTTTTTATACTAGTAATCCGGAAAGAATAATGGACGGTGTGATTCGGGGGATAGACCACAAAACAGAAGATATAAAGACGGATATTATTACTTATATTAATACAGAGCATAAAAGAAAGTTAAAAGATAATGCTTATGCCCGCGCCGAAGAAATAAAAAATGAGATTATGCCTGACCCTCAGGAAAAAGTGCAAAGGGAACACTTTTTCCCGGAAACAATAGCAAAACCAAAAACTAATGAAGAAATTAAAGCAGAACTCTTAGAAGGATTACAAACAAATGCACAAACTGCCAGGCAACAAGTTAAAGAGATATACGGCCAGGCCGTGCAAGAAGGTGCGGATATAGAATTATTGCCGGGCTATAAAGAAGTAATTGCAGAAATAGATGCAGAATTACAACAAAAAACCGATAGAATAAATAATAATTTTGACGAGGTCTTAAAGGAACTTCAAGAAGGTGCGGAAGAGGCCTTTTATCAGCATGTAAAGGACTTATTTAATGAATTAATGTCCTTATATGAACAAAAACCGGAGACAATAAAAGATCAGGTCTTAGAATTAACCCCCGTAATAACTGCATTAGTAAATAAAGATAAAAAACATATTTATAATGATAAACAAAAACAAACATTACTTAATTTATACCGTACAGTTTTAGAAGAAGAAGTGGCTAAAGTCGGTGTAGATAAGAGCATTGTTACTAATTCTTGCGAAATAAAGGGGCATTGCCCCGTACTTTTAAATGCTATTATGGGTTTTAGTGTTCTAAGCCCTTCAAATTCAGACGGTAAAGTAATATTTGATACTATAGAGAAATATAAAGATACTGCAGCATATTTCGCAGTTTTGCTTAACGGTATATCCGGGCTTATTGTAATGAGGGATTATAGTCATATAAGGACTATTTTAAAGAATCATACTACAGAGGAATTTGAATTTAAGTGGTCTTATGTTTGGGATAAGGTAAACGTGATGTCAATTCCCCAGGTAATAGCAAATGCACACGGTAAATATCGCGGCCACAGATCTGATAAGGGCGATTATTGGAGCGAAGATAATAAATATCAAAATATTTATTCCGATATAGCCCTCATGCTTGCAGAAGACGGCACTGATGAAGCATTAAAGATTTTACGGGATTATAGTGTAAACAAATGTTTGGTCTATAGGACTTCAGGCGTACAAAAGGAGACCTTATCAAAATATTCAATTTCCTGCAGAGGTATAAAACCCTTTTTGGTTGGGGCTTTACTTAGCGGCAAAAGCGGGGCCGGTAAATATAGTTTACCCAAGCCGGCAATAGCAAAAGGAAATCAATATCTGGGTGCAAACGGCCAAATTTATAATACTGCCGATGATCATGAAGTGATTGGTATAACCGCTTATGAAAATGCTTATTACGATTTGGCAAGAGAAAATTTTAATAATGACCCTGAGGCGATGCTCGCTTTACATGTTATGATTGAAGGTATGAGTGACTTAAATGATAAGGAAGAATATTCCTTAGATACCACGCTCTATGAGGCCTTTAAAGGCAGAATACCTGAAAAATTTTTACAAGAAAAACATATAATTATTGACGAAGCCCGTTTATCTAAAAAAGAAAACCGCGAAACAAGATTGGGTGTGTTTACAGTAATAGGTTTGGTTGTGGATGTTTATCTTACTTTTACTTTTGCTGTCGGTATTGTAAATATTGCCAAATCAGCATTTACCTTCGGTACAGGTTTATTAAATGCCTTTAAATTAGCACAAATAGGTCTAACCGTTAAAAATATTCCCGGATTGGCAAAAGTTGCCGCTAATTATACAAAAACCGCTTTCATGAAAACTAAAATAGCTGCCAAGATCTCAAATATGGGTAAAAATTTTAAAGAAATTGTAAAAGATTACAAAAATTCAGTAAGAACTAATGTTTTAAAAAATGCCGCACAATATACTAATACTGTTCATACACAAATACAGGGTTCCCTTTCTGCATTAAACGCAGAATATAAATTGAATAAGGGTGTAGCAGGTCTAATAAAAGGTGTTAAATATGAAAAAGGTGTTTTTACCTTATTGGATGAAGCCGGGGAACCGGTAAATTTATTTTCCAAAATAACTGAAGGTTTAGGCACAATAGTTAAAGGGATGAAATATGATGAAGAATTGGGTATCTTGGTTTTAGGAAAAGGGACAGAGGTTCCATCTCAACTTTTTGAGGTAGTTGATGATATTGTTGCAACTGCAACCACTAATGCAAAAATAAAATTCAGAATTGCAAAATTATTTAAAAAAGGTGTAAATTTTACGGAAATTTTCCTTAAAGAAGTAAACAGTTTGCTCGCTGCTTCACCTCTAAGTGTGGAGGATAAAGAATTTTTGCTTGAATTTTTTAAAGGGGCGGATTTCGGAACTGAACTCGGCAAATTTGCTGATAATCTTGCTTCTGCAGCAACTGCTGCGAGGAATCTTGCCGAAAATCCCGCAGTTGTACCTGTATATGAAGAAGTTGCCGGGCAAGGGGCCCAGGATCTTGGTGTTAATTTGGTTATTAATGACAAGATGCCTTCCTTTGCCGATAATATACCGAAGTATGCTTCTGTATTAAAAGAAGGCGGCAGATATGTACTTAAATTTTTTGGCAAGGAAAATGAAATTATTGATTTATCTGCTTTTAAATTAAAGTTAGATACAAAGAATTTTATTAATTTAGCCCGTTCGGCAGGGAAAACAGGCAATATAGAAATAAAATTTATTCCAAAGGAAGCAAATACTTTCTGGAATAGGAATTTCAGGCATGTTTTTGCAAGAACTAAAGAAAGTTTATTCGGCGGGCAAGGCACAGTAGAAATACTTACTGAAGATGCTCTCGGTAATAGCATTTTGACTAAAACAGGTATAACTTTAAAGACCTATAAGCAGTATGACGGTCTAAGATTGATTATTAATGAAACAAAAGGCGGGGCAATAGAAGTTTTTAAGGGGATGGATGCTTTACCGTTGTCAACCGAAGGGGCATTCTCTTTACCGAAATATCAATTAGGTAATTTCTTGAAGGCAGCTCCGAGAGCAAATATTAAAATGCCCTGGAAGATAGATCTAGTCGGAGGTAAAAATAAAATTAATGCTTTGTATTTACAATCAATGGTTTCTTTGAGCGTGGCTTCAACAGGATTAGTTGGACCTTTAAGCAGAAATTACCCTGAAATGGATATGAAAGAATTAAGTTTTATATCATTAATTTTTCCATATTTACTCTCGGCAGCAACACCGTTTGTTTCACCTTTCGTTAAAAAGTTTGGTGCTATTAATATATTAAAAACTTCAATGTACCTTTCTTTAGCATCATTAGCTTTGCCAGTAATGAGTGGTTTCCATGGTTTTGGTGGTATACAAGCAGATAATCCGTTTGCAAAACCTTCACCTAAATTACTTTATCCATCTGCTTTACTAATAGGTTTAGCAACTACTTTGACACGCGGCTCATATTCTCCTTTAATTCAGGCAATAGGTGGCGGAAGTGGTACTTTAAAAGCTGTTGCGTTTAAAAGTATTTCATCATTTATGTTAGTTCTGCCGCCGTTGTTGGGTGCAGGATTGGACCAGATACATAGAAAATATTTTAAAAATCCTGATGGCACTTTATACTTAGATGAAAACGGACAAACTATACAGAAACATTGGTTTGACTTTTCCTTCTCTTATCCTTTTATGCTTGGTGTAGCAGGGGTTGCTCTATATAGAGTACAAAAAGCCCATTTTAACCGTAAGATAGGAAGAAGTCCAAATGCTTTTACAAATACAAAAGAATTTTTTAAAGATGTAGGATCTTCTTATGCTCTTTTGTTCAAAAAAGATTTATGGCCTTTAACATTATCAAGCGCATTACTTGCGGGTGCGGAGTCATCTTTATTATATACCTATTCTAACTCTATGTCAAATGAGTATGTAAGGAATAAAGTGAAGATAGAAGAATTAGTTCCTGTTATAGCTTTGATTGGGCTTAATGCACCGGCTTTCATTACCAGAATGAGATCAAAACCCCTTTTACGTGTTATGGGTGGCGATAATATGTTGGGTTATAGAAATATCCTTACATCAAGTTTTATATTTACAGGCATTGGGTCTTATTTACTTGCCACACAAGATGATCCCATTTCTTTTGCTGCTGGTTTAACTTTAACATCAATAGGGTTTTCACAAATAACAAGCAGTATTTTACGATATGGTCATAATAAACTTGAACTTGGGTTTGGTAAATACAATCACCTAGTCACAAGTTGGGATGTTTCTTATCCCACTGTCTATATAGGTATGTCTGCAGTTCCGTATTTATACGGGTATATGAACGATAAAAATATTGAAGGTTTGCAAACAAAAGATAAATCAGATATGGTAAGTTTGAAAAATACTTCTTGGCAAGAGGTTATAGGTATACCAATTTCGGCTTTGGCTTTGGGCGGAGGATTGGCATATTTAGGTATGCGCCCTAAAAATGCTTTGGGAATTATGAGCAGAATAGGTTTACTTGCTCCGTTAGGTTTGTTTGCAGAAGCGCATAACCCCGGTTTTACAACTTTGGTATTCCCTCAACCGAAGTTTGACCAACAAATAATTAATCAACAAATACTTAACCAAATGCAATTAAAAACTTTCAAACCGCATTTTGAGTATAAACCGGACTTGCAGGTCCCGGCTTTACAAGTTACACCGAATTTTACTCTCCAACCTATGAGTAATACGAGGTAATATATGGAAAAAGTTTTAGAATTAGTTAAACAGGCAAAGTTTATTACGGCTTTTACGGGGGCAGGTATTTCCGTTGAAAGCGGTATTCCTTGCTTTCGCGGCAAAGGCGGCCTTTGGGAAAAGTATGACCCAAAATATATTGAAATTGATTTCTTTAACTTGCACCCCAAAGAAAGTTGGGCGGAAATCAAAAAAATATTTTATTCTATGACGGCACAAAGCAAACCGAACAAAGCGCATGAAGTGCTTGCCAAAATGGAACGGTCCGGTTTGTTAAAAGGTATAGTAACGCAAAATATTGATAATTTACACCAAGAGGCAGGCAGCAAAATTGTTTATGAATTTCACGGCACTTTAAGTTATTTAACTTGCCTTGTTTGCGGTAAAAGATATAAAGTTTCAGAAGTAAATTTAAATGAAGATTTGCCATCTTGCCCCGCTTGCAAAGGTCTGCTTAAGCCCGATTTTGTGTTTTACGGGGAAGGTATTCCCCCCGCCGTTTACCAAGATTCCGTTACACTTGCCGAGCAAAGTGATTTGATGATTGTCATAGGTACTTCAGGTGAAGTTATGCCGGCTTGTGCTTTACCGCACCTTGTAAAACAAAACGGCGGAAAAATTATTGAAGTTAACACCTTACCGTCGGCCTACACTAACACAATCAGCGACTTATATTTTGAAGAAAAAGCAACAGAATTTCTTAGCCGGCTTGAAAACATCTTGAATATATAATTGTATTATAGTATAGGCCTTGACAAACTACTCTTTTAGTGTTATACTATTATTGCACCGTGACAGAGTCTATATCTCTGGTTTAGGAATTTCCTAACACGGTGTCTTTATTTGTGTGGGAAAAATACTATTCCCCAGCCTTCAGCTTTACCTTGGAAGTCTCTTCTAATGATGTTTCTTATATACTGGTAAAACTTGTTGTCATTTTTTACTATTTTTCTACATACAGAACCCGCTAGTAAGTCCACGAGTTGGATTCCCATACTTTTATCCGAAGGAGCAAAAAATACAGTTCCTATAACATTTGAAATATCGGAAGAGAATTTTATTTCTTTGTTTAATATTCTATGATGTGTTTCCCTTAAGTGTTTATTATCATTTGGATTTCTACTATCACAAATGATTATTCCTAATTCTTGCTTTAAGGACAGTTTTTCTTTATCTTGCAAATAATACTGAAATCGTTCCAATAATTGTTTATAACAGTTTTCATATATGTCGGTAGGAGTATTTATATTTGGTAATTTATATGCTTCTTTGATATCACAAATAATCGATATACTTTTAAGATATGGCTTTGAGCCAATCATTTCCAACAAATTAAACCTCAAAGAGTTTTTTTGTTCCATTGTCAAATGAGATAAAGAATTTGTTGCCTTCTCTTTTTGAGGAGCAAAAAAACGCCATTTTACCTCTCCGTGTATATTATAATTATCTAAAATTGAATTAAAAGAATTGTTTAACTCTTTCCAATTTTCTTCAGGTATAATCAAACCGCTTAACACAAAAAAAGAATTATTATTTGTTACTTTATCTACTGATAAAGGAGTATTAGATTCATCAATAAAAAGAATATTCATGTTTTATTCCTTGTGTTTTATTGTTAACACTAATATTATATTATAAATATCTTAATATTGCAAAATAATTGTGTCAAAAAATTCTTGCAGTTTTGTTAAAAATTGTTTATACTTTATTAGAAGGAGATTTTGTTTTTATGTGGGGTGTAAAACCCTAATATAATTTCTGTTTTTGGGGGCAATAATTGCCACACTTTTGCGAAAGCAAAAGAGGTTCAAAACCAAAATCAGTCGTTTATAACATTAAAAGAACAATGTTCTTTTGTTTTTGCCCTTATCTTTACGATAAGGGTATAACGGCTGGCTTTTGTGTGTTTTGAACCTCACAAAAGTCAGCCGCTTTTTATTGCCCTTTAAAACATTAAAAAATAGGAGAAAGTATGAAAACAGTAAATGAAGTAAAAAATAAACAAAACACAACAAAAAATCTTAAGCAAGGTTTTACTTTGCTTGAACTGCTGGTAGTGGTACTTATTATCGGTATACTGGCCGGCATCGCTTTGCCGCAATATAAAAAAGCCGTAGACAAAAGCACAGCTGCGCAAGGTATTGCCATTATGAAACCTATTTGGCAAAGTATAGAAAATTATTATTTGGCAAATAATGAATTTCCGACTTCTTTTGCTCAATTGGATGTAGAAATCCCTTGGAATGGAGATATTAAAGGAATCAATAGTGTTCCGTCGCCTGATACTCGTTCAAATGATAAATGGTCTTTACAAATATTAAATAATCATTCATCCTATCAAGGACTTGTAATTACAATGATATCTGGTAAATATACAGGTGGTGGGTTTAGTATATTTAAAAACCATGAATCCCCATCTATACCTAGAAATATTCTTTTATGTTCAGAAAATTATTTTGGAGAATATGCCCTTTCAAAAAAAGGCCTTTTTTGTCAAAAACTTTTTAAAGGAGAAAAAATTGTTGTCGGTTCTTTTGGTTCAGCTTACACTTTTGAGCAATAAAATAACCCCCGTTTGCTGATTGCTTACGGGGGTGTTTTTTTTGCCTCAACTACTCAAAGGGCATATTGTAAAAATTATTTATAAATGTTTTCCGATATCCCCTCCCACACTTTTTAAAAGTGGGTGGCGAAAATAAAAAGAATTTATAAAGTTAGTAATCCCCCTGTAAAAGCATAAATGGCGGCGCATGCAATAAGTAAAATTAATACCATTATCACCTTTTCGTGTTTGCTGAAACACGGTTCTGTGGGCGCATTTTGGCGTCTGGCAATCATAAATACAGGTATGCCAAGTGCAATAAATACGAACGCCATAAATAAATATTTTAGCCCTGCTGCATATATTAGCCATAAACCGAAAGCTGTGCCTAAAATACCGCTGATTAAAGCAAAGAATCTGCCGTGCTGGGTGATTTTTTGATATTCGCCGTCTTCGGTTAATTTCCATAAATAAAGTGTGCTGAAAATGTATGCAGGCAAAACCATAACGCCGGTAATACTCAGCATAGTGTTCCAAGCATTATTTGAAAAGTAAACGAGTAGCATGGCAAGTTGCATTATTATACTTGTTACCCAAAGTGAAACGGAAGGTGTTCCTTTATCATTTTCTCTAGCAAAAATTTTAGGAAATGTACCGTCAAGCGCCGCAGATTGCGGTATTTGTGCGGCAATCATCGTCCAGGCAAGCCAGCTAAATAAGACGGCAATTAAAAGCCCTATGTTCATTAAATAACTGCCCCACGGACCGACTAAATGTTCCAAAACCCCTGCGGTTGACGGGTTTGCTATTTTTGCAATTTCCGCTTGTGTCATAAAACCAAAAGGCAGAAGTGAAAGCATAACATAAATTACCAAACAACCGCAAAAACCTAAAAATGTTGCCTTACTTACTGCTTGTTGGCTTTTTGCGCGGCTAGATAACACAACCGCACCTTCAATACCGATAAAAGCCCAAAGCGTTACAAGCATTGTGCTTTTTAATTGCGTGCCAAAGCCGCCTAAACTTTTTGCATTTGCGCCGAGATTTCCCCAAAAGTCATAATTGAAACTTCCGGCGTGGAAGGCAAAAATACAAATAATTATAAACAAAGCAAGCGGCACTAGTTTTGCAACAGTACCGATTACATTCATTATGGACGCTTGTTTTACCCCACGTAAAACAATAAAATTGAAGCCCCAAATAAGTGCCGAGCCGCAAATAATGGAAAGTAAATTATTCCCCCCTGCAAAATGCGGCGGGAAGAAATAATTTAAAGCGTCCATAGTTATAACGGCATAACCTACATTGCCGAAAATCTGGGAAAGCCAATAAGCCCACCCGATAGAAAACCCCGCATAGTTTCCAAAACCGTTGCGGGCATACATATAAATGCCGGCAGTTAAATCCGGCTTAACACGGGCAAGAACACTAAAGGTATTTGCAATAAAATACATACCTATCCCGGTTATTACCCACGCCGCAAGTACGGCACCTGCTGCCGCACCTTGCGCCATATTTTGGGGGAGGGAGAAAATCCCGCCCCCTATCATAGAGCTTATAACTATTGCCGCAAGCCCGATTACACCGAGCTTACCATTGTTATTTTGGTTGTTTCCTCCCATAATACC
>JAZUPU010000066.1:0-17439 GCA_045605325.1 Elusimicrobiaceae bacterium
AAATTTGATACTACCCCCACCCCTAACCCCTCCACCCACTTAAAAGTGTGGGAGGGAATTAGAAGAAAACCTGTTTAAACAAAGGAGAAAGTATGAAACAAAATAAACAAAAAATACAAAATCAAATCAGCCCACAAGATAGACAAAATAAATTCGCTAGAGGTTTTACTTTGCTTGAATTGCTGGTAGTGGTAGTAATTATCGGCATACTTGCGGCTATTGCGCTGCCTCATTATAAATATGCTGTTGCAAAAGCAAAGTTTAGCCAACTGTTAATTGCAATGAAAGCAATAAAAGAGGCCCAAGCCAGGTATATATTACTTCACGGTACAAGAAGTTTGGATTTATCTGCTTTGGATATTGACATACAAGGCGGGACTTACAAAAATGGAGCTTATTCAGCTGCAAATATGAAAGATCGTATTACTTTTGATTGGGGTAATTGTAGTATTGCTAGCGATACCAATAGATCATTGTTTTCCTGTGGCTTAAATAAACCTTACGTTTCATATTATTCATCTTTTTTCAATAATAAAAAATGGTGTTGTGCTTCCAAAGCAAGCGGTAGCTTAGGTAAAAAATTATGTCAAGATGAATTCCCTAACAGTAATGGATCTAGTTCAGATACTTGGTGTGGTACAGGTGCTACATTATACAGCAATTATTAATTTCTTGCGTTTTCGTAAAGTTCGTGCGCTTTATAAGAACTCCTAACTAAAGGTCCTGCCATTACACCTTTAAAACCGATAGATAAAGCATAATCTTTAAGTCCGTCATAATAATCTTGCGTCGGGTAACTTTTAACTTCATAATGCAGTTTTGAGGGGGCAAGATATTGCCCTAAAGTAAGCAAATCACAATCAACTTTGCGTAAATCGCGTAAAACGGCTTTTATTTCTTCTTCCGTTTCGCCAAGACCAAGCATTAAACCGCTCTTTGTTAAAATTTCAGGTGCAAATTCTTTGGACTTTTTTAATAATTCCAAAGACCTTTCATATTTTGCCACCGGGCGTACTTGTTGGTATAAAGACGGTACAGTTTCCATATTATGCCCTAAAACGGAAATACCGCTCTTTAAAATAACGGGTAAATATTCAAATTTTCCGCCCAAATCGGAAATAAGCGCCTCAACTTTAATCTTTGGATTTTGTTTAATAATTTCTTTGCAAACTTTGGCAATATGTTCCGCGCCGCCGTCAATTAAATCATCACGCGTGGGCATAGTTAAAACAAGATATTTTAAATTTAAGACCTTGGCTAAATTTGCCGCCCTTTGCGGTTCATCAACAGCCGGAGGTAATGGCTTTTGGCAACCCTTTTCCACCGCGCAAAAACGGCAAAAGCGCGTGCAAATGCTGCCAAGTATCATAATAGTCGCCTCTCCCTGACAAAAACATTTGCCGCGGTTTGGGCAACGCGCATTTTGGCAAACTGTTGGCATCAAATTACCGTCTAAAAACTTTTGTGTTTTTGCCGCAAGTTCGGTATGATATGCCGCCTTGCTTTTGCCCACCATTTCTTTAAGCCAATTTGGAATTTCCAACATAAACTGCTCCTATAATAGTATAATTATAGTAAATGCGGAAGACCTTTGCACTAATTTTTTTATTATTACCTTTTTGTGCTTTTGCTGTGGAATCAACCACAACTGCGCCTGCTACGCTTGAAGATGCAAAAGCACTTTATTTTGATTATAAGCCGCAAGAGGCATTAAATGCTTATTTGGAAATTTCCAAAAATACGCAAGACAGAAAAGCATTTTTAAACGCAATTTATATTGCACTTGAACTTTCAAAACCATATCTTGCCGTTGATACTGCAACTGAGGCAATAAAACATTTCCCCAAAGATACCACCGTTTTGGAATTTGCCGCTAAGGCATACCTTGCCGCAGGATATAATAATGATGCGGAAAATGCACTCTCTTTAATTAACACAAAAAAGAGGGAAAAAAACGAATTTTACCATATAGGTATGGCACGCGCACAAATGGGGATGGGGGAATTTAAACTCGCGGAAAATAACTTAAAGAAGGCAAGCAAAGGCACAAATGCCGCTTTGGCAAATTTCCTTTTAGGCGAATTGTTTTTTAAAGAGAAAGATTATTTCTTTGCCGCAAAACATTATAAACTCGCACTTGATCTTGACAGCCAATTTTTAGAAGCCCATAAAAAATATGCCGATTCTTTAGTAAATTTAAAACGCTATAAAGAGGCATGGCAAAGTTATAAAAATGTTCAGGCAGCAGATGCACAATATAAAGAAGTTGCAAAGGCGTTAAAAGAATTGAGCGCACATTATACACCGCCTGTAAATGAGTTAAATATACCGGAAACAACACGTTCGCACACAAGCATAAAAAGCCCGTCAAATTATACAAATAAACCGTTACCCAAAATACGCGTGGGGCTCGGTGCAAAAATAAACGGTGCCCCCAAGGGTGTTAGTGAAATTAAATTTTCCACTTCCCATAAATTTAATGCTGTTTCCGGCGGTAAAACGCTTATAAAAAACGGAGCCAATAAGACATTTTGGACTGTTCAGGTAATCAACGGCGTGCCTTATTTAATATCCCCGAAAGGTACAAAAACGGCTTTTAAAAAGTCCTTAATGATAAAACAAAAATCTACCGAACAAAATGCACATACAATTATAGTTAAAAATATGCTTGTAGGGCATGGAACAACATGGATTTCCCGCGAAGATAAAGAATACCGCGGCGATATGGAATTTATTTATTCCCCGAAAGCAGGTGGCATTTACCT
The DNA here is from genome assembly GCA_045605325.1 of Elusimicrobiaceae bacterium. Classification (GTDB taxonomy): domain Bacteria; phylum Elusimicrobiota; class Elusimicrobia; order Elusimicrobiales; family Elusimicrobiaceae; genus Proelusimicrobium. Next base: position 2,766 of record JAZUPU010000066.1, read on the forward strand.
TGTAAACCATATTAATATGGAAGAATATTTGTATGGTGTAATTGCATCGGAAATGCCAAGCAAATTTCCTATTGAAGCCCTAAAGGCACAAGCGGTTATTGCACGCACTTATGCGGAAAAAGCCAAAGGCAAACATAAGGCATGGGGTTATGATGTTTGCGATACACAGCATTGTCAGGTATACGGCGGTGTTAAATCGGAAAGAGAGCGCACAAATTCCGCCGCTGAAGCTACACAGGGTCTAATTTTGGAACATAACGGTAAACCGATTGAGGCAGTATTTTCCTCAAATTGCGGCGGATCCACACAAAGCGCAAAAGAAGCCGGATGGTGGGATACACCTTATTTGCAACCTGTTTCCGACTATATGAATTTAAAAGCAAACGAATTTGAGCCATATAACTTTGCCCTCATTTTGCAATATCCGCAAGAGGCATACAGTAAATATTTTAACAATGTCAGCCAAGCCAATTTCCGTTGGGTCAGATATGTGGAAGAGCCGATTTTAAGACAGGTAATTGCGCGTAAAAAAGATATCGGTAAAATTAAGAAAATTATTATTTTAGGGCGCGGACGTTCGGGCTATGTTAATAAAGTTAAAGTGGTCGGTGAAAAGGGAAATTTGATTTTAACCAGGGAAAACCAAATTAAAAAATACTTGGCTTTAGGGCTTTTAAGAAGCACTTATTTTACCGTTGAGCCAAGCTTTGAAAACGGTGTTTTAAAGGCCTTTATCTTCTACGGCGGCGGTTGGGGGCATGGCGTCGGGCTTTGCCAAACAGGTGCCGGCGGACGCGCGGAAAACGGTCAAGATTTTAGGGAAATACTTACCCATTACTACACAAATGTTGAGATTAAAGACGTCCGCGATAACTAGTTGATTTTTTAGCATTTTACCGTATAATATATTTATAGGGATATTTTATGAAAAAATACATATTAACTTTATTTGTAATTTTGACCTCAATTCTGGCTTTTGCCGAGCCGCTTGATTATGCCCATCTTATAGTATATGACGAAATTGATAAACCTTTTTTGGAACATTTTGCAAAAGACAAAAGGATAACATATCAAATATGCACCATTGTTGAAGGAAAAGATAATGAAACAAACCATGCACAATTCTTGGAAGCTTTAAATATTTGGTTAAATACCACCGAAAAATTTATTAAAGCAAGAAAAAACGGCGAAAAGGATTTTGCGGATATTTTAAAAATATTAAAAAATGTTAAAAATCTTAAAAGATTACCGTGTAAATTTAGGAAAGTAAAAGATAAAAATCCGGAAGATGAAAAGTATTTAGAGTTAAATGCTGATTTAAATGTAACATTTGCTCTTTGGGAAGAAGGTCAAGAACAAGCATGGTACGATGCTCATTTTAAATCTATGGTCATAAACAAATACATGCCTGACAAATATGTACCGCCTTTCCATAAATTTATAATTTATACTATAACGCATGAATTAGGTCATGTTTTCGGTTTAGCTGACAGATATGCCGACAATGCAGATGTAGGAAGTTATATTTATAATTCTTTAAAAGATCGCCCTTCTATTATGCGGCAAGATGTTGATGAAATAACTTGTGATGACGTAGACGGTTTGATTACCTCACTTGATAGAATAAGAAATAAACCAAGAACTTTTAAATCATTTTGTAATGATGATATCGTTTTGGTTAACGGGAAAGCAGAACAAATGAAAGCCGGGTATACTTATAACCAAAGAAGTTCATTTAGTTATGAAGGTGCCAATTATGATGCGGATATAAATATTATTTATGAAGATAAATCAGGATCTAAAAGAACTTATATCATGGACGTAACTTTAGAAAATTTTGAACAAGCACAAGGCAGCAAAGAATTGTTAAAATCACTCGGTTTTGATATTAACGGTTTGGATTTGGCGCAAGATATTAAAGTTAAAATACATGCACCGGTGAAAGAATTATCTACAGGGGAAAGACTTCCCATAGGCCTTACAACCGTACGTTTGATGATAAACGGCACACAAAAGCAAGTTGTTGTCAGTAACTATGATAGAGATAATAATAAATATCTTAGGTTCGGCGTTGATCCATATATGCCGAAAGTGATACAAGGTTCTATAAAACTGCCGATTATGAATTATCCCCCTGACCGTAAACACGCAGAAAAGGAAGAAGAACTAATCCTTATAATAGAAGGTACTTTAGAAGATTTATTGCGTGAACTTGATATAGAATTGTAAAAAATTAGTATGAAAAAATATATATTGAGTTCATTTTATAACTTTCAATTTTTTAACTGATAGACGTTCATTTTCCAAACGCGCGCGAAAAAATGTAAAATGTATATATGTATAATATGCAAGATACTATCGCGGCTTTTTCTACCTCAAATGTCGGTGGGGCAATCGCTGTTTTGCGTATTAGCGGAAATAAGACCTGCCAAATTTTAACAAAATTAACCAATAAAAATGACTTTACCCCGCGTCAAGCGACTTTCATTACCGTTTATGACAATAAAAATATTTTAGATAAAGCCCTTGTAACTGTTTTCAAAGCCCCCAAAAGTTATACCGGGGAAGATGTGGCAGAAATTTCATTACACGCCGGACCATATATAAAAAGCCGTATTTTGGAACTTTGTTTAACATTTGGGGCGCGTTTAGCCGGACCGGGGGAATTTTCCCAAAGGGCATTTTTAAACGGTAAAATGGACCTCGTTGAAGCGCAAGGTGTTTTAGATATAATTTCCGCAAAAAACAAAGCCGCGCATAGAGCGGCAGTAAACAGTTTGGAAGGGCGGCTTTCAAACCGCTTTAAACAAATTAGGCAAAATTTAACAGATATTTTAGCACAAGTTGAAGTCCGTATAGATGATACCGACGGGGAAATGCAAACACTTCCGCAAGAAGAAACAAAAAATTCTTTGCTGAAAGTTGCAAAAGAAACACAAACTTTAGCTGATACATTTTCAAGCGGACGCCTTGTCAAAGAAGGGATAAAAGTTGCCCTTTGCGGTTTAACAAATGCCGGCAAAAGCAGTTTATTAAATAAATTGCTTGGTTATGACCGCGCAATAGTTTCAAATAAAGCAGGTACTACGCGCGATACTGTGGAAGCACCGCTTTCCCTGCTTGGTTTTGATTTGGTTTTGGTTGATACGGCAGGTATACGCCAAACGACAAATGACGAAGTGGAAATTGAGGGGATAAACCGCTCCCGCCAAGCAATTAACCAAGCAGATATTACAATTTTTGTACGCGATTTAACTTTGCAAGATAAAACCGAAGAAAATAAACTTTTTGACGAAATAAAACAAAATGCAAAAAATTTAATAACCGTTTTTAATAAAGCAGATAAGGCAGAGTGCGGTGTAAATCAAGGGCTTGTAATTTCCGCCAAGACAGGGCAAGGTTTGGACTTACTTGAAAAACAAATTATCAAGACATTAAACCTTGGCGATATAAACGGGCAGGAAATTATTATAACTTCTGCCGTGCATTATAAAGCGCTTTTGGCTGCCGCTTTGGAACTTGAAAAGGCAGCTGAAAAATTGGCAGATCTTGAACTTTGCGCCGAGCATTTAAGAACTGCTTTAAAAGAATTAAAGGAACTTATCGGCGAAGTTACAAGCGAAGATGTATTAGATACAATATTTTCTAAATTTTGTGTAGGTAAATAAGGCAGGAAATAAAATGTTTGATTTTGATAAAACTTTTGATGTAATAGTTATCGGCGGCGGTCACGCAGGGTGCGAGGCGGCTTTAATTTCCGCAAAACGCGGCGCAAAAACGCTTTTGATTACACAAAGTTTGGATACTATTGCACAAATGTCCTGCAACCCCTCAATCGGCGGAATTGCAAAAGGTCAAATAGTGCGTGAAATTGATGCACTTGGCGGTGCGATGGGCAAAATTACCGATATTGCCGCCGTGCATTACCATATGCTTAATACAGGCAAAGGTGAGGCAGTTTGGTCCCCGCGCGTTCAATGTGATAAAAAGATTTATCAATTTGCCTATAAACATTTCTTGGAAAATCAGGAAAATTTGCATATTTTGCAAGACGAAGCCACACAAATTTTAACCAAAAACGGTGCGGTGGATGCCGTTATAACTTTACGCCAAACAAAATATAAAACAAAAGCGGTTGTTTTGTGTTCGGGAACTTTTTTGAAAGGAACAATACATGTAGGCAAACTTATGCTTGGCGGAGGTAGGTATAATGATAATGCCGCAAACTTTTTAAGTGCCTCTTTAAAAGATTTGGGCCTTAAAATCGGCCGCCTTAAAACAGGTACGCCAATGCGTATAAACGGCAAAACGGTTGATTTTTCAAAATTTACACCGCAGCCATCTGATAATCCTTATACTCCGATGTCTGTTTTTAACCGCCCTGTTAAAAAAGATTTTTTACAATGCTATATCGGCAGAACCACGGGTAAAACCGCCGCGGTTTTGGCAGAGCACGCAAAAGAGTCCGCCTTATATAGCGGTAATATTAATTCCATCGGGCCGCGTTATTGCCCGTCTATTGAAGATAAGGCAGTAAAATTTCCGCAAAACCGCCATCACCCTTTGTTTTTAGAGCCGGAGGGTTTGCATACCGAGGAATATTATATTCAGGGATTTTCTACCTCGATGCCGGAATATGTGCAATATTTGCTTTTGCGTTCCGTTGAAGGGCTTGAAAATGCCCAAATCGTGCGCCCAGGTTATGCGGTGGAATATGATTATGTAGATCCGACCTGCCTTGCACCTAGTTTAGAAGTAAAAACTGTTTCCGGTTTGTTTTTTGCCGGGCAAATAAACGGTACAACCGGTTATGAAGAAGCCGGAGGGCAAGGCATTATTGCCGGTCTTAATGCCGCTTTAAAAGTACAAGGTTTACCGCCTTTGGTCTTAAGACGCGATGAGGCATATATCGGCGTTTTAATTGACGATCTAGTAACAAAAGGTGTCAATGAACCGTACAGAATGTTTACCTCCCGTGCGGAATACCGAATAATGTTAAGAACCGATAATGCAGATTTGCGTTTAACCGATTATGCCCTTAAATACGGTTTGTTTCCGAAGGAATATGCCAAAAATTTTGAAGCGTATAAAAACGCAGTTAATTTGCTGCAAAATGATGAAAAAGCAGAAATTGATGAAAATGCTTTGGGACCTTGGTCAATAGATGCGGCGAGAAATACGGCAAAAATACAAAACAAATATAAAGGTTATTTGGATAGAAATATAAAAGAAGCAAAAGCCCTTGAAAATGCCGATAAAATTATTATTCCCGAAGGTTTTGACCCTTCAGCCGTAAAAGGGATTTTGATTGAAAGCAAGCAAAAACTTGCAAAAATTAAACCGGCTACTTTAGGCCAGGCAAGCAGAATACCCGGTATAACACCGTCGGATTTACAACTTATTTTAATTCATATTGAAAAATTTAGGCGGGAACATGCTAAATGAAGAATTTATACAAAAACTCGGCTTAAATTTAAATGATTTGCAAATTAATACTTTGCAAAATTACGCCGAACTTGTTTTAACTAAAAATAAAGAATTTAATTTAACTGCCGCGAAAACTTTACAGGAAATATTTGACCGCCATATCTGCGACGGATTGCAAGCATCTGCAATTTTAAAACAGGAAGATTATAGCCAAAAAACAGGGGCGGATTTCGGTACAGGGGCAGGGTTCATCGGGGTGGCTGTTGCCGTAGCTTTACCGGAAACAAAAATTTATTTGGTAGACAGTTTACAAAAGCGTACAAAATTTTTACAATGGATAGTATATAAGCTAGGGTTAAAAAATATTGAAGTTTTAACATTAAAGATAGGACAAGATAAACAAACCGCAAAATTTGATTTTGTTTTAGAGCGCGCTATGGGGGAAATTGATAATATTTTACCGCTTTGCACAAGCGCGTTAAAGGAAAACGGTGCATTTTTTGCCCTACTTAGTAAAAATACACAAAGCCAAATTAAAGCGGATAAAGAATATTTTTATTCTTTACCGGAAGATAAGGAAAAGTCGGGGAGAAAGATATCAGTTTATGGATATAAGTAAAAGATTATATATTATAGTTATTTTACTTGCTTTCGTCATATGTTTTGTTGCTGTTAAAGAAAGTTTTAAATCAAAACCGGAAGATGATACAGCAAAACAAACTATTTCCGTATCAAGCATATTACAAAAAGCACGCCAAAATGCGAAATCTGCAGAGAGTGCCGGGGTTTTAATTCCGGATGAAGAAGAAATAAATTATGATGCAAATTTTATTTTGTCTTCTATAAATAAAGATGATAAAGTTTTACCTATCGCCAAAACTTTTATGAAAGAGGAATCTTTACAAATTCCGCAAGCACCAAAAGGGTTTTTTGCAAAGTTAACAAATAATTATGTTATTTTCAGAGAACAAAAAGATATAACCAAACAATTAACTGATTTTATTGATGAGATACACGGTAATTTCGTTTTAGATATTATACCCTTTTCCTTAAATTCTGAATTTAAACGCATATTTTTAATGCTATTCAGAACAAGGGCTAGCTTTACAAAATATACTTTAAGGCCTGAATGGTCTCAAGCGGCAACAGATGTAAAATCCCGTTCAATTTATTTGATGGAAGGGCGTTCTTTTAAGCCGGTTTTTGTCCATGAACTTACACACGTTTACTTTGATGGTTTTTTTGAGCCGAGTGAACCTCCGCTTTGGTTAAGTGAGGGCTATGCCGTATACCAACAAAGCAAAGTTCAAACTAGAGAAGAAAACGGATGGATTCAAAAAAATATTATTACTTTAAGCCAAAAAAATTATATAAATTTTGAAGAATTCAATAACACACAAAATTTGGAAAATTATCAAGAAAATGAAGTTGAACTTTGGTATACCCAGGCATACAGCGTTGTTAAATATCTACTTGATAAAGATAAAGACAGTTTTTATCAATTTTCCAAAAATTTAAAAGAAAATATGCCTTTCGGTAAAGCTCTTTACAGGGCCTATGGTATGCCTTTTAACACTTTAAAGGCCCTTGAATATGCATGGCAGGCACAATTGCAAAAAGAAGTTAAAAACGGGAATTATTATGGCTGAAACTTGGGTTCATATTCCTATATTGGCTGAAGAAATAGCAAATTTGCTTTTACAAAATAAAAGCGGTCTATATTTAGACGGAACTTTAGGGCTTGGCGGACATACAAAATTATTTTTAAGCCGCTTGGATGATAAGGCAAAAATACTTGGACTTGATAAGGATATTAATGCAATAAAATTCGCCGAAGACAAAGTTCAAGATAAACGCCTTATTACAAAACAGGCAAGTTATTTGGATGCACCTCAAATTTTAGCTGACTTAAATTGGCCCTTACTTGACGGCGCTTTATTTGATTTAGGTTTAAGTTCTTATCAATTAGATGATGCTTCCCGCGGTTTTAGTTTCTTAAACTCAGGTCCGCTTGATATGCGTTTTGATAACACAAAAGGGAAGACAGCAGCGGACCTTGTTAATACATTGCCGGCAGATAAACTTGAGTATATTTTTAAAACTTACGGGGAAGAAAGGGCAGCGCACAAAGCAGCACTTGCAATTTGTCAAGCAAGACGGGAAAAACCTTTTACAAATACCCTGGAACTTGCAAGTTTAATTGAAAAAATTATACCTCGCTTTGGCGGTACTCACCCCGCAACAAAAATATTTCAGGCATTGCGTATTGCTGTAAATGAGGAACTTTCAACAGTGGAAAAAGCCCCAAAAATGCTTGATAAAATTATTAAACCCTGCGGGCGTGCAGCATTTTTAACTTTCCACTCTTTAGAAGACAGAATAATAAAACAGGCCTTTAGGGAAATGGAACATACGGGAAATTGGCGATTAGTAAACAAAAAACTTATTAAACCTTCTTTTGAAGAAATACAAAAAAACTCGCGTGCCAGAAGCGCCGGTTTAAGAATAATTGAGAGGGTAAAATGAATTTAAAAACAACTATTTTTATTATTTTTGCAATGGGTTTATTTTTACTCTTAATTTCTATGGAAAGAGTGCAAAAAGAGCGTACAGGCCATAAAGTAGGGGAAATGCTAAAAGAAATTTCTTTCAAAGAAGCGAGAAACCAATATTTAAATAATGAAATTAATTTCTATAAATCAGCCGCGAAAATTACCGAAGAAGCAAAGAATAAAAATTTAAAAGTAATCGCACCTCAAAATGTGTATATAGTGGAGCTTAAAAGTGAACACAGTAAACCGTCTTAAAATATTTGGTATTCTTTGCTTATTCGCTCCTGTATGTATTATTATACAGCTTATAAATTTACAAACTGTCAGGCACGAAGAATTTGCCGCGCGCACACAAAAAAGAGTATATACAAAAACAAAAACCAATGTTTTTAGAGGTCGTATTTTGGACAGAAACGGCAAAATTTTAGCTGAGTCCCTAAGAAGCTACGCAATAGCTTTAACTAAAAATAATGTTAAAGACAAAGATTTAACTTTAGAAATTTTGGCAAAAGTATTACACCTTGACTTAAATAACTTAAATAAACAATGGCAAAATAAAAGGAATTTCTTTTATGTCAAAAAAAATGCAAACCCGCTTGAATATGACGCACTTATAAAATCCATACATAAAAACAAATTAAGCGGGATAGAAATTGAACCGCGATATAACCGTATTTACCCTTACGGTGTAGCACAAGATATCATAGGGGCAACTAATTCCGAAAATATTGGATTTTCAGGCATAGAACTAATGTATAATGATGTCTTGGCAGATAAGAAAGAAGGAAAACTAGTTAAAAAAGCAAGAGACGGCGGTATAATTTATGAAGAAGGGCAAGAACAAATCAATCAAGCTGCCGATATTTATTTAACTATTGATGCTCTCGGGCAATATTTTACTGAAGAAACATTAAAATACTATGCAGAAAAATTTAATGTTAAAAATGCCTTTGCAATAGTTCAAGATCCAAATACAGGGGAAATCCTTGCCGCTGCATCTTACCCATACCGCGACGGCCGCAGTTTACCTTTCCAATTCGTTTACGAACCCGGTTCTACTTTTAAAACCATTGCCGTTGCCGCAGGGCTTGATACAGGTGCAATTAAACCAAATGAAAGTTTTTCTATGGAAAATAATAAATACAGTGTAAGCGGTATCATTATTAAAGACCATCAGGATAAGCCCTCATTAAATGTAACCGAAATTTTGGAAGTATCTTCAAATATCGGTGCAGCGAAAATTGCTTTAGAAGTAGGGGCAAAAAAATTATACACTTATTTCAAGAAATTCGGTTTCGGAGTTAAAAGTAATGTTAATTTCTTAGGGGAATCTTCCGGAATTTTGCGTGAGCATACCTCTTGGAAGCCAATAGATACAGCAAAAGCAGGTTACGGTTACACTGTTTCAGCTTCCGGTATACAAATTGTTGGGGCATATTCTTCAATAGCAAACGGCGGTTCTTTAATGCAAGCCCATTTAATTAGTAAAATAAAGTATCCAAGCGGTAAAGAAGATTTTTTGGCAAGCCCAATGCGCATTAGGCAAGTACTTAAACCAAACACTATTAAAAGTTTAAAAAAGATGCTTACAAGTGTTGTGGAAAACGGTACAGCTAAAGCGGCAAAAATGACAGCTTATAAAACTGCCGGTAAAACGGGTACGACTGAAAAACTTATGGCAACAGGTAAATATGAAAAACGTGCACATATAGCGTCCTTTTGTGGTTTCGTGCCTGTTGAAAAACCGCGTTTAACAATCTTAGTAGTTTTAGATGAGCCGGAAAAATCACTTTTCGGTTCTGTTTCGGCAAAAATATTTTCCGAAATTGCAGCAAAATTTTTGACTTTGTATCCAGAGGTTAATCAAGAGGATTATGCAACTAAAAATTAGTTATCAGACACTTGCAAAAATTACAAACGGTATTTTATACCGGGCAAATTTAAAAGATGTTTTAAAAAGTTTGTCTTATGATACCCGCACTTTACAAAAAGGTCAGGCATATATTGCTTTAAAAGGTGCTAATTTTGACGGACATACTTTTATTAAAAATGCCATTGACAAAGGCGCAAATTTTATTATTTTGGAAAGAAAAGAAGCTTCTAAATATAAAGAAATTTTAAAAAATATCCCTTTCCTTACTGTTGAAAATACTTTGCTTGCCTTGCAAGAAATTGCAAAATTCCACCGCTTAAGCAAAGATATAAAAATTGCGGCAATTACCGGCTCAAACGGTAAAAGTACAACGAAACAAATGTTAACTGCTTTATTGAAACAAGCAGGGCAAACCTGTTCAACCGAAGGTAACTTTAATAACCAGATAGGTGTTCCTAAATCTTTGCTTGAAATTTCAAGTAAAGATGATTTCGGTGTTTTTGAACTCGGTGCTTCACATATCGGCGATATTGCAGAAATCGCACGCCTTGTTTTACCGGACGCAGCAATACTTACAAATATATCGCCTTCGCATCTTGAATTTTTCGGAAGTATGGAAAATATTTATAAGACAAAAACCGAAATGCTTGATTACCTAAACACAGGTGCAACGGTCGTTTTTAACGGTGATGATAAATTCTTAAAAAACTTAAAAACATCTTATAAAGGCAAAATGATAAGTTTTGGTTTTGAATCGGGAAATGATATTGTAATTAAAAAAAGCCACAATTTTTCTTTTACTTATAAGGGTGCTTTATTTAATACAGGTATACCTTTAGAACGACATAATAAATTAAATGCCGCCGCTGCTTGCGGGGCTGCTTTGGTGCTTGGACTGTTTAAAGAAGATATAGAAAAGGGGCTTAAAACTTATAAACCTATGCCTATGCGCCTTGAAAAACATAAATTAAATAAAACTGAAATATTGCTTGATTGTTACAATGCTAACCCTGTTTCTATGGAAAATGCTTTAAATATTTTGAGCGGTTACGATAATATACGCATTGCTGTTTTAGGGGATATGCGTGAACTTGGCAAATATTCCGTTAATTATCACAAAGAACTTGCACAAAAAATTATTGATGCAAAAATTGATAAAGTTTTCCTTGCCGGTATAGAAACGGAAATTACTTATAAAGAACTTATAAAACTTGGTTTTAAAGAAGTAAAATACAGTAAAAATAAATTAGATTTTACTAAAGATTTAAAAGAAATAATCAAAACACAAAAAGCGGTTATATTATTTAAAGCATCAAGGTCTTTAAATTTTGAAGAACTGTTTTTTAAATTGGAGGGCAAATAAATGCTTTATTATTTATCAAATTTATCAGCTGATTTTTCAGTATTAAATATCTTTAGTTATATTACTTTCAGGGCAGGGGCGGCTTTGCTCTTTGGGCTTTTGATTGCTTTACTTATTTCGCCTAAAATTATTGCGAAACTGCGCGCACACAAAATCGGTCAAATAGAAAGAACAGACGGCCCGCAAACACACCTTAAAAAAAGCGGAACACCGACAATGGGCGGCATAATTATTTTAATCAGTTTAATGTCCTCTGTATTGCTTTGGGCGCGGCTTGATAACCGTTTTATTTGGCTTTTAATATTTGTTACTTTGGTTTTGGCTTTTGCCGGTTTTGTTGATGATTATACTAAACTGATAAAGAAAAATACTGCCGGCGCACCGTCTTGGCTTAAATTTGCGGCACAAATGCTTGCGGCAATAATAGTTGTAGGTTACCTCGGTGTAAACCCGCCGAATATAGAATTTGCAAATTCCTTAACTATTCCGTATTTCAGCAGTAAAGTTATCCTTAATTTAGGCGTATTTTATGCGGCTTTTGCTATGCTTGTAATAATCGGTTCATCAAATGCAACTAATTTGACCGACGGGCTTGACGGGCTTGCTTCCGGCAGCGTAATATTTTGCGCGGCAGCTTATGTAGTATTTGCTTATATGGCAGGTAATATGGGATTTGCGGAATATTTGAAAATTGTGCCTGTTTCCGGGGCAGGGGAAATAGCTGTATTTTTATCGGCCTTAATCGGCGCTTGCCTTGGTTTTTTGTGGTATAACGCTTACCCCGCACAAGTATTTATGGGGGATACAAGTTCCTTATTTTTAGGCGGTGTTATTGCAACTGCGGCAATTTGCATTAAACAGGAACTTGTGCTTGTAATTGCTGGCGGTTTATTTGTTATGGAAGCATTATCAGTAATTATACAGATGGGATATTTTAAATTAACGCACGGTAAAAGAATCTTTAAAATGGCACCTTTGCACCATCATTTTGAACTTAAAGGTGTAGCCGAACCTAAAGTAATTGTAAGGTTTTGGATAGTTGGGATTATTTTAATGTTGCTTGCTTTATCAACTTTAAAAATAAGGTAGAAAATGGGAAATATTTTACTTGTTAAAACGCGCCTATCTTCGGCAATTAAAGACAAAAACAAACGCTCTAAAAGTTTGCGGAATTTACCTTTAAATAAACCGCTTTTCGCTTTTGCTATGCTAATGGTTGTTTTCGGGCTTGTGTTTACTTATTCTTCAAGCGCATTTGATTCTATGCACTATTTTAAAAGGCAATTATTTTTTGATGTAATAGGCGTTTCTTTGATGTTATTTTTGGCTAAATATTTCACTAAAATTTATAATTCTAAATTTTTTAATTCCTTATATTTTTTGTGGTTTTGCTGGTTTCTTTTAGTATGGGCATTGTTTAGCCCGGAAGCAGCCCATACACACCGTTGGATAAATTTGGGTTTTTTCAATTTACAACCGTCTGAATTTGCAAAAGTAGCTTTAATAATTTATTTGGCATCATTTTTCTCAAAAAAACCGTTAAAAATGCGAACAAAGGCAACCTATGTTATACCTATTTTTTATGCTTTTATAACAATGGGCTTAATTTATGCCGGTAGGGATCTGGGTATACCTATCTTGCTGGGTGCAGTTTTGATTTCTATGCTTATTATTGTGGAAACACCGCTTAAAAATATATGTAAACTATTTCTATTTGGTTTACCTCTTATTGCACTCGCAATTATACACAAACCGTATAGATTAAAAAGGATGTTCGGTTATTTATTTGGGGAAGAATCTTATCAATTACAACATTCTTTTTATGCCATAGGTTCAGGGGGGTGGTTCGGTAAGGGGTTCGGTGCCTCTGAAATGAAACTTGAATATTTACCTGCCGCGCATACTGATTTTATTTTTGCTATTATCTGTGAGGAAGGAGGTCTATTATTTGCCCTTTTAATAATTGTAGCTTTTATTTGGCTTTTTAGTATAGGTATTACTAGGGCAAGACGCTCAAAAAATATATTCCACACTTATTTAATTTCGGGGCTTACTTTATGTTTATTTTTTCAGGCAATGATAAATATGAGTGTTGCAACCGGTATTGCACCGACAAAGGGTTTGCCTTTACCGTTCTTTTCTTACGGCGGTTCTTCGGTGATTGTTACTTTGGCTATGATTGGCATTTTAATGAATTTATTTGCAGTGGAGGATAATAATTAATGGAAAATCTTTATTTAATTGCTGCCGGCGGTACAGGCGGGCATTTTTACCCGGGTATTGCGCTTGGCAAAGCGCTTTTGGAAAAAGGCAAAAGCGTGATTTTTATCATCAAACAAGGTAGCCCGAATATCCAGTACTTGGATAATAATGAACTATCTTTCCAAGAAATTGATTTTGTTTCAATGCCGCGCAACAAGAGTATAAAAGCTTGGCTGAATTTCTTTAAAAAGTTTTTTAAGACCTTAAAGCAAATGCGCGATTTAATTAAATTAACCGAACCGAAATGTTGCATAGGTATGGGGGGGTATATTTCCTTTCCGCTTATTTTTGTAGCACATTTTATGGGTTGTAAAACCGCTATACATGATTCTAATTCCCGTATGGGATTTGCGAACAAAATTTGTGCCAAATTTGCTGACTTGGTATTTTTGGGTTTACCTGTTGATAATGCCCCTAAAAATACTATTTTAGTAGGAACACCTATTAGGGAAGAATTTCACACAAAAATGACGGAAGAAGAAAAAATTTATTGGGAAATGGAAACAAATTTCGGCATAAATCTTTTAATTTTCGGCGGCAGCCAAGGTGCAAAAAAATTAAATTATGCAGCAGCTGAAGCAATAAAAAAATTGATTCCTTTGGCAAATGGGCGTTTAAATGTTTTCCACATAACCGGCACACGTGATTATGAAGAAATTAAAAAAGTTTATGGTGGAACTCCTCACCTTACGCTTTTACCTTATGCCGAAGATATTTACTCCTTAATGAAAGCGGTGCATATAATTATTGCCAGAAGTGGGGCAAGTTCTTTGGCTGAAATTTGTGCTTTAAAAAAGCCCTCAATTTTAATTCCTTTCCCTTTTGCGGCGGATAACCACCAATATTACAATGCAAAAATATTTGAGGATGCCGGTTTAAGCTTTTTAATAGAGGAAAGTGATAATTTGGAGCAAGATCTTTTTAATGCCGTTAAAAAATTATTATCCGAACAGGGACATTTACAAAAAATGCGAGAGAATTACAATAATTTAACTTTACCGGATCCGCTGCAAGCCGCCGAAAAAATGTGTGCAATTTTAGAGAGGAAATAAAAAAGAACCCGGAAGAATTAAAGAAATTAAACAGAGAAAAAAGAAAAGTATTTATATATTCTGGTATTATATCGATTATTTTTATTTGTTTACTTTTTTTTAAGATAATTAGTATAAAATTTGACACAGCATTAACTATATTTCT
>JAZUPU010000067.1:0-8354 GCA_045605325.1 Elusimicrobiaceae bacterium
GTTGGGAATCATTTAAAGTCGTCATTGCGGGCGTGGACCCGCAATCCAGGGCTGTTTATAGAGTTGTTTTTCCTTTATGAACAACGCTGGATCCCGGATCCATGTCCGGGATGACGGATTAAAGGAGAACGTATTATGAACAAAAGAGCATTTACGCTGATAGAGTTGTTAGTAGTTGTATTAATTATCGGTATTCTAGCCGCTATTGCCTTGCCGCAATATCAACTTGCCGTAGGCAAGAGCAGATATGCAGCATTAAAGAATACAACAAAAACATTGAAAGGTGCTACGGAAAGATATTATCTATTATACAATTCATTGCCAACAAAATTTGACGATTTAGACATTAGTTTCAGTGTTAAAGAAGAAACAGTATATGATAAATACTTCACACTGCGTTTTGATGATATGCAATGTGATATTTACAATAATTCTTTTCTTGTTTATTGTCATAAACGTATAATGGGAAAAGATATGTATTATTGGAGTAATGCTTTAAAAACCACTTGTTATGCAGGAACAGCAATTACAACTGATGTAACGAACAAAATATGCCAACAAGATACTGGCAAAACATCATCCGACTGTCAAATAGGCGGTAATATGTGTATTTATTCTTATTAAACTAACTACTTCTCAATTTTGGCGTCGTCAAGCAAGACGGCTAAATCATCAAGTTGTTGCTTGTCTACAATGTTTGGGCTTTCGGTTAAGGGGCAGAAAGCCGCCGTTGTTTTAGGGAAGGCAATAACTTCTTTAATTGATTCTTCCCCGCAAAGCAAAGCAACCAAGCGGTCAAAACCAAGACCGAAACCGCCGTGCGGCGGTGCACCGCATTCCAGAGCATTTAATAGCATACCGAAACGGCGTGCGCTTTCAACTTTTGAATATTTCATTAAGTTTAAAATCTTTTCTTGCAAGGCGCGGTTATGATTCCTGATTGAGCCGGATGAAAGTTCCACACCGTTTAACACCAAGTCAAATTGTTGGGAATTTACTTTCAAAGGATCAGTATCAAGTAAAGGAATATCTTCCGCCACAGGTGCGGTAAACGGGTTATGTGCGGCATCATAACGTTGTTCTTCTTCAATATATTCAAGTAATGGGAAGTTTAGAACAAACAATGGCGCCCATTTTTTAGACGGCTTTAAGTTCAAGACCTTTATAAGTTCCTTTCTTAAAGCACCCATAAAAAGTGAGCAAGTGTGATCGGTATCACTACCGATAAAAACTGTATCGTTTTCCGCAACTTTTAGAGTATCGGCTAAAGTTTTTAACTCGGTTTCGGTAAAGAATTTTGCACTCGGGCCTTCAAATTTTCCTGCTTTATATTTAAGCCACACAAGCCCTTTTGCACCGTTCTTTTTAACAAGGTCGGTTAATTTATCAATGGCCCCGCGTGAAAGTGCGGCGGCGGAATTTTCCGCCTTAATTGCACGGATAACACCTTTGTTTGCAAGAATGTCTGCAAAAACTTTAAAAGCGGTATTTGCAAAAATTTTGGAAACATCTTCAATAAGCATACCGTAGCGCATATCGGGTTTATCAGAGCCGTATTTTAAAAGTGCCTCTTTATAAGGCATACGGATAAACGGTGCTTCTATCTTTTCCCCGACGGTAGTAAAAACACTGCTCATTAAACCTTCAATAGTTTTGAAAATATCATCAAGTTCGGCAAAAGACATTTCAACATCAATTTGTGTGTGTTCGGGTTGGCGGTCGGCGCGCAAGTCCTCGTCGCGGAAACAGCGCGCAATTTGGAAATATCTGTCAATACCGCTTGCCATTAAAGTTTGTTTAAACATTTGCGGGCTTTGCGGAAGTGCGTAAAATTTACCTTTGTGTACACGGGAAGGCACCAAATAATCGCGTGCGCCTTCGGGAGTGGAGCGGGTTAAAATCGGTGTTTCAATTTCCAAAAAACCGTTTTCATCTAAGTATCGGCGCGCGATTTGGGCAACTCTGTGCCTCATTTTTAAATTGCGTATCATGCGTGCATTACGTAAATCAAGATAGCGGTATTTTAAGCGGATATCTTCGGTAATATTTTTTTCCGTTTCAATATCAAAAGGTAAAGGAATTGAAGTGTTTAAGACCTCAATACTGTCAACAATAATTTCAACTTCGCCAGTGGGAATATTTTTGTTTATATAACCCTCTTTCCTTGCGGCGACTGTACCAGTTGCGCAAATAACATATTCCTGACGAAGTGTTTGGGCAATTTCAAAAGCATTTTTATTTGACGGGTCAATAACAAGTTGTACAAAACCCTCACGGTCGCGAAGGTCAATAAACAAAACCCCGCCGTGATTCCTGTAACTGTGCACCCAACCGCACAAAGTTTGTTTAGTGCCTATCATTTTGCTATTGATAAGCCCTGCATAAGATGTTCTTTTCATATTATTTGTCCTCTAATGTGGTAAGCAAATCATTTAAAGATAATTCTTTTTGCTCGCCGGAAGTTAAATCTTTTAAAACCGCAGTATTTTTGGAAACTTCATTTCCGCCGACGATAATTGCAAAATTTGCATTAATTTTGTTGGCTTGTTTCATTTGCGCTTTTAGGTTTTTATCAAATAAACCGCCTTGCGCACTTAAGCCCTTTTCACGCAAATTTTGCAAGATATTAAAAGCATAATTATTTGCGCTTTCTTCAACGGAAACTACAAAAATTGTTTTATTTTTTTGTTCTTCAAAACTGCTTGCAAGCGCAACGCGTTCCGCGCCCAAAGCCCAACCGATTGCAGGCACTTTCGGCCCGCCCATTGAGGCAATTAAATCATCATATCTGCCGCCGGCGGCTAAAGCATTTTGCGCACCTGCAATATCTGCCTGAAATTCAAAAACCGTTTTTGTGTAATAATCTAAACCACGCACCAAGCAAGGGTCAACTTCAAAAGGAACTTTGCCATCTAAATATTTTTTTACTTCGTCAAAATGTTTTTGGCAATTTGGGCAAAGTATTTGTTTGGGGGCGCTTTGTGTAAATTTAGGACCGTCAATTTTACAGTCCAAAACACGCAAGGGGTTAATTTCCAAACGTGTTTGGCACTTTTCGCAAAGTGAATCTTTTTGAGCGGTAAAAAATTTAATTAAGTCCTCCCTAAATTTTGGGCGGCATTCTTTGCAACCGATAGAATTTATTTTAACTTTATAATTTTTTACGCCGAGCTTATCAAAAATTGCTTTAAGCATTAAAATAACTTCGGCATCCGCAGCAGGGGAAGCATTACCGATATATTCAAGCCCGATTTGCTCAAACTCGCGGTAGCGGCCTGCTTGGGGGCGTTCCGCTCTAAACATATTGCCGATATAAAAGAATTTTTGCAAAGGGTTTTCCTGAAAATTATTTTCAATATAAGCACGCGCTACACCGGGTGTACCTTCCGGGCGCATAGCGACAAGGCGACCGCCGCCGTCTTCAAAGGCATACATTTCTTTTTGAACGATATCGGTTGTTTGACCGGTTGCCTTTATAAAAATTTCTTTAAGTTCCAAAGTGGGTAAACGCAGTTCCTTAGCACCGTAAATTTTAAATACGGAGCGTGCACTGTTTTCCACTTTTGTTAATTTTGCGGCTTCTTCTTCAAACAAATCTCTAAAACCGCGCAGTAATTTTGCCATATAATATATTTTAGCATTTATTTAACTACTTGAAGTATTTTTATAGAGGAATGTTTTGCAATTTGAGTTGTTTGCCGGCTAATTCTTTTTGGTAAATTTTAGTTTTTCTTTTCCTAGAGTACCGCAAACTCACTCCGTTCGTTTTACTTCTTGGTACACGTCGTCAAAGAAAAAACTAAAATTTCCTCAAAAATACTTGCCGGGTTTATACCCCCGGTTTGGCTTTGTTTTATATCGTAAAAGTAAATCTTGCCTATTCAGCTGTTAAATAAGTATAATATAAATAAGTTAATTTTAGGAGTTGTTTAAAATGTAGGGCCTAAAACCCTAATAAAATTTAAATCTGTTTTTGGATCTCGCAAGAGATGGCTTTGCCAAAAGCAAAGTTCTAAGGAAAGCCAAAAATGGTCGTAATAAGCACAAAGTGAGAGGAGTAATTGCCCCCTTGCTTTGTGCTGAATGTTTATCTTTTTGATAAACTACGGCTATTTATGTAGGGCATTTCCTTAGACCTATATAAATCAGCCGTTTTTATTTGAGTGGATTTAAAAATTAAAGGAGAAATTATGAAAAAAGAAAAACAAAATGTAAAAAATGCAGTAAACAAAAAAATTGCTAAAGGTTTTACTTTGCTTGAATTGCTGATAGTTGTAATTATCATCGGTATACTTGCTGCTATTGCCCTGCCGCAATATAAGAAAGCAGTCGCAAAAGCAGAACTTGCACAAATTATAAATATAACAAAAAGTGTAATGCAAGCACAAGAGCGGTATTTTTTAACAAATAATAAATATGCTGAAAATATAGATAATTTAGATATATCTATCACTAACCAAAATGTTAGATGTTCTGCTAGTACATATTACAAAGGTGCTATTTCGTGTTATAATGATAAATTCGGTTTATTTAATTATACTACTCACTATGCAGAATGCGCTGCAAAAAGTAATGATGAAAATTCACCGCTTGTAAATGCCTGCAAAGAATTGACACAAGGAGATTGCATCAGTAATTCAGGGTCTGGAACTTGTAAGACATTGGGATTACAACCTTGTTATACTTGCGTAGTTCATAAAAACATATTTTAATTTGTCTTTGATACTTCAAGAGTGCAAAATCGTAGCGTATGAGAACATTTTGTGCGACGCAGCGAATTTAAATAAAGCCAAACCGTGTGCGCAAATCCGGCAAGTATTTTTGAGTAAATTTTGATTTTTACTGCGACGAAGAGTACCGCGAAGTAGAGGAGCGAAGCGACGTATCGGTACTTTAGGAGCTGAAAAATCAAAATTTACCAAAAAGAATTAGCCGGCAAAAAATGAAAATTGCAAATTTCCACTTCTAAAGGTTCAAAATACCTATTAAATAAGGTAAAATATAGGTATGATAAATCTATTAAAAGGCGAAGTGTTTGACGTGCAAGACCAAAGCGCAATCATCCTCTGTGCCGGTGTTGGGTATGAAGTTAATATGGCACCGCAAAGTGTTGCATCACTTGAAAAAGGGCAGGAAGTTACAGTTTATGTAACGGAGTCCTTATCCCCTTATGACGGTACTTCCCTATACGGTTTTTTAAGTAAAGACGAAAAGCAATTATTCTTACTTTTTAAAGAAAATATTTCCGGCACAGGTCCTAAAAAGGCAATGGAGTTTTTATCAAAAGCACTGCGCAGTTTGCCGGATTTTCATAAGGCAATTTCAACTAAAGACCCTAAAATTTTGACGGCAATTTTTGGTTTTACCGCAAAAACCGCACAAAAACTTATTGACAGTTTAAGCGGTAAAATTGACAGTATTGTAGTTCAAGGCGAAGCAAAAATAAAGATGGCGGAAGTTCCTTTTATGACGGAAGTTTTATCCGCTTTAACTGCTTTAGGGTTTTCCGCAACCGAGTCCCGCAAAGCGCTTGAGCGTTTAAACAGCGAGCAAAAAATTTCGCCCAATTTAGAGGAAAATATTAAAGCCGCTTTAAGGATTTTAAGAAAATGAGTAATGAATATTTAAGTGTTTCAAGAAATCAAGATGAAATGCCCTCTTCTTCAATAGAAGCGGCACTCAGGCCGCCGACACTTGCGGAATTTGTGGGGCAAGAGAGTTTAAAAGAAAATTTACGTGTTTTTATTGAGGCAGCTAAAGTAAGAAAAGAACCCCTAGACCATTGTTTATTTTATTCTCCGCCCGGTCTTGGTAAAACCACTTTATCAAATATTTTGGCTCGTGAAATGGGTGTAAATATTAAGGTTACATCCGGCCCTGTATTGGCGCGCCCGGGTGATTTGGCAGCTATGCTTACAACCGAGTTAAACGAGGGCGATATTTTATTTATTGACGAAATACACCGCCTTAACCCGGCTGTGGAAGAAGCACTTTACCCTGCTATGGAGGACTTTACTTTCTTTATAAACACAGGCAAAGGCGCAGGTTCTACCACTTTAAAACTTGCCGTTCCGCGTTTTACTTTGGTGGGAGCAACAACCCGCTCCGGTTTGCTTACCGGTCCATTACGTGACCGCTTTGGTATCGTTTTTAATTTAGGATTTTACGAAGTAAAAGAACTTGCCGCAATTTTGAAACGCTCCGCAGGGTTATTAAACATTAAAGCAGATAACGAGGGCCTTGTTGAAATTGCAAAACGTTCACGCGGAACACCGCGTATTGCAAACCGCCTTTTAAGGCGCGCCAGAGATTTTGCGCAAGTACGCGGCAACGGTGTAATTACCGCAGAAATTGCCGTGCTTGCAATGGAAGCGCTTGATATTGACAGCGAAGGTTTAGACAGCGTTGATAAAAAAATCTTGGAAGCACTTATTGATAAATTTTCCGGCGGTCCTGTCGGTATGGAAAACTTGGCTATTGCCGTTTCACAAGAAGCAGACAGTTTAAGTGATGTTATTGAACCCTACCTAATTAAAGCCGGTTTTATCACACGCACTCCGCGCGGTCGCGTTGCAACTGCAAAGGCGTATAAACATTTAGGCCGCAAAATTACCCCTGAAGGCGGTTTGTTTTAAATGCTTAAAAAATTCTGTCTTGTTTTGGTATTTGCTTTATTTGCAATAAATATTTTTGCACGTGATGTAAAAGTTTTAATTAGCGAAGATAAAAATAATGTATCCTTAACCGCAAGCGCACCTTTTAAAGTAAAAAACCTTGAAACAAATAAACTTTATAAAATTAAAAAAGGCGGAACTTTTAAAATTAACAATTCAAAAGGGAACATAACTTGCGGGAATTTACAATCAAATAAAGGTTTTGTTTTAACCTTAAATGAAAGCGGTGCAAATTTTGAACTCAATAAAAATAAATATAACGGTGCCTTACAGATTTTACCGACAAAAAACGGCGTAAATATTATTGAAATTTCAGACCTTGAAAATTATTTGCTCGGTGTTTTACCTTATGAAATGAGTTATACTTGGCCCATTGAAGCCCTAAAAGCACAAGCGGTTGCCGCACGCACTTATACCTTAAAAAGCATTGAAGATAAAAATTTCGGCGATTTTGATTTATATAGTGATATCCGCAGCCAAATGTACAAAGGCAGTTTTACTGTTTATGACAGCGTTAAAGAGGCAGTTGAGGCAACAAAAGGGCAAGTACTAACATATAAAGGTAAAAAGTTTTATACTTATTATCATGCAAATTGCGGCGGTCATACTGACCCTGTCCCTTGGCTTAAAGAAACAATTAAGCCGCTTTCAGGTAACACTTGCGGATATTGCAAACATGCAAAAAGTTATACTTGGAAATCGACTTTAAATAAAAATACAGTCCAAAAATTTTTAGAAAAAAATAATATTAAAGGTACTTTTAAAAAGATTAAAATTGCTAAAAAATTTCCGTCCGGCCGCGCGAAAACTTTGACGGTTGTTACTAATAAAACTAAAAAAGAAGTTTCTTGTAATGATTTCCGCATAGGTGTTGGCTCTACTGTTATGAAAAGTTGCTTTTTAACTAAAATTGACGGTTTAAAACTTGAGGGCCGCGGTTATGGCCACGGTGCGGGGATGTGCCAAGAGGGGGCAAAAGGTATGGCGCTTGATGGTAAAAATTATAAAGAAATTTTAAGATGCTATTATCCTTCATCGGAGATTAAAAAAATTTAATAAGTTTACGTATGGAAATATAGATCGATAAAAAAGATAAATTATTTGTATAATATATTAAGAGTATTTTATTATTGAATTTTTGAACTTGAATGTCTAAGTAGTAAGAGGATAGTTATGCCCAATAAAGATGTTAATATCACTCCATCTGTAGATAATAAATTGCAGGAATTAGGATACAAAGTCGCTGACTGGTCATCTGCAAGAAAAGATTTCCCAAGTGAAATAATTACAGTATTATCAAGAGCATCGAAACAACAAAATGGTAAACCTGGATATCCTGATAGAATATATTGTAACCAAAGTGAACAACTTTTAATTTTGGTAGAAGAAAAACCGACAATGAAAGAACACGATCTTATTGAGGTTTCAAAAGGAGCGGTAAGTGGTATAAAATGGTATTTAAGTTGCTTTCTAAATAAAAATTTAAGTAACAATGTAAGAAATTTTTTTAATACATGGAAAATTTTAGGAATAGCCGTAAGTGGTAATTTACAAAAGGAATATCAATATAAATTTAACTGTTTTATACTAAATCCTCAAGATGAAAAAATAATATCCTTACCGCAAATAACGAATTTTGTCAAAGAGGAACAATTTTTATCTATATTCAACACATTTAAC
>JAZUPU010000068.1:0-35663 GCA_045605325.1 Elusimicrobiaceae bacterium
CTTCAAATGCCCTCTTTAATTTAACCGCACACCCATATATGTTTACACCATAAAAACGCTTTAATACCTGCATATCTAACTCTCCTAAAAACTATTATATTAGTTTTTATCAGAGTCCAATATGTGTTTGATATTTTGCACGTTGCTCAGTTATTACGAATTATGTTAATTAGTGTGCATATTCTTGCAAATTTAAGTGCTTTTTAATTTTTCAGCTCCTAAAGTACCGAGAGTCGCTCTGCTCCCGTTCTTCTTGGTACTTGTCGTCGCAGTAAAAATTAAAAATCATCTTAAATTTGCTGCGTCGCACAATATCGTTCACATACGCTTTAGTTTTTTGCCGGCTAATTCTTTTTGAGGAAATTTTAGTTTTTTTATTAGATCTTCAATAATTTCTATGATTAGTTTATTTTTTGGGCAAAGTTTTAAAGCGGTTTTACAATCGGCAAGTGCTTCTGATTTTTTGTTAATGTCCGTATAAAAATAGGCCCTGCTGATATAATTTATAAAATTATTTTTATCGGTCTTTATTTCCTTTTTATAATGCTTTTCCACTTCCTCTAACAAATTATGTTTTCTACATATACTTATAGTAGCCCAGCCGATATGATTATTAGTAACACTTTCATAATCTTTAATAGCTTTTGTATATTCCCCTATTTGTGTATATAATTTGGCCCTGACTAAATAAAAATCCTTTATATGCGGATATGTTTTTATAAAATTATTTATTTCTTCCATT
Organism: Elusimicrobiaceae bacterium; assembly: GCA_045605325.1. Classification (GTDB taxonomy): domain Bacteria; phylum Elusimicrobiota; class Elusimicrobia; order Elusimicrobiales; family Elusimicrobiaceae; genus Proelusimicrobium. Next base: position 743 of record JAZUPU010000068.1, read on the forward strand.
TCCTCTTTAATACTTTCCATATTTTCTCCAATAAAAAACGGCTATTATTCCAAGCTAGAGTAATAACCAGTAAATAACAGCCGTGGTTTACTAATAATAGTAAACACTCGGCATAAAACAAACGCGTGATGTTTTATGCCTTAATCGACTGTATTTGGTTTTACTCTAAGCCCATTGGGCCACCGTATTAACGGTTGCCAAAAACAGATTAAAATTTTTAAGCCGACATTATGGCTTACATTAAAATAAATCTCCTTAAATACTGCTTAACTACTGCAATTAAATATTAACAAATTTTACCGCCCCTTGCAAATTATAAAAGGATAAAGAGCAATAACTGCCAATTCTTCATCTAAATTTGGTAAAATGTTTTTATAAGAGGTTTTTATGAAAACAAAGAAAGCTACAAAACCCTCAGCCAAAAATTTAACTGTGCTTGAGGAAGTTAAACAACTTTATAAATTTATGGAGGATAATAAACTCTCTTCCCTTGACTATGCTAATAAAGGTACACACGTTAAACTTGTAAGAGCCGGTATGGCACAAAGTGTGGAAGGTACTTTAACCAATTTCTCTTTCCAACCTAAAGATGATGTAAAAAAAGAAGTTCCCGTATATGGGGCAACAGTAAAATCCCCTTTACAGGGTATATTCTTTAGGGGTGCTTCGCCAAGTGCACCACCTTTTATTAGGGAAGGAGATAAGGTTAAAGCAGGTACACCTATTTGCTTAATTGAGGCAATGAAAGTTTTTAACGAAGTCAAAGCACCTTTTGACTGCGTAATCACAAAAGTTTTAATTGATAACGGGCAACCTGTAAAACCGGGTGATATGCTTTTCGGCGTTGAAAAAATCTAGGAGGATTTATGGCTTTTAATGAAAATATTGCAGCAACATCAGCAAAAATTCTTGAATTGCTTAAAGATAAGGAAAGTTTAACTTCTTGGCAAATTAAGATAAGTTTAAATATTTCAAGTTCGCTCTTATATTTGGCTTTGGGGTCATTAGAAAACCAACATAAAATTGCTATTGAACCCGACGGTCTTAATTATAAAGTGACAAAAATAAATAATTAGTATTCTGTGGTATTCTATAAATGAGGCATACAATTTACAAAAAAAGCAAAAGTAAAAAACAACAAAACCAATTTTCTTTTTTTAAAGTATTGGTGTGGGTTTTTTGTTCTGCTTTCTTTTTGTGGATTACTTGGATTTTATGGTTCAGCGCCGGTTCAGCAGGTCCTGCAGGTAAAGCCATATATTCCGCTTTAAAAAATGTACTTGGAACTGCTTGTTATTTGTTGCCTTTCTTTTTAATATATTGGTTATACCGCGCCGTAAAATATAAAACTTTAGCATTTTTTACTTCTTTATTCGGCGTACTGCTAGCCCTATCCGGCTTTGCAATTTTAATTGCTTTTATGCACAATAATTTCCAAAACAGTTCACTCGCAGGCGGAACTGTGGGGGATTTCTTCTTTGTACATTTAAAAGGTGTTTCAGGCACAAGCGGTGCAGTAATTATTGCTTTGGCATCTTCCTTTTTAGGGATACATATTTTATTTGCAATACCGTGGAAAGATACTATTTTAAAAACTTGCTCTTTAATTAAAGAAGATTTTACGGTTTGGATGCAAGCTCGCGCGGATTTAAAACAAAAAATCGCCGAACGCAAAGAAGAAGAAAAACAAAATATACCCGCTGAAACAGAGGAAGAAATACCGGAAGAACCGGTCAAAAAAGTACCTCCGAAGATTATGCGCGCTACTGCGGAAATGGTAAAAAACCCACAACGAATTAAACCGGCAGAAACACCTAAAACAGAAGTTAAACAAGAAGGAAACGGCGAAGAAAAACAAACCAAAGAATATACTTTACCCCCCCTTGATTTACTCCGCGCACCGGACGAAAATAATTTGTGCGGTCCAAGCGATGAAGAAATTGCAAAAGCAACAAACTTACTTGAAACCACTTTAAAAAATTTTGATATTCACGCAAGCGTTACAGGTGTCGCACCGGGACCGGTTATCACACGCTATGAAATTAAACCTGATGCCGGTGTTAAAATAAGTTCTATTGTTTCAATTTCAAATGATATTGCTTTGGCAATGAAGGCGCGCGGTATCCGCGTTGAAGCACCTATACCGGGCAAAGACGCAATCGGATTTGAAATACCTAATGAAAAGCCAATAATGGTAACCGTACGGGAAATTTTACAGGATGCCTCTTTTATAAATTCAAAATATAAAACCACAGTTGTTTTAGGCCGCTATGCTGACGGCGCCCCGGCAACTTCCGTTATTGAAAAAATGCCGCATTTGCTCGTGGCAGGGGCAACAAACTCCGGTAAAAGTATTTGCGTTCACACAATGATTGCTTCCTTATTATATCGTGCTAAACCGGACGAAATCAAACTTATGCTTGTTGACCCGAAACGCGTAGAACTTACTTTCTATGAAGGCATACCGCATTTGTACGATCCTAAAGTGCCTTGTGAAGACGCCGACATTATTAAAGATGCGAACGGAGCGGTAAAATCACTCCAAGCGCTTGTTAAAGTTATGGAAAAGCGTATGAAAATTTTTGAAATTGCCAAAGTCAAGAATATTGAGGGTTACAATAAATGGGCAGCGGAACATAATGAAGAAAAAATGTTCTTTATAATTGTAATTATTGACGAGATGGCCGATTTAATGTTGCAAACAAAAGCCGCTATTGAAGATTCCGTTCAACGCCTTACACAAATGGGCCGCGCACTCGGTATACATTTAATTTTATGCACTCAGCGCCCTTCAACAAATGTTATTACAGGTGTTATTAAAGCAAATTTACCGTCAAGAATTGCTTTACAGGTTGCATCAAAAATTGACTCCCGCGTAGTGCTTGATTCTAACGGTGCGGATGCCTTGCTCGGTAAAGGCGATATGCTTTATTTAGGTATCTCAGACCCTAAACCAAAGCGTATACAGGGCTCATATATTTCTGAAGAAGAAATTTCAAAATTAACAGATTTTTGGCGTGCACAAGGTGGGCCGGATTACCCTATCCAAATCAAACCCGAACAAAACCCAAATCAAGGAACGGAGGGGCTTGGTTCTTCTGCGGAAGAAATTATTTCCGCTTTAACTTTAATTTTAGAAAGGCGCCGCGTGTCACAGGACTTACTTAAAGCACATTTCGGTTCTTCAGCGCGCGCTACAAATATTTTGAGCGTTCTTGAAATGAAAGGTTTTATTACAAAGCCCGAAGGTTCAAACAGGTGGGAAATACACTTTGATTTAATTGAATCGGCTTTAAATGAACTTAAACAAAAACAAATGCAAAATGAGGAGGAATTTTAATGAAAAGATTTCTGCTATTTGCTTTAATATTGTTTACTATAAATGCTTTCGCTGTCTCACCTAAACAACAAATTTCGCAAGAAACTGCTATAAAAAAATTTATTTCTTGGGATAAAAATTTAAAGACATTAAATACATATTATGAACAAGAAACATCTTTTGAAGGAACTTCAATTTCAAAAAGTTTCGGGCATTTGCTTAAAAAAGGTCAAAATTTACGGCTTGAAACTTTAGAGGAAGGCAAAGTAACCCAATATGCTAAAACCGACAAAAAAACAATAGATATTTTTGACAATAAAAATAATTTGATTATGCAAATGCTTTGGGAAGATTGGGAAAATACACAACAAAATAAATCTTTATTTGATTTCGGAAATTACACCGAAATTTTAAATAAACATAAGGTCCTTTCCTTCGATAAACAAAATGATGCCTACATTCTTGTTTTAACCCCAAAAGAAGGTGCTCCTTATACCTTAACTTTTTCACTTGATAAAAAAACCTTTTTCCCAAAAGAAATAAATTTACTCAGTGAAGGCGTAAATTCAAAAACAATTTTACAAAAAACAGAAATCAATAAAAATTTATCTGAGGAGCTTTTTAAATGAACAGAGAAATGACACTTGCCAATAAAATTACCTTATTGCGAGCTTTGCTTGCAATAATAATGTTTTTCTTAATGGTTTCAGGAAATCCGATAGCGGTAATAATCGCTTCATTTATATTTGCCTTCGCCGCTTGCACAGATTGGGTTGACGGCCGTATCGCAAGGGAAACACACACTTCCACCCCGTTTGGTGCCATAGTTGACCCTTTCGTCGATAAAATATTAGTCGGTGCTGCATTTTTTGCTTTTACCGATATACATTTTTTGGATGTTCCGGTTTGGGCAGTATTTATAATAATTTTGAGGGAACTTACTGTTTCCACTTTACGCGTCTTAGCGGCTTTAAATAATAAAGTTTTAGCGGCAGAACGCTGGGGTAAATTTAAAACCACGGTACAACTTATCTCCATAGGTATAATCTTTATTATTGCGGATATTTACCTTTGTATACCTCTTACAAAGGGTTTATTAAAAGAAAATATCATTTTTATCAGCTCATTTTTAGCAGTTTTTCCTTACCCTGTAACCGTAATTGCAGCAGCCGTTACCTGTTTAAGTGCGGTTACTTATTTGAAAAATAATTGGGCTTTATTAAAAGAATCTTGGAGTTTACCCGTAAAAAAATAATTATGAACCAAAAATTTTTAAAATTCTTTGCAAGCGGCGCTTTTATAAGTTATTTACCGACTGCTATTTTAAAAAACAGAAAAAATACCGGTGCAGGTTTGCTTGGTTCAATAGAAGCATTTTTGCTTTATATAATACTAGGTCCGTTATCTTTTTGGGCTTATTTCTTTTTGCTTATCGGTATAATTTTATTTGCGATATATATTGCCCAAAAAGTACAATTTGACGGCGCAGAAGACGACCCAAAAATAGTTATTGACGAAATTGCCGGTTATTTTACCGCAGCAGCATTTTTGCCTTATTCTTTAAAAACAGCAATTTTTGCTTTAATACTTTTTCGCATTTTTGACACTACAAAACTTTTATTTATAAAAAAAGCGGAAAATTTTGCCAAACATTTCCCTACACAAACACGCAACAAATATTGCTTAAAAGGTATGGAAATCGTCTTAGATGACATTTTGGCAGGTATATATTCAAATTTAATTTTGTGGTTATTAATTTTTTGTAAAATTTTATAGGAGGTCTTATGGACTTTTCACAAATAGGCAGTGTACAAGAACTTTTTAAAGCGGGCGGAGTGGTATTAATACTCTTGCTTTGTTTATCAATTTATTCTATTTCGGTAATGATAGAAAGATTTTTTATATATAGAAAAACAATAAATAAATCCAGAAAACTTATGGCTTTTTTAAGAAGGACTATTAATACAGAAGGTATCAGCCCAAAAATTTTTGATGCTTGCCGTGTTAAAGGTTTTGCAACTACTCCCGCCGCAAAATTAGCTTTAAATTTGCTTAAATCCGATAAAAAGAATTTAACCGAACTTAATGAACTTGCAAATACTATTATTGATTGGGAGACAGCACAACTCTCCCGCAAACTTTCTGTTTTAGCTACTTTGGCGAGCACAACACCGTTTATCGGTCTATTTGGTACTGTTTTGGGTGTTATGAGAGCTTTTGCCGATTTATCAACCGCAAGCGGTGCCGGAGCTTCGGTAGTAGCAAAAGGTATTTCAGAAGCATTAATTAACACAGCGGCAGGTTTATTTGTAGCAGTACCGGCTTTGATCGCTTATAACTATTTTTTAAGTAAATTAAACTTCTTTACAAAAGATTTGGAATATTTTGCACAGGAGCTTATTTCCGCTAGGAATGAAACTGCAAAACGCCCGGCAAAAACAACAAAAGCAGAACTTTTTGAGGTAGTGAAATGAGAAAAAGCCGCCTTCAAACCAGGGGACTGATGGGCGAAATAAATATGGTCCCTTTTATTGACATAACTTTAATTTTACTGATTATTTTTATGGTTATGACACCGTTTATAGTGCAATCACAAATTAATGTGGATTTACCTACGGCAAAAGCAGTAAATACAGTTAGTGAAGATAATTTAATTAAAGTTGAAATTTTAAAAGATGGAAATATTCTTGTCCAAAGCCGTACAACCGCTATAAATAAACTTGAAGAAGAATTAGTTTTACGTCTAGGCAGATCACAAGAAAAAACAATTTTAGTTCAAGCTGATAAAACTGTATCCATAGACAAAGTTGTACAAGTATTTGATATCGCAAAAAAATTGGGTGCAGCACGTTTAGGAATCGGCGTAATAAATAAATAGAGGTTAAATGAATTTAGCACTTTTTTATTCTTTTGCTATACATTTCTTGCTCTTTTGCGGGCTGATGTTTTGCATTGCATCAGGTCCGATTAAGCAAAAGAATAATGCCACTTATACTATTGATTTTATCGGGCAAAGTACCGAAGTTATGCGCTACGGCACCCCGGAACAACCGCAAAATTCAACAAGCGAGAAAGAAGAACAAACAAATCAAAAAACAACCGTTAAAGAAGAAACAAAATCAGAAATTAAGGCAGAAACAAAAACAGATACTAAAACCAAAACTACCGCCAAAGAATATAATTCAAAAACACAAATTTCTACACAAAATACGAAGAAAAAGGAAACACCTAAAAAAGTAACACTCTCAAAACCAAGTGTTTTAGAAAAAGTGGAAACCGATAATTTAGATGTTTCAAATTTACACTCTTTGACTACGGCAGGGCAAGGCGGCGCACAAAACACAGTGCAAGCAAGTTTTACGAATTTCCCGTATCCTTGGTATATAACGCAAGTGCGCAATGCTTTGTGGACCGCTTGGCAAAAAACAAAACCGAAAAATGGGCAAGGGTTAACGGCTTTAGTATCTTTTAATATTGACAGAAACGGCGCCGTTTTTGAAACACAAATTGAGCGGTCTTCAGGAAATGAAGCTTATGATTATGCAGCACTTAATGCCGCAAAAAATTCTGACCCGTACCCGCCTTTGCCGGAAGATTTCGGTAAAGAAATTTTAACTGTAACAGTAGAGTTTAGACAGGAGGTTTAATATGCTTATCTTATGGCGTACTTTATTAATTATTTTATGTTGTTTCGCTGCATTAATTTGTTATCCTAATTACACAAGCGGTGCAATAGCAGTTACAATTACTTGGGCTGTTATAGCCTTTTTTATAATGATTGGTTTAACTGTTGCAAGCAGGGCAATATTAATTGGCAAAAGCCATATTTTTAATACCGTTTTTGATATTTTATTTATAATTGCATTTTTGTATATTTTGCTAAATATCTTACCTTTAAAAGGCGGAAAAACACCTTATACATATCTTAAAAGAGGTATTTACCCAACAATGAAAGATATTGATACCGGGCTTGCTAAATTCGGGATTGTTGATCAAAAAAATGCCTTCACACAAATAAAAGAAGATATCAATGAAATAGGTAATAACTTAAATGAAGTAAAAACTATGATTATACAGGAGCATAACGATTAATGAAAGCGGTTATTACAGGCGGCAACGGTTTTGTAGGTAAACGCCTGGCAAAAGCTCTTATTAAGCAAGGGTGGGAAGTTACAGTATTTTCAAGGAACTCACAACCCAAAACTAAAGACGGTATAAAAACTGTAAAAGTAGATTATTCTTCAGTTGATAATTTAGCAAAACATTTAATTGGTACTGATGTTATTTTTCATCTCGCGGCAGTTTTATTTGCAAATGATAAACAGGAATTTGAGGAAGGAAATGTTCTCCTAACAGCAAATTTAGTTAAAGCAGCTGATCTTGCAAAAACAGTAAAACATTTTGTGTACCAATCTTCTTTGGCAGCGGCAGGACCGTCTAAAAATACTAAAAATTTAATTAATGAAAGTAGCCCTTGCGCACCGGTTTCCGACTACGGCAAAACAAAACTTTTAGGGGAAATTGAAGTTAAAAGAATCCCCCCCCATATCACTTATACAATTTTACGCGCGCCAACAGTTTACGGCGGTGCGGAAGCAGGTGTATCAAAAATTTCCGCTTGGGTTAAACGAGGATTAATGGTTAATCCTTCAAAAAAAGATATGTTTTTCAGCTTTGTATATGTCGGTGATTTAGTTGATGCTTTAGTTCTATCAGCAACAAATGATAAAACAAAAAATGAAACTTTTTTTATCTCAGAAAGTGCAATTTATACTTGGGAAGATTTTATTAGTAAACTTGCAGCAGCTATGCGTGTAAAAAAACCGATTATTTTAAATTTACCGCCGATTCTTCTTAAACTTGCAGGCACTTGTTACGGTTTTATTGCAAGAATTACGCACACCGTTCCCGCCTTAAATTATGATAAAGTTGCCGAAGCCCTTGCACCCGGACATTGGGCCTGCAGTTCAAAAAAATGGGTTGATTTAACCGGTCAAAAATTCCTTTCTTTAGATGAAGGTTTAAAAGTAACATATAGGAAATAAAACCACTTACCAACCCTAAAGTCCTGACGGAAGCAAAGCAGCGAGGCGCTGTGCCATCACAGTTGCCTTCCTCCAGAGGAGCAATTAAAAAAACCCCGACTTTCGGACAGAACTCGGCTTACGGTAAAATTCCTGACGGAATTTTCCTTCAGCCCTGCCCTCGCGGTTTTTGCCTTTCGGTGCAAAGCACCTCAAACAAAAACATCGCTCCGGGCTTCGAGTCCTGACGAGAGCCAAGCAGTTGGCTCTCTCCAGAGGGCATTTAAAAAGCCCTAGCATTTGCTAGGGCTTTTTAAATGGCTCCTCGGACAAGAGATTTAGAATAGAATATTTTTTTGAGAAGAAAGGAAAGTATTTTGGAAAATTCACGAGTAATTAAAACAAATTCGCGGAAATTCAAAATAAATTAAAAGCATTCCACCGCATTTTTTTTTACTACAATTTTTACTACACTCAAATCTTAATTTTTTGTATGTCCACCAAATATTTAACTATATGCCGCTTTTGCTCAAAATCTTTTACAAAGTAATGCGTGTCAGTCATACCCTTTGGACGATGCCCCATAAGGAAAGAAATATCTTCATTTTTAACCTTTGGGTTTTCTTCTAATTGCGTTGAGAAGGTTTTTCTAAAACTTCTAACATCTCCGGTTAACTTTAATTTGTTTCCGGTAAAGTTATCCCCCACCAATTGTTTTATTGTCTTTTTCTTAAAAGGGTTTTTGGAGTCGCTTGCTATAAGGTCGTTTATTCTTTTTAATTCTTTGCGCCATGAGGCATAAAATGCGCCCTCGTTATATGGCTCTTTATATTTATTAGTAAAGAGATAAGGGCTATCAGTTTGCGGCAAATTTTGTAATGCGTAATATAAATATTTATCTTCAATAGTAAAAGGTCTGATCGTGTTTACTTTCGGTTTCCATTCAGTAACTCCGGCACTTTCTTTATGAGGTTCTATCATTCCGGTGCGCGTGGTCCAATTAATATTCTTTTTTAATAAATTACAAACTTCATCCGGTCGTAATCCCGCCCGGCACATTATTAAAACCATTGCTTTATATGTCGGGTGCGCATAGTGAAAGATTAGATTTATTTCCCAGGGTTTATAAACGCGCAAAGGTTTTGCCGTTGCCGTAAAAGATTTAAGAATTTTCAGTTTAATATTTTTAACAAAGTCATTATCAATGGCGGTTTGTAAAGATGTTTTAAGGCACAAGAAAAATTTATTTATTCCAAAAACTCCGCACCCTTTTTCATCCGCTTCTTTTTTTAATTGCAAACGGAAATCACCTAATTTTTCCGGCGTAAAATCAGTTAATAATCTAGGTTGGATAATTCGGTCAACAGTTTCAAAAGTCCGGCGGTAATGTTTTTTTGTTTGCCATGCTCTATCGGCAATTATAGTATTAGTAAACCATTCTTTGTACCAATCCCAGGTTTTGACACCTTTATTATCTTTCATATCAATGCGCCATTTCCGGAACTCTTCCAAAGAAGATGCTTTGTTCCGGGTAAAAGAACGCTGTATCCGTCGCCCGCTTATTACAACCTGGCCCCAATAATAAGGACTGCCTTTCCTTTTATATACGCTTCCTAAATATCTTTTGGCCATTATTTATAAACTCCTTTCCACAATTTCAACGAGAGAAAACCTATAATAGGTATATCCCCGGTTTTTATAAGCGGCCGTCCGTCAAAAGAAGAAAACAAATAAACTAGGGTGTCTCTTTTTTTAGATACTACAAATGATTTGGGATTTCCTTTTATATTAACGACAACATACCGGTTATTCCAGGCGGCCGGAATATATTTTAAAATCCGTACGACATCGCCTTTTTTATGGCGTCCGTCAAAAGTATCATACGGGAACCGGTAAAAAGTTTTATTTCCCTTGTTGTAAAGAGTTCGTCTCATTAAAGTATTTATAAACGCCCTCTAAATAACTTTGCGGAACATAGAAAACAAAATCTTTCTTTTGGCCATATACCTTTATTATAAGGTTATTATTCAAATGGCTTTTAAGATAATCATTAGATAAAGTTATCGTCATGTACTCAACAGGCGTAGCATTGCTATATCCGGTTTTAACATCTACCCCGGTTTTAGTGAAATCTAATTTTTTGCCGTCGGAATCAATGGCTTTTTCATAAAAACCCCACTCGGAAGCATTGTTTGTTGCGATAACAATTTGATATTTTACCGGTTGATTTTCTTTGACGATACCTCTTAAATAAAATTGCCCTTCCAAAGTATCCCATTGTCCTAAAACTTCTTTTCTGTCCTGTAAAGTGTAAGGCGTAACTTTTGCGAAATTTACTGTTTTTGTTTTGGCAAAAGCATCTTCGTTAACCTTTGCGCTATTGATAATATCTTGTGATGTTTTCGTCCAGGTAGGATATAAAACAGCACATCCGGTAAAAAGAGTTAATGCTAAAACGAAATTTAATATTTTCATTTTTTATCTCCTTATTTTTTATTTTTTTTACCTTCTAAAATTTGCATTCTCAAGCTTATGTTCTCAATATCTTTTTTCATTAAAGCAATCTCTTTTTGCATTATAATGATGTCTTTTTCCGTCGTTATTTTACTGTTTACAGTGTTGTTGTCTCCGGTGATTATTGGCGATTTTTCAAAAAAATAATTTAATGGTTTCCCTGTTATTTTAGCAATTTTTTTAATTTGTTCTATCTTCGGGTTTGAACTTGTCGCCAACCATTCGCTAAGTGATTGCCTAGATATGCCTAATTCTTTCGCCAATTTTGTTTGATTAATTCCACTATCCAACATGGCGATTTTTATCTTTTTGTTTAGTGGATTTTTTATTGTTGTCATTTATACCTCTTTTGTTTTATTTACCCTTTTCCCGTCGTAAAATAAATTTGTAAAATAAATACTTGACAAAGGCAGGTTTTTTATTTATAATTTAATTACAAACCTTACATTGTAAGGTTGCAACAGAGTAAAAACTCTGATTGCGAAAAAAAGTTCTTTAAAAAACAGTTATTTAAAAATCGTGTGGCAACGAAATTTAGGCAGAGGAAAACCTCCGCCAAAAATAATAACCGTATTTTAACCGTATGATCCAAGAACCCCAAATTCTTGGACTAAGCCCCCAAAGGCCATACGGTTATATTATAGCAAATTAAGATACTTTTAGTTTTTTTAAATTTTTTTTAATTGCTTTTAATTTTTTTGAATTTTTTGTTTGTGGAGTTAAAGAGAATGGCGACAAAAGAAAAAAAGGAATATATCGTAAACATTATGGGTATGAAAGTATACACCGAAGATTATGTTATGAATAACTTAATCGGCCGAGGTGGAAAAGGTCATATCTGCAAACCCGTTTTTAGAAAATATGTACGTGCCGGTATGCCGTGTTTTGTTCATGGCGGCCGGGCTTATTTTACCGAAAAGGATATAAATGAAATACCTTTTTGGCTTTCTCAAAATGCTCGTAAAGGTGGCATTTTGTGGACACGCGCAAGATAACAATTTAATTAGAGCCCGCTTTTGCTCTAAAAAAATAAAAGCACTTCTTGGCCGGAGAGAGGATAAAGAAAAGTGTCATCCAAAATACTTTTTGAGACGGCTCTCCCACCCCTCTGGTAAAACAGAGTTTTTACCTCTCTCGCCCAAGAAAATTAAGGAGGTTCAAAATGTCTAAAAAGGAATTAAGAGAAGGGATTTTTATGGTAGCGATAATAGTTCTAGGGGCTTTAGAACTATGGCTTTGTGCTGCTTTTTTTGACGGCGGTTATATGTTTCCGGATGCCGAAACTGAGAAGACCGCAGTAATGTCTATTAGGTAAAGATTTTTTTCATAATTCCTCCTAATAGTTGAGGGTAAAGGTAGAGATAAAAGGTCTCTAAAAAGTAAAAGACAAAAAACGCCGCCCCTATGATTTTAAGATGTTCTTTGAAAATTTGCAGGGTAGAGAAACGGTATCTCGCTTGGCTCATATCCAAGAGATAGCGGGTTCAATTCCCGCCCCTGCTAAATTTGCCGTTATTTAAGAAGTTCTCCCCAGATAACGGTACGCCCTGATTACAGTGGGTATCAGGGTAAAGATTTAAGAAGTGAGTTGAGTCGCCATAAGGCAAGATGCAAAAAAGGCCTTGCAACACTTCTGAGGGTGTTCCAGGACGCGCCACAAGTGGCAAATGTTATGGTTTGCCGGTACACCCCGCCTGCTTAATCAGCAGGCCGATTTAATCCTTACCGTTTTGCCGTTCGCACACAAACGGCACCGCCCCCGAAGTTTTGCTTTGCTTTGTAGGTGCAAAGCAGGGGGCAGATTTGAGAGCGGAGTTCGGGGCCACTCCCTAATAAAAGATACCTTAATGCTTGGTAAAGCGTAAACTCGGGCTTGGAGTTGGACAAGGGTGCAAGCCAGTTCTTTAGTAGTACGGTTGAGGGGTTCCGTAGAGCTTGACCACACGGACGTAGAGGCACGTTGGGTACAGTGAGCGACGGAAACACCAACGCCGATGAAGATATCAAAAAGTATCTCTCTATAAAACGGCGTTCTTATTATATTGTATAACCTTCGGCTTGGGGCGAGTTAATCTCATCGCCCCGCCATAAAAGGAGCGTTAATATGGCAGATGTAAGTAATAACGGTGTAGATAAAGATAATCTATCACTTGAATCAATTAAGGGCAAAAAACTTGAGGATGTTTTAGATTTCCTCAAAGTTAATGCTCAGTTAAGGGCTTTAACCAAAGAGTTAGAACCGGCATCCATTTTCGTACAAGCCGGTAAGGACTTTGTTGAGTTAAAAATCCTTATGGCAAAACCGGAACTTGCCCAAAGCATCAAGGTGTTGAAGAAATGAGAGCATATTGCGGTAAATGCCAAAGCGACACGGAAATGATACACAATGACGGTGTTATTTCCTTTGTTTGTAAAAATTGCCATGACGTTGTTGTTAGGATAAAAAAATGAAATTAAACTCTCGCCAGGAATGGTTGCAAAATCGTAAAAAAGGTTTAGGCGGATCAGATGCCGCGGCCGTTCTTGGTATTAATCCCTGGATGTCAAATGTAGACCTTTGGCAGATTAAAACCGGGAAAAAAGAGCAACCGGATATTAGTGAAAAAGCGGTCGTCAAATATGGCGTACAGGCGGAAGAACTATTAAGAAAACTCTTTGAATTGGACTTTCCGGAATATCAAGTTATATACGAGCCAAACAACAGTTTTGTTTGCCCGGATGTTCCGTTTTTGCTTGCTTCTTTAGACGGTAAACTTATTAAGAAAGCCACCGGGGAAAAGGGATTTTGGGAATGTAAAACCACGGAAATTAAACGCTTTTCCGACTTGGAAAAATGGAATAATCAAATTCCGCAATATTATTATTGCCAGGTATTGCATTATTTCAACGTACTTCCGGATCATAATTTTTGCATCCTAAAAGCGCAGTTAAAAAGGAAAGACAACTCCGGCAATTTAATGTTAGATACACGGCACTATTTCTTTAACCGGGAAGAGTGTCAATCAGATTGCGACTATCTGAAACAAAAAGAAATAGAGTTTTGGCGAGAGTACGTAGAAAAGGACGTTTGCCCTGCGTTAATCTTGCCGGAAATCTAAAATTAAGAACTTAAGGAGGTTCAAAAATGACGTGGGAACTAAAGATAATATCCCCAACCGATGACGAGCAGTTCTTAAAGAGCATAGAGTTTAACTATGAAGAGTTAAAAACTGCTTTAAGTGATAAGTTAGAAAAATATAATAACTTGCACTATGACGAAACGCAAATAAAGGAAGCGAAGACGGATCGGGCGGCATTAAACAAATTTAAAACCGCCATTGAAACCCGCCGCAAAGAGATAAAAGCCAAGTGTATGGCACCTTATTTGGCGTTTGAAGAAAAGATAAAAGATTTGGTTTCAATCGTAGATAAACCGATACTTGCGATTGATACCCAGGTCAAAGCGTTTGAAGATAAAAAGAAAGCGTTAAAAAGGGCCTATTACGAAGATTTTTTTAATGGTGAGGCGCAAGAATTAAAAGAACTTTTACCGTTTGAAAGAATCTTAAACGAAAAATGGCTAAACGCGACTTACCCGAAAGAAGACGGCATCCGGGAAATTTTTAACCTTATAGGCAAGACAAGAAAGGACCTTTCCACTTTAGCCGAAAGCGTTGATAAAACGTTTATTGTTGAGGTAAAGAACGTTTACCTTAACACTTTAGACCTGGGTGAGGCACTCCGCCGGAACACTTTTTTGCAAGAGCAGAAAAGGAAACAGGAGGAATATGCGGCCGTTCAAGCGGCAAAACAAATTGCCATGAAAGCGGCGGCCAGGTTAGAGCAACCGGAACAACCCAAAAAGGTTTTAGGTCAAGAGGTTTTAAAGGTTGCGGCCGCAAGCGTAAACGAGCCAAAACAACAAATAGATTTTCGCGTTTGGGTTACCGCGGAACAAAAGGCATTATTAAGGCAGTTCTTAAGAGATGCCAAAATTAAGTACGGAGCAGTTAAATAAAACAGGAGAATAAAATAATGACAGGAAATAGTTTAGTCAAAAAAACAGGCAATGCCCTTGCCAAAGAAAGTAAATCAAAGTTCAGCGACTTTATGGCAAGCCCTAGAGTCAAGGCGATGATTGCTAACACCTTAAAGGACGGCAAATCCTTTATTACATCAATCACAAGCGCGGTTGGTGCAAACCCGAAATTACAAGAATGTACTAATGAAAGTATTTTCAGCGGTGCTTTACTTGGTGCAAGTTTAAACTTACCGCCAAGTCCGCAACTCGGGTATTTTTATCTTATTCCTTTTAAGGATAAAAAGACAAGCACGATCAAGGCGCAATTCCAACTCGGCTACAAAGGGTTTATCCAACTTGCTTTAAGAACCGGGCAATATAAACGCTTAAATGTTACGGAAATCAAAGAGGGCGAATTTGTAAATTGGAACCCTTTAACGGAAGATTTCCAATTCAAATGTATTACGGATGAAGAAGAAAGAGAGAAAGCCGCGACCGTCGGTTATTATGTGATGTTCGAGTTAACAAACGGCTTTATCAAGCAAATGTACTGGTCCAAAAAGAAAATGGAAATCTTTGCGGATACTTATTCCCAGGCGTTTGATTTAGCGACTTTCAAACAACTCCAAGCCGGAACTTACAAAGGCGAGATGTGGAAATTATCATCCCACTGGTACAGCGAATTTGACGATATGGCCAAAAAGACGATGCTCAAACAAATTATCAGCAAATTTGGCCCGATGTCAACGGAAATGGCCCGTGCTTTTGAAAGCGATGATGCAAGTATCAAATTAGACGGCTCTGCGGAAATTATGGAAGCGGAAGCCACTCCGGTTAACACTCCGGAAAGCGAAAGCCAGGCGCAAGCGGTTGAGGCCGTACCGGTAAACGAAGAACAACCGGAAGACGATCCGCTCAAGTAAAAAAGAGTTAATACAGGTCTATGTCAAATATTCTTTACATTTCAGACGTTAAAGATTTTGAACTTTTAAGAACTCCGGTGTTCACAATTTTGAACGCCAAGAAGACGGCAAAGGTTGAAATCAAAACGGCTATGTTAAAAAATAATCCCGGATACGGTTATTATTATGGCGTTATTATACCGAGAATTAAAGAGGCCTTTGAGGCATCCGATACAAAACACTTATCCGATTATGACATAGACCAATATTTAAAACAATTATTCTTTTACGAAGAAAAGATAATAAACGGCGCTCCGGTAAAAATTGTTAAGAGCAAGGAAATTGAAAAGCCCGGGGAATTCTCTGCATATTTGCGAAGAGTCCTGGACTATTGCCGCGCTTTAAAGATTTTTATCCCGGCGCCGATGTATTAAATTTACGGGGCGGTTTCGGCTTGAACCTCCTTAACCGCCCCACCCATTAAAAAATTATTAAGAGGAAAAATTATGGAAGAAAATACGAGAGTTCAAAACGACTTAGTGATAACGCAGTTAAACGGAACTGTTGTTGAAAGCACGCAAGATATTTTGGAAAGGTGTGTGGAATGGGATAGTTTCGGGCAAGTTTGTGAAGACATCACCGCGGCGATAATATCCGATTTAGACACCAATTCTTTTATGTCAGAAGATTTGGGGTTAAACGATAAACAAAAAAGTTTACTCAAAAAGGATATTTCAAACATAGTTTCCAACGCCAAACAACTTTACAAAGGCAAATTGGAAACGGACCGCAGGACCAAAGAATTAGTGGAAACGATAAAGGACCGCATAAAAGACACGCTTGAAAAACTTTTGGCCTCAATTGGCCGGGAAGTTAATCGCGGTGCCGTAATTAATGCGGTAGCGGTAGCGGCCGATACTAAGAATTTGAGTTTTAATAAAATTGAACTCCAACACTCAAAACACAGCGGTGATATTACGATTCCTACAAAGGGCGTATTTTTGAGCACCAATTGTGTAGAGATTATTAAAAATAGCATTGAATTCGCGGAAATTAACAAAGACCAGAAAAACCTGGCAGAACCCGCGGAGGAAGAAGAAAAGGCCGCCAACGTTTAATTTAGGCGGCTTTTTAAGGGTATAAATCTTTAGGGGCAAGAAATGAAAGTAGAACACTCTTTTCAAACTATGATCGTAAGACAATTAAGGATGTCAAACTTTATTGTGATTAGTTGCGATATTATGGACGCCACACGTTTTTTTAAGAACAAAACTAACCGGATATGGTTTATAAATCAACACAAAATGAGGGGCTACACGAACGGCCAACCGGATCTTGTTGTAGGCAAAAACGGCCAATTCTACGCTTTGGAAATCAAAACGAAAACCGGCTGGATGTCGCCCGAACAAAAGGCCTTTAAAAAACGTTGCGAAGAAGAGGGTTTAACCTATCTTGTTATTAAAGATTTTGAAGATGTTAAAAACTTAATAAACGCTAATTTTAGAGGCGTTTCAATAGGTGGTACAGATTGATATGAAGGAATTAATTTACATCACGTCTTTTGGCGCAACCGTTAATATCCATTTGGGTATGAAATGGTTCCTTAATGACGGTTACGATGTAAAAGTTTTTGACAGGAATAAATAACTATGGAACAAAAATTATTAGGTTACGTCAAATTTTACAGGCAATATCTTGTTAGTGATATTCATAAAGCAAGTTTTATTGCTCGTGCTTGTTTCATAGATATTCTTTTACTCCTTGACCGTAAAACCGGTGTATTATGTATCTCTGTAACAGAATTGACAAAATGTTTAGGCATCAGTGAACGCAAAACAACATACAGAGTTTTACGCGAATTGGAAAGTTACGGCGTTATTAAAATAACCTGGACCGCCCCGCTTGAAATTATGGTTCCAAACTGGGCATTTTTTCAAAGAATTAAGCGGGTTGAAAAACAGGAAAAAGCCGTAAAAACGGAGTCCGAAAGTGTGTATAAAATACACACCAAACAAGATTCTAAAGTGTGTACGAAAGACACACCGAGTGTGTCTGAAATACACAGGGGTGTGTCTGAAATACACACCGAGTGTGTACCGGATACACACCAGTGTGTACGAAATACACACTCTCCGTACGCGTGTAAACAAGAATATATAACAAGAAGTAAACAAGAACTTTTACAAGAAGCGGCAAATCAAAAAAAAGAGATTCCGCAAAATGGGAAAAGTTTAGATTTTTTGAATCCGCAAACGGATTTGGAAAAGTTCATAAATTTTTACTTAAAAGGAACTGAAAGCCCTTTGTTAAGCAAAAATAATTTGGCTATTGCCAAAGCCCTTAAATTTGAAATACAGCATTTTCAAAGCATACTAGACAGGACTAAGGACTTAAAGCAAGCAAAAGAGATTTTGAAAGAGTATATACTCCAAGCCAAAGGAACCTATTCCGTTTTTTATCTTGCTCAGCAAATTGATTATAGACGTTCGGATTACGAAGAAAAACATCCAACAAAGTAGAGGTTAATTATTATGGCTAAATTCAAAACTGAAGACGATGAATTAAATAAAAGAGAAGATAGGACATTACGTTGTCCGGTATGTAAAACCGTATTAGGATATTTACCGGTAAACATATATTTCAAAGACGGTAAAGTAACTACGGTTTGCTATGTCAATAAATGCCTTAAATGCGGCGGTGTTGACTCTTTCTTTACGTTTGTTCAAGGACATCCGAATTACGAATGTAAAGGCGCTAACGTTCCGGAAGGCCTTTCACTAATGCAAATCAAAATGTACCTTTGGAAAGGTAACCGGAGCACAAATATTGATTACGAAGATGTTATAAAAGCATAGGAGATTAAAAATGGTTGATATAGAAGAACAAATTAAATGCGTTCAACGTGAATTAAACTACCGCCGTTTTGTTTACCCAAAGCAGGTTGCTAAAGGGAAAATGGATCCGGTTAACGCTAATAGGCAGATTGAAGCCATGGCGGCCGTCCTGGATACTTTGCTTAAAGTAGCACCAAGTATGACAGGACTATTTGCGAATGCAAACAACGGCGATGCTTCGGCGAAAGGGGTTTAAACTATGTCTGTTTTACTTATAGCAGTTATTGACGATAAAAGCCCTAACAGGCCGCGTATCCTGGTTAAACCGTGCCCTACGATGTTACAAATAATTTCCCGGTCTTTCTGCAAAGTGGCTAAAGGGGATAATTGTAAGCGCAATTGCCGGGGTTGTAAGTTTGAAACAACATCGCAGTATTATAACCTTGCCAAATTCACTTTGTTTAAGATGTTGGAAACTAAAGACGATTTGGAAAAGAGAAAAGCCGAAAAGGAGAAAGAAAATGCCGACAAAGGAATATAAAAAAAACTATAAAGATTTAACGCAGTTTGAGCAAGGGCTCTGCCTGGCGCTCTATGCCCTTAACAATAAACTTGATGCGTGTAATAGCGAGTTTATTGAGAAAAGTTTCTTAAAATCTGATGTCAAACAGGAGTACGTTGTCAAAGCCCAAAAACTCTTTGATTTGGCTTTCAAAGCGTATTCGTACAAGTTAGACAGGAGGTAAAAGGGGATGAGTAAGGGGCCGAAACTGCCGCGCGAAATGCGCTTTACTTATAGCGATAATATACATCCTAGTAGCAGTTACAAGAATTGGATAAACGTCTGCTATTATCCTAAAAGCGGTACGGTAGACGTTGAATGGCGGTCGGACGGGAAAACAGTATCAAGGAATATCCCGGAACAAATTAACTTTTTAGAGCACTGCATCGCCTTTTTAAAAGACGTGGAAAAGAGTATTAAACATTATAGCGAGGAAACAAAATGACATTAACAATTCCGTTGTATTTAATTAAATTTTTGGTATTATTCGGAACACTTCTTGTAGGTGTTCTTATCGGCATATTTATAGCATTGGATGTTAACCCCAGGGAGTAGAGAAATGGCTTATTTAAGACATTGTCCGTTTTGTGGTGGTAAAGCCGAAATATACGGCGGACGTGCTTCTAACGGTGAACCTCTTTATTGGGTTTGGTGTGATTGCCACGCCAACGGCCCAACAAAAAGAACCAGGCAAGAGGCATTAGAAGCGTGGAACAGGAGAGTAAAGTAATGAAAAATAATAAAAAATGCAAGATGTGCGGCTCTGCCTTACACTACAATGATTTAGATAAAAATTGGCTTATCTGCCATAATTGCGGGTATGAAGAAAAGGACAGAAAGACAATTAAACTAACAATTGAAGTTTGTGTGGACCATTTGGCCATAGCGTATAATGACGAGCACGGAACAAATATTAGCTGCGTGCGACCAAGAGATTTAAGCCGGTGCGGGTTGGAGACAGTTTGTGAAACACCGGACCAAATTAAAAAACTTATTGACGAGGCAAACAATGAAAAATAAAGAACAAAACATCTGCGAGCAAGCTCCGTTTCCTTACTGCAATAATGCGGAAGGTTGCGACTCTTGCCCTTATAGTAATAACTTCCCGGCAGGAGTGGAAAAATGACATCAGCAACGATTGAAAGAATTGAGCATCATTTACAAAAAGCCAGGAACAAACACGCCGAACTTACCGCAAAGAATTTGCACGAGGTGGGCGTTTTAGCCGGGGAAGAGTTCGGGGAGTTCTGCAAAGAACTAAACGAATACTATTATGCCGGTAATATGGAAATGGAACAGGAACACCTGGATAAAGCCGTAGTTGAGGCGTTTGACTTGATTGCGGTCCTTATCCGGTTTGTTGAAGAGGTGGCTTGATATGATAGGGATTAAGGGAATGAAAATGCCGAAGGATTGTGGACATTGCAGATTTTCACAGATAGCACCGTGTAAACTTTATTGTAGCGCAACGATAGACGGAAAACTAATCTTTGATCCGGATAAAAAATTAAAAGAATGTCCGCTAAAGGAGATTAAAAATGGAAAATAGATTTAAGTTTAGGGCGTGGAATGTTATTGTTTATCGGTATCAGTATTTTGATTTCCATAGTTTGGCAAAAATGGAACACGATAATATCCAATGGCATATATTAGAGTTTGAACAATGCACCGGGCTTAAGGATAAAAACGGAAAATTGATTTATGAGGGTGATATTCTAAAAGACAAATACGGAGCATTACATCCAATAAGTTGGAATGTAAAAGGTTTTTATGAAGCAGATACTTTTGCTGTTGCAGGATTTTATAACGCAATTCAAGAAGATATGGAAGTAATCGGCAACATTCACGAAAACCCGGAATTGTTGGAGGGATAGAGTATGGAAAAAATTATAGTTAGAGCAGTAAAAAACCCTTGCGCCGAGTGTAAAATAAAAGCCAAATGCCCCCGGAAATGTATGTTTTTTAAGATGTGGAAAAACGGGGGCATAAGTCGTAAAAAAGCAATAGATATTATGGCTAAAGCAATGATAAGACGATTTGAGAGTGAGGACTCCATAACCGATTGGGAAATAAGAGAAAATAGAAAGAACAAATATAGATTTATGTATATTGATGCTGAATTTGCCCTCAACGCTCTCATAAAAGGGGTTAACAAATGACATTATCCGAACTTAAGAGATACAAGCAAGTAGGGCGGTTTTACCGCGTATTTGACAAAGACACTCCGGGCAAATGTTCCGGCGTTGTCTTGCAAAACGGACAAGGTAAACTATTTGCCGTATCCGATGCCGAAATAGAACAATTAAAATCAAAACAAATTTAAGAGGTTAAACTATGGAAGAAAGAAAATCACCGATAAAAAAATACACACTCAGCAACATTGAATGCGCCGTTTGGCGCAACGTAGCACAAGACGGAACGGAATACTTTCAATTCTCGTTCCAAAAGTCGTATAAGGACAAAAACGATGAATGGCAACAGACACGCACCTTTAACCGTACGGACTTGGCCATAATTGCGGCCTTATGCAACAAAGTCCTTGCGGTTGAGATTAAAGCCCGCGAAGTTAAAGCAAAGCAACAGCAAGCCGCCCCGGCCCCTACACCTGCTCCGGCCGCTACCCCGGTAAACTCTCAGCAATCTTACATTGATTCCGATCCGGGCGAAGATATACCGTTCTAAAAAAAGAACAAGAGAGGTAAGAAAATGAGAACTGAACGCCAAAGAGATAAAATAATAAATTTCTTAAAGAGAAAAGGCAAAGCAAGCAGTTTGGAAATGATGCAGATATTAAATATCACAAGCCCACATCGCCGTATGTTTGAAATCAATCAAATGCAAGATACTTTGGGCTTTTGTATTAAAAGCATTAAAACTAAGGGGAAAGACGGCACAAAATTTAATTTATATTATTTATCTGCACTTCCTAAAATCAAAGCATTGCCCAAAATATCTGTCAAAGAATTGCAAAAACATCTTATCGGCTTAAGGAAAGAATTTTATAAAAATTGTAATCAATGGGTGCGGCAATGTCTAAAATGAAATCAGATAACTTGCAAATTCAATATCTCAGTTTGGACGACATAAAGCCATACAAGAACAACCCCAAAAAGCATACTGAGAAACAAGTAACCCAAATAATAAACTCCATAAAAGAGTTTAAATTCAATAACCCCATATTGATAGACGAAAACAATATCATTATAGCCGGACACGGCCGATACCTTGCCGGGAAACATCTTAAACTTGATACAGTTCCGGTTATCCGGTTAACCCACCTAAACGAGGCGCAAAAGAAAGCGTACCGCATAGCAGACAATAAACTTACCGAGAATGGCGAATGGGATTTTGATTTACTTAAAATAGAATTTGCCGATATTGAAAACTTAGATTTAGACGGCGGTTTACAACTTACCGGCTTTGATACCGCGGAAATTGACACGATATTAACGCCCTCAATGGAAAACAATAATTCTGCCGATCCGGAACTTAACAATATTCCGTTTATCCCGGATAATGAAATTATTTCAAAGCCCGGCGATATTTGGAAACTTGGCAAGCACCGTATTATTTGCGGTAATGCCCTTGAAGAAGAAACTTACAAAAACCTTTTGGGAGATACCCTGGCTGATATGATTTTCACGGATCCGCCCTATAACGTTAAAATATCCGGCCATGTAAGTGTCCGGGAAAACAATAAACATAAAGAATTTGCCATGGCATCCGGGGAAATGAGCGATAAGCAGTTTACAAATTTCTTAACTCAAAACTTTACGCTTTTAAAGAAATTCAGCAAAGAAGGCAGTTTGCATTTTATTTGTATGGACTGGCGGCACATTGAAGAAATTTGCCACGCCGGTTATGTCTTTGACAGTTTTAAAAATGTTTGTGTTTGGAACAAAACTAATGCCGGTATGGGCTCTTTATACCGTTCCAAGTATGAATTAGTTTTTATCTTCAAAAACGGAAAGCAGAGCCACGTAAACAACGTTAAACTAGGCGCAGAGGGGCGCTACCGTACAAATGTTTGGGATTATGCCGGAGTCAATGGCTTTGGCAAAAATAAGAAACTCTTAAAACTACATCCAACCGTTAAGCCGGTGGAAATGATTTGGGATGCAATACTTGATGTGTCTAACCGGGGCGATATCGTGCTTGATAGTTTCCTTGGTAGCGGTAGCACTTTAATCGCTTGCGAAAAGGCGCACCGGGTATGTTATGGCATAGAACTTGAGCCCATTTACATAGATACCGCGATTAGACGTTGGGAAACGCTTACCGGGGAAAATGCAACCAGGCAACAGGACGGCAAAAAGTATAAAGACCTTTTGGCCGCCAGGCAAGGAGATAATTCAAAATGAAAATTTTTATTTCAAGTAAAATGACCGGGCTTAAAAACTTTGGCTATGATAATTTTTTTAAGAAAGAAAAAGAACTTCGCGCTTTGGGCTTTGATGTTCTTAACCCGGCCGATATTGGCCTTAAATACGGCTACGATAAGCCCTATCAGTTTTATATCAGAATGGCCCTAAAGATGTTATTACAAGCCGATGCGGTGTTATGTTTCGGCGATTATAAAAATAGCGTGGGCTCGCTTATTGAGCGAATAGTCGCGGATGTTTCCGGTATTCCGGTCTATAAAAACAAAATGCCGGACCAATTAAAAGGCGGGAGGTGTTAAAATGCTTTTGAAACATAACGATGATTTATGGAAAATAAAAAGGCGCCTTGAGTCAACAACCAACAGGCGGCCTAAAAGAGAATTTTCCTGCGGTGATGTAGTTTCATTCCGTTACTGCGGCATAGAAACGAAAGGGCAGCTCGTTTCTAAAAAGGGCGAAACGTGGAAAATACTCATTTTGCCGGACACGTTTAAGATCTGCTGTTTCAAAAATGAAAAAAGGTTGAGGTATGCTAATAGAAACTAAAAGGGAACAATTAAGCGATATTTCACTTGGCGACATCGTAGCAGTTCAAGTCAAAAAGAATCTAACAAAAGCAGGGGTTGTTATCCGAATAATCAGCGAATTTAACAACGGCGTTAAAAAGAATTATTACGAAGTCGTTATTGCCAATAGGCACGAAAAGGGGTTTGAAAGTATAGAATCAAACCAAGAGAAAATTAAAAAAATAGGAGTCAAAAAAATGAATTTACAAGTTGGGGATAAAGTTACAGTTTATACCGGGGAAGATTTTATTGATGTTAAAATTACAAAAATTAACCGGACTAAAAAGGGCGTAATCAAAGACATTGAGGGCGAAAACAAAAAAGGCCAATTTATTTTTAGAAAAGAAAATATTGCCGGTTTTATCAATTAACCTTTAATACAAACGGCTTGTAAAAGTTTTCTTTCTTTGACGGATATTTTAGCCGTACTAAAGAAATCTTTTAAGGCCTTGCGCTCAGTATCATTTAAACGCAAATAACCGTTAATATGCGTGGGTTCTATCGTCGCCGCGTAAATACTCTTGCAGGTTTCAAAAATCTTTATACTTTCGTTTGTAAAAAATCTCTTTTTATCGTCTAAAATTATGTAGGCATCGTTATAGGAAAAGCCGCTTTTTTTTCTCTGTAAATTCTCTTTGCTCAATTCTTTTAATTGCTTATCCAGGTTAACCAGGTGGTCCGTAATGCTTAGCAATTTATCCACGGATATTTTATTTCCGTTCTTGGCGAACTCCGCCGCGTAATAATAAACGCCACATTGCATTATAACCGATAGGGCTTTTATATCGTCTTCGGTAAAATCTTTAAAGATTGCAAAAGTATAGGACTTGTTCCCGGTTTCACAACTCAAGCAATCAAATTGCCGGGCCAAATCTTTTATTTCTTCCGGCATTAAAGCGACGAGCATTCTATCCGCATGACCGCGGCCGGAAAGCCCTTTGTTAAACTCCAAAAGAAACGTTTCAATTTTGTTCATAGAATGATTATAGCATATTCTTGTAATTTCACTCAAAAATATGCTAGTATGAAAATGGTTATTATTTTTGGCACCCTAAACAAGGGCGTTGTGGTTTCGCTTCTAGTTTATAAGATTAATCAGGTTTTTCTCTAGCAAGGGGAATAACTTGATTTTTTTATTACAAAAATTTTTTCATTTTAAGCACGGCATAAGAATTCTAATACCGTGCACCCGCGGCGTGAATATCTGCAACGACTGCCATACTTCCATATTCTCCTTATCCCACAAGGCCGTCTTCCTTAACGGCCTAACCCCAAACAAAAGCCACACACGACACGCCGCGGGTTCCTCTTTAGGGGGTGCTTATGCCGTCTAAACCCAAAACCACGGAAAGAGCCGGTAAAGGCGGAAATATCCCCCCAAAAGAACACCGATTTTCTTCTACAAATCAACCGACAAAAGAAGCCCGTATCCGGGGCCAAAAGAAATTCAGAGACCGCGAAAATGCCAAAAAGCAATTAGCGGAATTCTTTTTGGAACAGGACGTAAAACTCAAAATAAATGACCGCGTTCAAACAATGCCGATCTTAAAAGCCATAGGTTATAAAATACGCGACTTTATCTTTAACCCCAATTCCCCTTGGAATAAAGACACGTTTATGGCCGTTATGGCTTTCTTTGATAAGTTCTATCCCTCAAAAGAGGACTTCAATAATGAGTTCCCGGTAAATTTCATAATTGAAAATATGCCGCCGGAATTTAAGAACTTGGCCGCTAAAAAACGCAAAAAGGAGGAGGATGAAGAACAATGGTAAACACCAGGCCCTTCCCCCCTCAAACAAAAGTATTTTGGAAGAACTATTACGCCACCAAAAAAATAGTCGTTAATGTTGGCGGCGCTCGTTCCGGGAAAAGTTTCGCGTTAAGGTCAATATTCTTAAAAAACTTGTTTGAATGCAGACACGGCGTTAAACTCTGCATAGCCAGGAAAACCACCCCGGCTTTAAAAATGACAGAGTACAGGGCGTTTTTTGACTTGATGAAAAAACTCGGCCTTTACCGCGTTGATAACCACAATAAGACGGATAAAACTTATGAGTGGAACGGGAATCTTTTACAGTTTTTGTCTTTTGACGATCCGGAAAAAATTAAGTCCTCTGAATTTAATTATATTTGGCTTGAAGAGGCAACGGAATTTACCTTTGAGGATTATGTCGCAGTTTTGACACGTCTATCAGCGGAAAACCACGAAGAGAACAACCCTAACCGGTTATATCTTTCTCTTAACCCGACTGATGTTAATTCCTGGGTAAATAAAAAACTAATCCACATGGATGATGTTGAAGTTATACACTCCACGTATAGGGATAACCCGTTCTTATCGCCGGAATACGTCAAAACTCTTATGTCCTTAAAAGAATTGGATGAAACATCTTACCGGACATTTGCCGAGGGCGAATGGGTGTCGCTTGCAAACGTAATCTATCCGCAATATGACACTTACGATGTTATTCCTAGCGACGTTGAGGGCTCTTTCATTTACGGCCTGGACTTCGGCTTTAATAATCCCTCCGCCCTGGTTAAGGTCTATTACAATGATACGGATGTATGGATAGAAGAAAAACTCTACGAAAGAGAGTTAACAAACACTTTGCTTATTGAAAAATTAAAAGAGATAGCGGCGGACGGTACGATAATAGCAGATAGCGCGGAACCGGACCGCATAAGCGAAATTTACAGCGCGGGTTTAGATGTTAAGCCCGCCAATAAAGGAAAAATTTCCGCCGGGATTACAAAGGTTAAAGGTTTCCATATCCACATCAACCGCAATAGCCCTAACCTTTTGAAAGAAATTCAAAGTTATTCTTGGCGTAAAGACCGTAACGGAGTTATTTTTGACGAGCCGGTCAAATTTAATGACCACGCTTTGGATGCCATGAGGTATGCCATAACTTCTTTACAACCTTTAGTTTCTTCATCTTCCGGCTCTTTTGATATTGAGGGCGAAGATTTAATTGAAGATTATAAACGAGGTATTTACTAATGTTCTTAGAAAAAGTTTTTAACTTATTCAAAAAGGTGCAGGAAAACAACCCCATTGGCGTAGATTATCCTAAATACGCTAATGATACCAACGAAAAAAACCCGATTTTGCAGGGTGCGGCCGGTGTGGAAAAATACGATGCAATGCGTAAACAGGATGATACGGCCAAATCAATTATTTCCGTAATCACCACCCCCATTAAAGGCGCTACCTGGAATATGCGTACCGAAGACAAATCTAAACGCGGTGAAGAAATTACAAAGTTTCTTTACGGCTATTTTTGGGAAAAAGGAACATCCGTATTTTCCGAGTTTTTAAACTCCGTTCTTACAATGTTGCCTTTCGGTTTCGCGGTGTTTGAAAAGGTTTGGAAAAAAATCAATTATAACGGGCAAAATTTCTTGGTTATGGAATTGCAGTTCAGACCGCAAATCACCATTACGGAAATCAACATTGAAAAGCAAATTGTCAAGCAAAGCGTTAAGGGTAAAAATTACGAAATCCCCTTTGATAACTTGGTATTTTTCGTTTTGGATAAAGAGGGTTCCGATTATTGGGGTAATAGCGTTTTACGCACTTGTGTCCGCGCTTACGAAATGAAAAATCAACAATATCGTTTTATTGAACAAGCAACCGCCCGCCTTGCTACCGGGCTTACGCACGTTAGATATCCCAGGACAATTAAAGCCGGTACTAAAGATTATCAGCAATGCGAAAGAATCGCTAATTTGGCGCGTAGAGGGATGTTACAGGCCTGCTCCACCCCAAATGATATAGATATAAATTTAATCAAATACGAAACGGATACACAGCCATTTATAAACACAATAAATAATTTAGATGTCAGTATGAGGAACTCCGCCCTTGCTAACTTTATTGGACTTGGAACAACCGGCACGGGTTCTTATTCCGTTGGCGAAGTTCAATTTAAGTTATTTATGGAAGCCGAAAAATCTATCACTAACCTGATAGAGCAAATCTTCACAAAAGAAGTTTTAAGGCCCATTGTAGAGGTCAATTTCGGCGCACAAGAATTTTATCCGGAATTAGTTTGCCAGGACTTGGATAAAGATACTGTAACCCAAAAACTTAATCTTGCTTTACAGTTCTTCCAAAGCGGCGTACTTGTTCCTACCAAAAAGGATGAGCAAGACATCCGCGCTAAAATCGGTTTAAATGAGAACTTGGACGATTCCAAAAAGGATGATTTACCTTTGAAAGATGACGATCCGCAAAACGTCAAAAAAGGAAAGGATAGATCTTGGAAAAAGACGATTGATAGTTTCGTGTCCGAAATGTATTTGGCGATGTCCGGTAATCTCAGTTTACTTGCCGATAAGGCAATAGCAGACACCCGAAAAAACCTTGAAAAGAAAGGGCTTAAAGGTGTTAATGACTTGGAAATTTCCACATCCCTTTATCAAAAAATATTAGTCAAAAAGCTTGCTTTCCTGGCTATCCGCGGTTGGAACGATGCCAAAGAATTGGCCGAAAAGAACGGAGCCACAATAAGCAATAAAAAAGACGATAAGAATTTGGAAGACGGGGAACTTGCCAAAGTTCCGCCCGCTTTGCGTGATTATGTTTCAAACAAGGCCAAGATAATTGCAACGGACCACGTTGTCCAATTAGCAACCATAATCAAAACTACGGCCAACTCTTACAATGAGGGTATTTCAATTGATAATTTGATCGCAGATATAAACACGCAGGTTAATGACTATTTACAGTCAAACAAAATACAGGTAGCGGCCGATAAAGCCGTAGTCCAAACAATGAACGACAGCGAGCAAAGTTTTTTTAAAAATGAATGCTCAGACCAAATCGCTTATTTCACTTATGAAGCGGTTTTGGATGATAGTACAACAGAGTATTGTCGTTGGTTGCATGGTAAGACATATACCCCGTATGGCAGGGAATTTTATATTGTGTATCCGCCTAGGCATTTTAGGTGCAGAAGCCGTATGGTTCCGACATTTTACAGACCGAATTTACCCGAACCGGATCCGGCTAACCACGATTTAATCCCGCCACCGAGTATTTTGAAATTTCAACAATTTTAAGGAGACAAAATGAGTAGAGAACTTTACATAACAAGAGACATAGACAAAGACGGTGCTACCGAGTTAACGCAAGCAATTAAATATTTTGAAAGCCAGGGCAGTGACCCTATCAAGTTTTATATTAATTGCTATGGCGGTTCGGTTCCTGCCTTGTTAACAATTTTAGATGCAATGGAAAATTGCAAATGTGAAATTATTACAGTTAATATCGGTGAAGCAGATTCCGCCGCCGCTTTGATTTTTGCGGCCGGAGCCAAAGGAAAACGCTTTATCACTCGTAATTCTAGGATTATGTTACACGAAATTGTATATAACCGGATTTATGAATTAGAGCCGCTTTCCAGGGTGGAAGCCGATATTAAGGAAATCCAAATTTTACAAGACCGTATTTGGACTGAACTTGCAAACTTTACGGGCAAAAACAAGGACAGCATTATAGCGGATTGTAAAGGCAAGGATTTCTATTTATCAGCCGAGGAAGCCATTGAGTACGGCCTCGCTGATGCAATAATTACACAAGAGATTCGTGAAAAATACGAACTCAAAAAAGCGGAAATAAAAGCCGCCGCCGAAGGCGGTACACCGCAAAATAAAACAAAGGAGCAAAAACCAATGAAATTAGAAGAACTACTTAATGCGTTAAAAACCGAACATAAGATTGATGTTAAAGCAACACAAGAAGAACTTTCTAATGTTAAGGAAAATAACGCCGTTCTTACAAAAAAGGTTGACGAATTGACGGCGGCAAATGCAAAACTTGTAGCCGATAATCAATCAGCCGAAGAAGCGAAGAACAAAGCAGTGGAAGAATTGTCTAACATGAAAAAGGAAACTTACTTTGAAAAGCTCGTTGCTGAAAAGAAAGAATTCCCGGCTCAAAAAGAGGCAGTTTTAAACCACTTTAAAAGCGTTGAAGAAATGGAACAATTCTATGCTCAAAGACCTGCTATGCTTAGCGATAAAGCAAAAGGTGCTGACGGGCTTGAAACAAACCATTTTGACGAAGCTACAACCAGTTTGATTAACAAAAAATTAATCAGCGAAGAAGATGCAAATAAATATCTTAAGGAGTCAAAATAAATGAAAATCAATTATCTTAATGGAGTAGAAGAAAAAATCGTTCCGCTTGCTGACGGTGCTCATACCATTGCCGTAGGGGATTTAATCTCCGTAGGTTCTGACGGTTACGCCAAGCAGGGCGGCGATACATCAGGCGATAAATTTATCGGTATCGCCCTTGAAAGCAAAACTATTGCCGCGGCAGATAATTCCGCTGACGGTAAATATAGTTTAAAGATTTTACCTGCAAGAGCCGGTAATATCGTAAAATTGGCTTTCAATTCAAGCACGGTCAGAGGTTCCGGTTTACCAGGCACCACTGTCTATGCAAAAAGCGCCACCACAATTGCATCCTCAACAACCAATTCCGTTGTTGTCGGTACAATCTTTGAATGGCTCTCAACCACTGAGGCGTATGTCGCCATATAAGGAGTTAAAAAAATGAATATCACCGCACTTATAGCAGAATTTAGAAAATTAGTAGAATTGGCTTTTAAGAAAAAATACGACGAATATTCACCAGTTTTACAGAAAATCGTCGGTTCTTATAAAGTTCCTTTTTGCTCTGCCGTTAATGCTATCTTTGATCAGTTTTTAGACGGCTTGCAAAAATTACATAACGGCAAAGCCCCCACGGAAAATATGCCGGAAAGTTACCGCATCACCGTAACGAACGAATCTTACGGTAAAAAAGTAACCGTTCGCCGCGAAGATTTTGAACGCGCAAGCGAAGTTCAAAACTTAGATCTTCCAAAAAGGCATATTGAGGGTTTAGCAGTTCTTGCCAAAGATCATCCGGTAGAAACCGCTTTAACTATGATTGAAAACGGCGCCGGTAGCACTTACGGCACTTGCTTTGACGGCAAAAATCTTTTTGCAACAGACCATTTTTATGGTTCTGCAACAAGCCAAAGCAACCTTTTAACCGGTACAGGTTCTACCATGACATACGTTTTGGCAGACCTTAAAAAGGCAATTGATGCCTTACACGGTTTCGTTTATCCGCAAGGCAATCGCAAGAAAAAATGCAACAAGGATGTTAAACCCCTTGTTCTCTGCCCTACCCAAATGAGAAGTATCTTCTTAGATATTCTCAAGAGCGATTTCATCGGTTCCTCAAGCAACCCTTTGAAAGGTGCTTTTGAACTCGCAGATGAAAGCTTCGCAGATGCCAATGACTTTTATGTTATTGACACAAACAATGACGGTAACCCGTTAAACAGCGCCATTATCAACCCGGTTGAACTCCAACCCGAATTGACAAACAATATCGGCCAAGAATCAGCCACTATGGACGGTCAATATAAATGGCAAGTAATGTATCGTGCCGGTTTTGGTTACGGTGCATGGTGGAAAATCGTCAAAGTCGCCAACAGCTAATTAAATTTTGGTACGGGGGAAGGTAAACCCTTCCCCTTACCTTAAATCAAAAAAGGAGATTATATGATAGAAATTAAATCCGAAAACGCATTGCCTTACATCCAGGCAGACATTAACGCCGGGTATCTTACCGAACAAGAACCCCTTTTATTCATTTCCGGGAATTTTACTTATTCCTTAACAAAACCACAATTTGAAAAACTTAAAAAATTTGCGGTAAAAAAAGAAGATAAACCCCAAAACAAAGAACAAGAAAAAGCCGGGGGAAAAGAGCCAACAGGCCTTGAAATATTAAAAGGCAAGTATGATGCCCTTAAAGATAAAAAATCTCCTGAGGCCGCAAATTTGCGCAAACAAATTAAAGAATTAGAAGAACAAGAAAAGAAAGGTGGCAAATAATGGCAGTTACTTCATATTGCACGGTTGAAGATGTACAGGTGTATTTTTCAAACACCGTATTTGGGGCAAATTCCCCGATAAGTTCATCCAAAGTGAGTTCGTTAATTACGAGCACATCCGCTTTGGTTAATACATCTTTACAAGGTGTGTATGAATTGCCTATAACCAATGAAAACGATTTGGCCGCTTTAAAGGGAATCGTTTCAAAATATGTTGCCGGGGAAATAGACGATATTCAAAACCCTGTTTCCCCTGAGGGTGTTTCTAAACAAAGGAAACTTAAACAAGAGGCCTTAAAAGACCTTAACGACCTTATTGAAAAGAAAAGAATGCTTAACCAGGACGAAAGTTCAATAAGCATTTTTGAAAAGGATACGCCATAATGTTTAAGATGAACGAGAAAAGCGCGGCTCTTTTAGAGCAATGGGATTTTAAAGATTTTACAGATGTCTTTAAGCAGTGCGCCATTGTCTTTAGGCGCTCTATGGCATCATTGTTCGCTAATACCGGCGGCCGCGTTAGCGCCTCTCGTTTAATAGAACAGCCCGCCTGGGCTCCGTTAAGCCCGAAATATAAGCAATGGAAACAAAGGATTGTTCCTTTTGGAACTTTGGTGTTTTCCGGATCGCTCGCTTCCAGTTTTACGGAAAAGGGCGCAAATTACAATATTGAGGAAATAAGCCCAAAGCAAGCCGTTTTTGGTAGTAGGCACCCTTTGGCTAAGTTCCACCAGTACGGCACCCGGAAAATGCCGCAAAGGCAAATAGTGTTTGAAAGCGAGTACAGGAACAAAGCTTTCATAAGGATTTTGGCTGACAATATCGTAGCCCGATTTGAGGCAAAGGGAGTAAAAATTAAATTATGAGAATATTTAGCGCAGAAGATAATTTGGATGCAGTTAAAGCTGTTTTACAAAAGTATTTACCGGGCGTAATAACCCAAATAAATACTGACCGCAACGACAATTTAACTTTGACAAGCGTTTCAAGTAATGATTATTTTTACAACCCGCGCGAGGCGGCCAATTCCGATATTTACATTATTTTGGAATATTCCATAAATTCCACCACCGGCAGAAATACTAAAGTCGGAATGGAAATGCAAATTGATATCTTTTTGGGGTTTATGATTCCAAACTTAACGGATATGCAAGCATTCCGTTTGGCGTGCCGGTATCAAGGGGCTTTATATGAAGCCCTCAGAAAAGGCGCAGATGAAATATCTTACGATGTCAAATATAATGCTACCCAGCAAGGCAAAGTAAGTATGGGCAACAGGGAATTATACGGTGTAATGTGGACTATCACAATACCGGTTACTTTATAAAAAGGAGTTTTAAAATGAGTAAGAAAACAACACTTGAAGACGTAAATGCAGTAATTAATGCTAAAAAAGTTGAGCACCAAACAGTAGGTTTACAATCCGGGGAAACCGTTTTTGTTGAGAACGCTCCGACAGTTCCATTTCAACAAAGAATTGAATCTTTTTCCGGCAAAAAACTAACTTCGGATTTTGTTTGTGTCCGCAATGGGAAAGAAACCAGATTCCCGGCAGGCACAGCGTGGGAAGAAATTCCCGCAATTTATAAAATCGGCTTTCAAAAGATTGACTTTCCGGCCGATATCTTTAAATAGAGGAGTAGAAATATGAAAATTAAAGCACTTTACGGCGGCGAGGCAATCATTGTTTATGACCAAAAGACAAAAGACATAGAAATGTTAGCAACGGTCCTTGGCGAAGGTGGCCTTGAATATTCCGCAGAAAGTAAAACATTAACCGGCGGTAGTTATCCGGGTGCGGTAAAAATAGAACCGGGGGTTCCCTCTTGGTCTATTTCTGCCTCAATTAAAGAAATTAACGACGGTATGTTTAAAGTTTTACACGATGCTACAATCGTGTCTAACACTGCGGATGCAAGCGGTTATGTCGGTACTCCGGCTGATGTCGTAGGTACCGGTTTGGCCGCCAAAATTACGCCAACCGTTATAACTGCAAAAGCAGGTAATTTGCCTTTCGGTAAAGTTTACTTAAAAGTAACCGCTTCCGGTAAAGGTAAAGTATATGTTGCCGGTTCCCTTAAACAAGGTGTTTCCTTGTATAAAGACGAAGACGGTGCAGTTACTGAAGAATTGACTTTGACCGCAGGCAGCACATTGCAAATTGAAGACCTCGGTTTACAATTGGCTATTGCTTCCGGCGCGACTTTCACCATCGGTGATAAAGTAGTTATTGACGTCCGCCCAGTTAATGCCGAAGGTTCCGAAACAATCAGCGTTAAACACGCAAACATCAAGGAACATGGCCTTATGTTCATTTACCCGCGTCAAGCAGACGGTTCAATTTATCGTTTAGATATTCCTAGGGTGTTCTTACCCTCCGGGTTGCCTTTACAAATGAAAGAAAGAGATTTTGCCGAACACTCAATCTCAGGCACCCCGCTCGTTGACACCTCATCCGGTTTGGTTTATACATTAGATATGATCAAACCTGAAAAATAGTTCACATATAAATTCGGGGTGGTTTTCTCCTCCACCCCGAAGGAGTTCTTATGAATTTTAGTATTAATGAAATGTTTAACAATGCCGCAATTCAAATTAAAGGCAGACGTTACCCCTTAAAATATTCCATAAGCGCAGAAATCTTTTTGGAAGAAAACGGCATATCTATAACTACAATGTCAAAAAATATGTTATCTCAACCTAAAAAGACAAGTTTATTATTGGCTTTTGCCGGGTTACCGCGTAAAGAATTTAGAGACAAAATATCCTTTGAAAAATTTGTTTACAATTTATCCGATAAAGATGCCCAAAAAATAATATCCCAAATAGATGTTTTAGCCCAGGCATATTTCAAATGTCTTTTAGGTAAAATTGAAAAGTACGAGAAGAAACAAGACACACAAGAACCCAAAGACA
>JAZUPU010000069.1:0-21156 GCA_045605325.1 Elusimicrobiaceae bacterium
CTGGGTATAGAAAAGCTGTTGAAAAAAGCAGGGGTTCCGATGCCCTTACCACTATGCAGGCAGTAGCAAAGAGTGAGCATGGCTGCTATCTTACAAACAACAGTTATACTAAGGACTTTACTAACCTTGATATCGAAATAAACGGAACAATGAATAACGGTACATTGGCAACAGAGTTTTACACTTATGAACTGTTAGACACAGGTATTATAGCCGATAGGAATAACGGTGAATATACCATATATAAAGATTATGACAGCCAACAAATATTATGCAATCCCGGGACCCATTATATTTGTGAAGATTTAGGAGCATTTACCAAAGTACCGTGTGAAAAAGTAGGTATGGCATGGTCAAATAAGAATAACAAGTGTTATAACACAGAAAAGGAACGATGTATAGATCTCAATATGCCTTATAATGATACAACTAATTTCTGTGGTTATGTTAACAAAAACAATGTAATATTATGGGACGGAGGAACATGTAATAATACTGGGTGGGGTTATTGTTCTCAAAATGTTTATAATAATGCAGAGTGTAATGCTATAGGAGGTCGTGGATGCACTATTTCTACTTTTAATGAAGGATCTATTTGTAATGCTAATTACAGATTATCTTGTAGTTATGGTACTAATAATAATAATATGTTCTTTAATTCCGGGTCAACATGCAATGGGTGGGGAGATGACACTTGCGCTGCTAATTTCAGATCAGGTTCAGTGTGTAACGGGTATGTAGCAAATTCTTGCGGGGGGTTTCATTATAGTTATCCTGATAACTATCATGAAGAACCTGTAAAACATGCTATTTTTGAGTCCGGATCCCGTTGTGTATCACACGTAGAAGGTGCTTGTGTTGCCACATATAGAATCGGCAGTTGTTGTGAGGGCGGAAGTAATTGCCCTGCAAATGCACCAAAATGCAATTGCCCGAAAAATTCAGACGGATCTTACCAAACAAGTTGTTAAAATTAATTTGCTAATTAATATAAAAATCTCCGGGTGGGAAGAAACTCGGGGATTTTTTATTGGTAATAAAGTAACTTTTTTTTGTAAAATATTTGTATGAAAAACAATATAAAAATTTCTGCAATTTGCCCGCGCGTAAGCGTGGCAGATACAAAAACAAATGCAAAAAATATAATCAGATTAACAAAAATTGCCGTAAAAAAAGGTGCGCAATTTATAATGACACCGGAACTTTCCATAACCGGTGCCACTTGCGGGGATTTATTCTTAAAACCACTTTTACTTAACAATGCTTTAAAGGCCTTAAACAAAATTTTGAAAGAAACAAAAAAATTAAATACTGTATTGATTGTCGGTTTACCTTTGCAAGTAAACACACAACTTATAAATGCAAGTGCAGTTTTATACAAAGGTAAAATTTTGGGCATTGTTCCAGCTGAAACTTGCGATAAACGCTATTTTACCCCTACCGGAAATCTTAGATATAACGGCGTTAAAGTGTTTGGCAAATTAATACACTTTTACCCTTCTACTTTTAAAGTTTTTAACACAACTTTTGCAGTCAAAACAGGGTTTGATATAAATGATACCTTCCCCTTAATGCCTAAAGCAGAAATTATTTTCAACCCATCAAGCAATTATGAATATTTGGGCAAACAAGAAAAACTTAAAGAATCAATTTTATTATATTCACTTGCACAGAATTGTGCTTATGTTTACGCATCAAGCGGTTTTGGGGAATCTTCGGCAGAGGCAGTTTACAGTGCAAATATTTTAATTTATAATAAATGCAAACTTGTTGCCGAAGCACCGCGTTTTACTATGCAAGAGCAAATTGTTCATTATACACTAGGTGAAAAAACTGAAACACAGGAAATACGAACTTACAAAAAAGACAAAAAATACCCTTTTAGTCCAAAGAATAAACAAGAATTGCTTGAGGTTTTAGATTTACAAGCACTTGCACTTGCAAGGCGTTTAGAACAAACAAAAATAAATAAAGTTATTTTGGGTATTTCCGGCGGGCTTGATTCCACTTTGGCTTTGCTTGCCGCAGTGCACACTTTTAAAAAATTAAATTTACCGCTGAAAAATATTTTTGCATACACTTTGCCGGGGCTTGGTACAACGAAAAAGACGAAAAATAATGCTGAACTTTTATGTAAAGCCCTCGGTGTAAATTTTGAAGAAATTGATATTAAACCGGCTGTTTTACAACACTTTAAAGACATAAAACACAATAAAAATATTATTGATACCGCTTATGAAAATGCCCAAGCACGCGAACGTACGCAAATTTTGTTTGATATTTCAAACAAAATAGGTGCTTTGGTTTTGGGTACGGGTGATATGTCCGAACTTGCACTCGGTTGGGCGACTTACGGCGGGGATCATCTTTCAATGTACGGTTTAAATGCCGGCGTTCCTAAAACTTTGATACAGGAAATTGTTGCGGAATATGCCAAAACCGCACCTGCAAAAATAAGCAAAGTTTTAAAAGATATTTTAGCAACACCCATTTCCCCCGAACTTAAACCGGCTAGTAAAGGCAAAATTACGCAAAAGACGGAAGATTTAGTCGGCCCATACATTTTACACGATTTCTTTTTATATCATTTTTTAGTTAATAATTACGGTCCGAAAGAAATTTATAAAATTGCACTCTCCACCTTTAAAAATGATTTTAAAAAAGCCGAAATAAAACATTGGCTTGAAGTGTTTTTCAGAAGGTTTTTTACGCAACAATTTAAACGCTCTTGCTCACCCGAAGGTCCGAAGATTTTACAAATTTCTTTAAGCCCCCGTACAGATTTGCGTTTACCGAGTGATGTTTCCCCCACCCTTTGGCTTGAGGAAATTAAAAAGTTGAAATAAAAATTACATCGGCATTTTACCAGAAACGAACCAACATGAATTGTTACCTACAAACCAACTGCATGTACCATCTTTATTGTAAACTGCTGTGTGTTTCATAAAATTTTCACAAGCAAATACTAATTTCTTATCTTTAGCATAACAATTCATTGAATTTTTATTACTACTGTTATTATAATAATGGGCTATAGCATAATGTTTATTATAACACATAGAATAATCACCGCTTGATATACCACAACTAACAGAACCTTTCAATGCCACATCTAAAGAATCTAATGAAGTTGCATATTGTCCTTTAACCAGATAAGATCTTTCTTGGGAATTTTGTATGGCTTTTGTTGCACTTATAACTTGTGCGAGTTCTGCTTTACCAACTGCTTTGCGATACTGCGGCAGGGCAATAGCGGCAAGTATTCCGATAATCAAGACAACTACCAATAATTCTAATAAAGTAAAACCTCGCTTGAAGTTTTTTACATCATTTACTTTCTTATCCATATTCTCTCCTATTTTTTTAACTGTTTTTAAAGCCAATAAAAACGGCTATTATATTCGGACCATAGTACCTAACCCAAACATAACAGCCGTAGTTCGCCAAAAATGACAAACATTCAGCACGAAACAAACGGTTTATAACTCCGTCTATTTCGTGCCTGCAACGACTGTTTTTGAAGGTACTATGAACTTTTGATTTCTCAAAAGCCATCCTTATTCTAAAATAAGGTTCCAAAAACAGATTGAATTTTTTTAGGGTATTTAACCCTACATTACACCAAAACTCCTCTTAAATATAATAACAGTTTTTTGCATTTTTGGCAATTAATCTACAACTTTAATTATAAAACTGTTACTGTGCGCGCTGACTTCCGGTGCAAACATACTTTGCATTATGCTTGAGCCGACATTAAACACACCGCTTGCCGTAGGGCGTAAAATATATTTAAGTTCATAAGTACCCACAGGAACATAATCCATAAAGAAATTAGTTTGCGCAAGTTGTAAATCTTCGTAGCGTGATAAACCGTCCCACACCCAGCCGGAAAGCAATTTTTCCGTATCAAAAGCAGCCGGCTTTTTATCTTGAATCATCACATAATTAAAGTTATGTTCTGCTTTTATAGTTAAGCGAACTTCAATTTTATCGCCTACTTTAACAGTTTCATTTTCCTTTAATGGTCTAACGGTATTACCGTCAATTAAATAATAATCTTTTGTGATATTTAAAATACCTTTCGGGCTTGCCTCTTGCGGCAAATCGCTGATAATCAAATTGCTTAAAGTTGCAAAACTCGGCAAAGTTTTTTGTGCTTTTTTACCTTGGGCATTTGTTGTTTCTTGCGTAATTGTTGCCTTCAAACTTGTATTATTTGCCTCCGGTTCGTAAACACTATAAACCGTCTTGCTTTCTTTGGCAAGAGGTCCGAAATCAAGTTTATAATTTTGCCCGTTCCAAGCAATATCATAGTGTCTATTTTGACTTAAAACACCCCATGTCTTTATTGCATCAAGCAAACTGTAAACTGCCTTTGCGGCATTTGTAGTACTGCCCCACATTGTTGCTTTTTTGTTAAAGAGTATCCATTTAATTAAACCGTCAATACGAGGGCTGTTCGGATCAACTTCAAGCAACATACGCAATGCCTCAGCGTGTAAATTTAAGCTATCATGGAACCATTGCCAAGAGCGTTCTTCCATAGCGAAACTTGTGCCGGTAATATCATTTTCTTTAGCGGTCTCAAAAAGCATATTGACATATTTTTTGGCTTTTTGAGTATTACCTAAACGGTGGTAAATAACCGTCATATAAACTTTACCCAAAGGTGCCAAAATCTCTTTTTGCCCGTCAATATAATCAGCTAAAGTTTGAACTTCTTGGCGCGTGCTTTGTACAAGTAATGTCTTATCAAAAGCACTAATTACATAGGCATAATATATGGCTTCAAAAGGATAATATGGCTTTGTAAAATCAAACTTTTTATACTCGTTATGCAAATATTTTAAAGCATTTTGCGTAATGTCCATCGGCGGTTTAACACCAAAATATGATGCCTGCGCCAAACGGTCCACAATATAAAGCGTCATATACAAACTACTTTTGCCACCCTTTATCCAAGCAAAGCCACCGTCTGAATTTTGATATTTTTTAAGGTCTGTTTCATATTCTTTTTGCTTTTTAGCGACGGTTGCGGAATCAAAAATATTTATGAAATTGTTTGACTCACATCCGCCTTTTGAAAGATTATACCAAGGTGAAAGTTCTGTGTCTCTCAGTAGTATTTCAGAGGTTTTCTTATTCCATTCTTCCGTTTTGGTTTTGCGCTCTATTTGTTTGATTGCTTTCTTAAAATTAGCGTTTTCATTAAGTTTATTTATTATTGCTATCGGCAAATAGCGATCAATAGTGCTTGTTGCGGTTTTAAAGGTTTGTTCAGTAAGCAGAGGCATAGCAGACACAACCGGAACTAGTAAAGAAGTATCCAAAGTTAAATGCGCGGCGCTTAAAATTTCGCCTTCCTTTACAGGGGCAAGTTCAAAAGTGTTTGAACCTTCTTTTAAAGCAATAGTTTTGCTGTTTGGTAAATACTGTACGCTTGTTAAAAGCGGTAAAGTTCTTGTTTCCCCGTCAATTAAATCGCCTGAGCGAATGGCGGCGGTAAGTGTTATTTCGCCAAGTTCTTTGGGGGCAATGTAGCGCCAAGTTAAAGATTTTTCTTCGTTTGCTTTTAAGGACACTTGTTTATTTGCAAAGGTATTTTCCACCGTTTGACCGTTTACATTGAGTGTTAAAGAAACCTCTCCTTGCAGAGTTTTTTTAGTATTATTTTTTACTAATGTCTTTATAAAGATCTCGTCATTTTGGCGGAGGAAAGTTGGTGTTTCAAGGCGGAGTGTTAAATCTTTACTCGTCTTAAAATTAACTTGCGTTTTGCCTGTTTGCAAAGTTTTGCTGAAAACTATTGCGGCGGCAGTCCACTCCGTTAAACTATCCGGCATTGTAAAATTAAAGTTTGCTTTACCGTTTTTAAGATTCGCCCTTGGGTTAAAATAAGCCGTCGGTGCAAAGTCCGTACGGACATTATTATTTTCGGTGTTTTGTACTGCATCCATATCCTGCACCATAGCATTTTTGGCAAGCATAGGTGCTGCGGCACTTTCTTCCATAGCTGCACCGTCATAAGACGCCGCGAAACTGACAGATTTCATACCGGAAGCACTACCTCCTCTCTCAGCACCAAATCTTATAGATGCAAAATCAATACCAAAATGATGACTTGACCGTAATGAACTTGCAATATTAGCTATACTAAAACTTTGCCCATACCAATAAAATGATGGTAAATTAAAATTATGCTTTTTATAATAATCAAGTGCTTTATCGTAAACAGTAATCATGGCACGCGCATTTTGTAAAGGTTTATTGTCTACGGTTGCTGTTAAATTAAGTTCCGCTTTTTTGCCGGGTTCTAAATTTTCCGGTACATTGAGCTTTACATCAACATCTTTGCCTATATAAGGCACTTCTATATCAAGTGTTCCTTCAAAAAACTCGTAATCATACACACCGAGCCAACGTAAACTAATACCACCCTGATATTCGGGTAAAATGGGTAAAGTTAAAAATTGCAAAGGTTTATTAGATAATTGCAAGCGTTTTACAAAGAAACCTTTTTTATAAATTTCTACATATTTAGGCCCTTTTGCCTTATTTGCGCCAAGTAAAATTTTTGCATTTTCACCCACAATATATTTTTTATTTTTGGAGAAAGTAATTTCTCCAATTTCAAGTGACGGTTTTTTACTGTCAAAAATCGGGAAGATAAATGCTTCGCTTTTATCCCCATAGGCACTTAGTTTTGCACCATAAAAACCTTCTTTTAAAGCGGGGAGTTCTTGTATAATTTCATTACCTACAAATTCAAGTTCCATATTAAAAATAGGATCTTTAGATAAATTAAAATTTTCTTGATAATAAGAGATATTTTTATTGTTTTTAGGTTTCGCTTCAAAAATCTCAAAAACTGCCTTGCCTTTTTGCGGTTTACCGGCGGCATTTTGCATTTTTAAAGTCAAAGTATTTTCAGTATCGTTTAATAAAAATCCTTTTACTTTATCTATGCCGAAAAAGTATTTTTGTTTTGCTACATACAAACTTGTTTCGCCTGAAATTGTGTGGCCGTTAGTACCGGTAACTTCCGCTTTAATTAAGTATCTGGCCGGCAAAACATTTTTCTCTTTTTTGGCTTTTGGTGTAAAGGTAATTTTAAAATTACCGTCTTTATCTGTTTTGGTCTCAACATTTATTGGGTCTTCATTTTCAAACTCAAAATTATCCCATCTATAGCAACAAGGATAATATGGTTGTTTGCTTATGATAGTATTTACTCTTGCATTTGCCAAGGCCTCACCCGAATAATACGTGGCTTTACCTGTAACTGTAACATCCTCATTAAAAGTATATGGTTTTTCCGGTACGGTTAAATTTAATGTAAATTCCGGTTGTTTAAATTCTTCTACTTGGAAACTTCCATAACCACTACTTTTGCTGAGCTTTGCATTAATGCTAAAATTACCAAGCATTGTGTCTTTAGGTATTTTAAAGACATATGTCGCTTGACCAAAACTATCAAGTGTTAAAGTATCTTTCGCAATTTCTTTGTAAGAGACATTACGAATCGTAATATTTAACTTTTCTTGACCCTGATAAGTGAAATGTTTATTATCTTTATTTTCTACGGCATTTATGATAATCTTTACTTCCTCGCCGGGTTTATAAATTGATCTGTCTGTATTTATATAGATTGATACAGGGTTTGGTTTATTATAATGTTGTGAATATAAATAATTTATTAAAGCATAATTATTGCTATTTCTTGCTACAATATTGCGTAAAGTATCTGTTCCTTTTATATTTGCTTGACCGGATTGATTTGTTTGAACCTTATATAATTTATCGGCAAAAACTTCTGCTGCAAGCGGTTGCCCATTATGTGCGGAAAGTGTGTAAAAATTTATGCTTGAATCTTTATAATTTAATGTTTGTAAATTATTTGTATTTAAATAACTTGTAGCCAAAAGTGCTAAATCGGTAATATTTACAAGAAAAGCTGTTGGATATTTTTCATTATCATCATTAAGGGTAAGGGCATAAAAACCGCGTTCCAAACCGGGTAATTCGAAAATAAATACCTTTCGCATATAGGGTTTATCATATGTTAAATTTTGCGTATAAGTTTTATATGGTTTAAGGTCTTTAAAATTCTTAATACCTTCTTGCATTTGTTTAAGAGATAATTTATATAGTTTGAAATTAACTTGTTCCAAATTTCTTGCTTCCAATTTAATAGGTAAAACGGTATTGGGTTTATAATTTCGCGGGATACCACCAATCAAATAGGCATCTGGTCTTTCAATATTTTCTTTTAAGTACTTACACTCATTATTCTCTATTTTAAATGGCATACAGTACTGTGCAAGTGTTATAGCTTTTTCGAATTGTTCGGCTTTTTCATATAAATTTGCACTTTGCAAAGCGGCTTCATATTTACCGCGGATGGTTTTTGCCTCAAAGAAATATTTTTTAAATTCTCCGTTATAGTTTTTACTTTGCCCGGAAATTGCGGCAAAAAGTTCTGCAAGATCAATTGCTTTTTCTTTTTTAAGATTATAAACGCTATCGCCTGTATTTTTGTTTATTATATACTGCACATGCCAATATTCGCGTACACTATCGCGGTTTTTGCCGCCTAGTTTATAAGATTCTTCATAAATTTTGGTATTTTGTTCGATTTGCCTGTTTATAAAGGTATCTACCAAAGCATCATATAAACTTTCTGGCTCGATTTGGGAATAGACTATCCAACCCAAATACTTCTTGTCTTTTTCATAGGGCATATTAACAAGTGTAGTGCGTAAATTCCAAAGTTTCTCATAAGATTCTTTTATAGCATCTTGTTTTTGTTT
The DNA here is from genome assembly GCA_045605325.1 of Elusimicrobiaceae bacterium. Lineage (GTDB taxonomy): Bacteria > Elusimicrobiota > Elusimicrobia > Elusimicrobiales > Elusimicrobiaceae > Proelusimicrobium. Next base: position 8,811 of record JAZUPU010000069.1, read on the forward strand.
GTAGGTAAATTTTGTGGGGTCGGTTTCGCTTTCAACTAAATTATTTGCATAATACGGGGTACTTTCAAGCGCTTTAACTTTGGCAAGATAATAAAGTGCCCTTTCCTCTTTATTAGACGGAACTTTTACGGAGTATATTAATTTAAGTGCCGCATCATATTTCGCTTGATTAATTAAAGTTATAGTTTCTTCAATATCATTTTGTTTTGTTGTTTGGGTTTGGTTTGCCGCAAAAACAGGCAAGACCAAAAGAATAGAAATTAAAAAGTAAAATAAAAATTTTTTCATACTACCTCCGAGATAAAGCGTATATCTTCATTTTACTATTTTTAAGGGTACTTATTAAAATTTCTTGACGTTCACTAATTTTCCTGTTATACTATTATGTATAATTACTATATTGGAGGAATTATGAAAAACAAGGGGTTTCTTTTAATTGAATTGCTTATAGTAGCATTAATTATTGCCATTTTAGCTAGTATTATGTTACCGAAATACCAAAAAGCCATAAAAGGAACAAAATCTGCTGAATTTAATATGGCAATTGAAGCTGCTAAAAAAAATGCTGCCTTATACGGTGGCACTACTGAACAGATGGGTAATATCAATATGCGTAAACTTCAAGAGCAAATTGCAAAACAGGGTGATATGTCTTCAATTAACAAATACAATAATAGATATAACGACAACAAACCTTCAAGTTCGGAAGAAGGCAGTATGATGATTAAATTTGAAGATTAGAATTAAGTTTACTTATAAACGTTGTAGTCAATGTCTTGGAAGATATTATCCTTCCACTCAAGTTCCTTTAAGTAGTTCTCATCAATGCGGTTGCCGACAATCATCTCATAAAGCGCAGTGAAGCGTTTAACGTGGTCCTTAGTGCGTTTCGTGGAATATTCTTTGGCAGTTCCTACTGTCATTAAAAATGCCCAGTCAGATGACTGCATCAAAACAAGTTCCCTTGCGCATTGGTTTAAAGCACGTCTTAAAACACCGTCTGCATTTGGAAAGCGGTTTGCAAGTTCAATCATACGCTCTGCCGCTTTAATAAGGTGACGGTAAATCCAATCATTTCCGCTATTGAGCCAAACATCATTATAACCTTTATCACCCCAAGAGGACGGTGAGGGTTGCACAATTTGGTTTACAGGATACTTTTCAAGATACTCAAAAGGTGTAATTAACTTGATATCTTTTTGGTCATAATAGATTTTTTTGAATAAAAATTCCAAGAAATCTATACCTTCATACCACCAATGCCCGTAAAGTTCAGCATCGTACATTGAAACGACTAAAGGTTTACGATCCGTAATAACACTGGCCAAATATTCCACTTGTTTTTGGCGGTTAAACATAAAGTTTCCGGCATGGCTTGCGGCAACTTCCAAAGCATCACTCGGGTAATAAGGTTGCTTTTGGTTTAAAGCAACTTTACCGGTGATTTTATAATATTTCATACCGATATTTCTTCTTACGCCGTCGCTATGCAAATAGTTTTTTACATAATCATAATCAAGGTCATAACCTAGATCACGGTAAAATTCGCGGTAATGCGGATCGCCTGGATAGCCGCTTTCGGCACTCCAGACCTGTTGGGCGGATTCCATATCACGCGCAAAAGCCGCAACACCTTGCGGAGTATAAACCGGTGCATAAATACCGTATTTGGGGCGCGGAACACCGTGCATTACGCCGTGTGATTCCATAAAGAAAAATCTTATACCTTCTTCTTTTAAATATTTATCTACACCGTAATTATAGGCACACTCCGCAAGCCAAATACCGCGCGGGGAACGCCCAAAATGTTTGCGGTAATTGTTCGCCGCAATTTTAATTTGTGCTTTAATGCTTTGCTCTTGTACTTGCAAGGGCAAATAACCGTGCGTGGCGCAGCAAGTGATAATTTCAAGCTTGCCCATATTTTGGAATTTTTTAAAGCCCTCCAAAATGCGGCCGTGATAATAATTTTCAAAAAGTTCGCGGTACCTGTGGAATTTATCGTGGTACATTTTTGCTACATAAGCAAATTCAGTATTTTTTGTACGCTCAAGTTCCTTTTCAGATAATTCAATTCTTTGGTTTAGATAATGACGAAAACGTTGAATAAGAAGTTCATCGGACATCATCTCACAAAGCGGTGGGGTAAGCGACATTGTTACCCTAAAATCAATACCTTGTGCAGTCAAATTTTCATAGACATTTAAAAGCGGTAAATAAGTTTCCACCATTGCTTCGAAGAACCAATCTTCTTCAAGAAAATCGGGATATTCCGGATGGCGGATAAACGGCAAATGGGCGTGTAGAACTAAAGAGAGATAACCCTTTTCCTGTTCCATTAGGCCTCCTCGCGTTTTGCTTTGATGGTAATAAATCTTTGCTTTTCGCCTTTGGTTTTATGTTGTGCTTTAATGGGCATATCTACAATTTGCCCGGCATTTAACGGAAAGCGGAAAGAGAAGCTGCCGTCTTCATTGACACTAATTTTTTCCCCTTTAATATACACATCGGCATTTTTGCTTGCTTGCCCGTAAATAATAATTTCACAAGCGGCTTTAAGCCAAATATCTTCGTCAGTTTTATTTTGCGCAAAAGTATGAGAACTCATCCAAGAAGAAGTATGTGATGAGGGGTTACTTTCACGCCCGATTTCAAATGCCTTCCAGCGTTGGGCGAGAACATGTTGCAACTTTTCGCTTGCACCTGTACCGAACATTGAAGCGCAAGACATTTTTAAAATCTTTTCATAATCACCTTCAACCATCATCCACCTTTCATCAATAATATTTGAAACTTCGCCGGTAGGAACGGTAGTTTTATTAGAGCGGGTTAGTAAAATAAATTCCCCGCTCGGTGTAACAATACCGATATCGCAAATATAAGTGCGCCCGCTGTGGACCTGTAAATACCAGCTTCTTGCATCAAGCATTACGGGAACATCAAAATAAGAATTTGCATTTGTACCGTCAAATGCCTTATTTGTTATATCGTAAACGCGGATTATTGTTCTTGAATTATCAAAAATATTTTGACCTTTTTGGTCTTTAATTCTTTCAAAAGTTTCATTTATAATTTCCCAAAATAAAAACATCCAATTTGGATCTTTAGGAAGTAAAAAACTTTCCGTTTTGCCATAACTTTGCGGCAAGTCATATTGCGCTTCGCGCGCAGCGGCCGTATCAATTTTGATTACGGCAGTTGATGATAATTTTTCGTCCATAAATCTCCTTTTTATTCCCCTTTTGGTAGTAAACCCAAATTTATCATTTCCTCTAAATCCGGCTTAACCAGATTAGGTGAAATTTGTATAGATTTAGCTGCTGCATCAATATCCTTTAACCCGTTACCGCCAACCACGATAGCAACAGTTTCATCTTTTTGTATTGCCCCTTGGGCAACCATTTTTTTAAGCCCGGCATAAACTGCGGCACCACCCGGTTCTGCAAAGACACTTGATGCGCGTGCAAGCTCAGGTATTGCGGCAATAATTTCCGTATCACTAACGGTAACTGCGCTGCCTTCTGATTCTTTTAATGCCTGCAAAGCCAAAAATCCGTCACGCGGAACATTTACGGAAATACTGTCCGCAATAGTATTTGCTTTTACCGGCTCAATTTTACCGTCATTAAACCATGCTTTTGTTATTGCAGAGCTTCCTTCTGCCTGAACGGCAATCATTTGCGGCATTTTATCAATAATACCTAGACGGTTAAAATCTTGGAACCCGCGCCACATACCGCTTAAAATTGTACCATCCCCTACTGCAACCAATACCTTATCAGGTGCTTCCCATTGCATTTGCTCGCAAATTTCAAATGCACATGTTTTTTTACCTTCCCTTGCGTATGGATTAAAACCGGCTGCGCGGTTATACCAATTAAAACGCTCTGTTGCTTTACGGCAAATTTCAAAAGCGTCGTCGTAAGTACCATCAATTCTTATAACCTCTGCACCGTAAATATAAAGCTGAACAAGTTTTGGCTCAGGTGTATTTCTGGGTGCAAAAATCACAGTTTTTAAATTTATACCTGCAGTAATACAGGCAAGGGAATCGCTTGCGTTTCCGCTTGAAGCATCTGTAATAACTTTTGCATCAACTTCCAAAGCGCGTGCAACGGCAACGGCACTTCCCCTGTCTTTAATTGAACCGGTTGGGTTTCTGCCTTCGTCCTTAATAAACAATTTACGAATACCCAATTTTTCAGCAAGTTCATCTGCTTGATATAGAGGTGTCCACCCCACTTGCACCGGCGGTAATTCATCGTGGTCATCAATCGGAAGCAAATCCAAATACCGCCAAATATTATACGAGTGGTTATTTTCAAGCACATCATAATCAAAACGCTTTTTGATTAATTTATAGTCGTAATTTATGGCAAGCGGTCCTCCGCATGCAGTACATACATAATCTGATTCGCGGGTTTTATGTTCCTTGCCACAAACGGCACATTGAAGGTTCAATATCTTCTTCATATAAATATTTTAACATTTTTAAAGTATCTTTTGCTTCAGTTTATAAAACTTTATTTCTTCCTAATATGCTATAATATAAGTAGAATAATCGGGCGTGTAGCTCAGTTGGGAGAGCGCCTCGTTCGCAACGAGGAGGTCGTCGGTTCGATCCCGATCACGTCCAAAGTTACTTTTAAATTTCCCCGCTTTTAAAAATTTCCTGACTATTTTGTTGTTTTAACTGCCGGTTCTTTTGCCGGTTTAGCTTGTTGTTCAGATAATTGTTTTCCGTTATATTTGGCTATTTTCAAAGCTGTTTTTTCAATTTTTGTAATACGCTTTTGCGCTTTAACGGCCGCTTTGCTTTGAGGACGGTTCAAAATAACTTGCTTATATTGACTTTTTGCTTTTTCAGTATCACCGAATTTTTCCGCAAGTTCAGCTGCTCTGTACAATGCCTGAACACCGTTTTCTGTCGTAGGGAAATGTGTTGCAATTTCTTCCATAACAGTGCATTCGGAATAATTGTCTTTTAATTTATCGGCTTGGATTTCGGCTTCCTTTTCCTTTGCTGCTACATAATATTGCTCCTGTGCAGGCATAATTTCGGCAGCAATTTTTAAGGTTTCTATTGCGGCATTATAATTTTTTAAATCCTTTTCCTGTATTTCTGCTTTAAACATTAAAGCATTAAATGCCTCAACTTTTTGACTGTCTTTTAAATAACCTTCATAAGCCTTTTGGGCATTTTCTGCTGCTATTTCATAATTTCTATCACTTTCCTCAAGCAAAGCCCAATGTTTATATACTGTGGGTACTTCTACTGAGTTCGGGAAATCACTTAAAACGCGTTTATAATGTTCCCTTGCAAGTTTATAATCTTTAAGTTCACTTGCATAGATATCGCCTTTCATACGCAAAGCCGCGGCACGATATTTTGTTGACGGGTAGATTTGCCAAACTTTATCATATTTTGACAAAGCAGCCAGATAATTACCGTTATTTCTATATAAATCGCCGAGTAGAAGTTCAATTTTATCATTATTTTCGTAAGCAGGGAAGCGCATAAAAAACTGTGCATAATCTTTCAGCAAATGATCTTGGGAATTTTTTAAATTTAACTTATTTGCGACGGTAAAATACATATTTAACCTATCTTCTGTAAGTTGCGGTAAATTTTTGTGGGAAGCTGCCTGCAACATATCTGCTTGTTGCTTTACAGGAAATTCATCTATTGCTTTATTTAATAAATCTTTAGGTAATTTTTTTGTAGGATGCTCATATACATATTTTAAAATTGTCAAATAAGCGGCTACATATTGCCTGTTATTATATTCGGTTTGAGCTTTAATAAGCATAGCTTCCGGTGCGGTGGGCAAAGTATAATTTTTATTAAGCCAAGTGTTTAAATCCCACTCTAAAGCAGATAATTGTTTCCTGTCTGTTGAAGAAATTTGCTGCCTGTAAAACTCAAGTTCTTTTTCCGCACTTTGTGCAAAAAGCGCGGTTAAACAAAATAAAAATACTGTAAGTGTTATAATTCTTTTCATAATATTACCTGTAATTTGTAAACTGAAGTTCAAGGCCGAAGTCCTTACCTCTTAAAAGTGCAATAGTATTTTGCAAGGCATCTTTTGAAGCACTTGAAACACGCAACTGTTCGCCTTGAATACTTGCATTTACTTTTAGTTTACTCTCCTTAATAATTTTGACAATTTCTTTGGCTTTATCGGCCGGAATACCTTGCTGGATTTTTACTTCCTGCTTAGCACTGCCACCAAGACCGGATTCTATTTTTTGCGGAATAAAATTCTTTAAGGCGATGCCTCTTTTTGAAAGGCGCGTAAGCAAAATGTCATAAAGTGCTTTAACTTTATATTCATCTTTGCAGGAAAGTTTTAATTTATTTTCCTTAGAAAGCAATTCAAGTGCAGGGTTTGCATCCTTAAAATCATAGCGGTTTGAGACCTCTTTTTTAGCAATATTTATTGCTTCTTCAACAATATTTAAATCTACTTTAGAAACGACATCAAAAGAAAAATCTGCCATAACATCCTCCTATATACTTAAATTATAATATTTTTAAACTTGCTACACAAATAAAAACTGCCGCAAATTAGGATATTGCCCGGCAAGTTTTTGAAATTTATCAACTTGGGGTTTGTGCAAACTGTGGCACCGGGGAAATATTTTTTTAATTCCATCACAGGTACGGCATTTTTTGTAACTTCCGTTAAAATTATATTTTTAAAAAGCGGTTTTAAAACTTTAGCCATACTTTTATAATCTTTATCGGCAGAGCAAGCAAAAATTAAAGTATTTTCCTTATTATAATAGGGTGAATTTTTGTATATTTTTGCAAGTTCTTTAATTGCTGCAGGGTTATGCGCACCGTCTTTAATAATAAATTTTCCCCCTCTTTTAAAAACTTCAAAACGGCAGGGTAAATTTAATTTTAAACTTACTTTTTTAAGCCTTAAAATTTCCGCAGATTTTAAAACTATATTTTGATTTTCCTCAAGTTTGGTTTTTGCTTTTTTAATCTCAAAAACAGGTGCTTTTTGTGTCGCGGCAATACTTTTAATTTCCGCCTTTGCCGCCGACGGTAAACCCCCAATCACACAAGAGGTTTTCGACTTTATTACCCCCGCCTTTTCATAAGCAATTTGTTTTAAAGTACTGCCTAAAATTTGTGTATGTTCTAAAGAGACGGAAGTGATTATACTCAAGCACGGTTTAATAATATTTGTACTGTCTTTACGCGCGCCTATACCGCATTCTATGACGGCAAAATCAACTTTTTTATCTTTAAAATAAAGCAGGGCAAGCAAAGTTAAAAGTTCAAAAAATTTAAGTTTTACCGTTTCTTTTTTAAGGACTTTTGAGAGATATAAAGCAAAATCTTTTTTACTTATTTTTTTGCCGTTAATTTGCACACGCTCGCGAATATCGGTAATATGAGGGGAAGTAAACAAACCTGTTTTAAAACCGTTTAATTTTAAGTTTTCAGCAAATAAAAAACAAACTGTTCCTTTACCGTTTGTGCCGCTTATATGCACGGTTTTATAAGCTAAATTTTTTAAACCTAGCAAGGCGGCGGTTTTTTTGACTTCGGCTAAATTGTTTTTTTTATTCCCATGCCCGCGCGTCTCAAGCAAAGCAAGGGCTTGTTTAAAATTCATATTAAATTTGTACGGGGTTATAGCGCTTAATTTTTGCACCGAGCGCGGTTAATTTTTGCTCAAATTCTTCATAACCGCGGTCAATATGATAAACACGCTCAACGCAACTTTGCCCTTTTGCCGCCAAAGCCGCAAGCACGAGGGCCGCACCGCCGCGAAGATCCGAAGACATTACTGTTGCCGGCGTAAGTTTAGTAACACCGGTAACTTTTGCAACATTTTTTTCAATAATGATATTTGCACCCATCCTAACGAGTTCCGGAGCGTGCATAAAACGGTTTTCAAAAATATCTTCACTTACTTCCGTATTGCCTTTGGCTAAAGTCATTAAAGCAAGCCAAGGGGCCTGCAAGTCCGTCGCAAAACCTGGGAAAGGTGCGGTTTTTATATTTACCGGCTTAATTGTTTTCGGGGCTTTTATTTTTACCCAATCTTTGCCGGTTGTGATTTTTGCGCCGGCTTCCTGTAAATATTCAAGCAAAATTTCATTGTCTTCCGGCACGCAATTTTTGACGGTAATTTCGCCTTTGGTTATTGCACCTGCAATTAAGAAAGTGCCTGTTTGTATACGGTCAGCACATACAGTATGTTTCATACCTTTTAATTTATCTACACCGTCAACAATCAGGCGCCCCTGCTGGTCCATACAAATTTTTGCGCCCATAGATTTAAGGGCATTTATAAGGTCAAAAACTTCGGGCTCACGCGCAATATTTTCAAAAACTGTTTTGCCTTTAATTAAGCAGGCGCACATTAAAAGATTTTGTGTTGCACCGACGCTTGGGAAACTTAAAATAATTTTTGCCGGTGCAAGTTTTTTTGCTTTTAATACGATATTACCTTCATTTAAAATTACTTTTGCGCCGAGTTTTTTAAAACCCTTTAAGTGTATATCCACCGGCCTTACACCGATAGCGCAACCGCCCGGCAAAGCAATTTCCGCGTGTTTTTTACGTGCAAGCAGCGGCCCTGCCACCCAAAAACTTGCGCGCATTTGTTTAACTAAATCATAAGGGAGTTTTATTTTTAAAGCGGTTTGTTTTGTTATTGTGCAAGTGCCGTTTTCAAAAGTAACTTTTTTACCAAGTGCTTCCAAAATTTTTATTGTTGTGTTAATGTCACGCAGTTTGGGAACGCGTTTTATTACGCATTTTTCGTCTGTTAAAAGTGTTGCAATTAATATCGGCAATGCGGCATTTTTTGATCCGCCGATTTCCACTGTTCCTTTTAATTTTCTGCCACCGTTTATGATAAATTGATCCATATTTTAATTCTCCTTTTGTTTTACGTGTTTACGTTACGAATTATGCTAACGAACGCGCAAAACGCGCTTGTAAATTTAAACCCTTTTTTATTTTTATCTTCCTAGAGTACCGCAAACTCGCTACGCTCGTTTTACTTCTTGGTACACGTCGTCAGATAAAAATTAAAAATCATCTTAAATTTTCTGCGCGGCGCGATGTTATACACACACGCAACGTTTAACTTCTCTAAAATTTTCAAACTAACTCTTTATTGCAAAAACAAAGCGGTCTAAACCCGCAAAATCGCGCTCAATAGTAAAATCACGCCAAATATCTCTACTAAAAAATTGTAGCACTTTTTGACCTTCTTTATCCCCAATTTCCAAAGCAAGCAGGCCACCGGATGTTAAAAATTTGGGGGCGGCTTGAATAATGTTTTCAATAATTTCAGTGCCTTCTTTGCCGCCGATTTGCGCAAGGCGCGGCTCTTTTTTAACTTCGGGTGCAAGGGTATTAATATCATCTTCTTTTATATATGGCGGATTACTGATTATAAGGTCAAAAGTTCCGTTAATTTTTTCAAACAAATCACTTTCAATAAAATTAATTTTTACTTTGTGCGTTTTGGCATTTCGCGCTGCAACGTCTAAAGCAGGCGCGGAAATATCACTGCAAGTAATTTGCGCCGCCGGATAATTAAGTGCCAAACTTACGCCGATACACCCCGAGCCGGTACACAAATCCAAAATATTTTTTGGTGCGGTTTTAAGTTTTTTTTCTGTTTTTAAAATTAGTTCCTCAGTTTCAGGCCGTGGTATTAAAACGCGTTCATCAACATAAAATTTACGCCCTAAAAAATAAGCGGAGTTAAAAATATATTCAAGTGGTTTGCCTGCAATTTTTTGTTTAATTATTTGGTTTAAAGATTCTTGTTTATCTTCGGGAAATACCGCACCGCCAAATGCCAAAATTTCAGTCCTGCTTTTGCCGAGTATTGTACAAATAATAAACTCCGCATTAGCGGCAGGTTCTGCTACACCGGCGGAGTTTAAAATATTTGTTATATCCGAAACTACTTGTTTAACGGTTTTCATTATAAAGCAAGGTTTTTAAGTTTTTCTTCCGTTCTTTTTTTGCGGAGAAGTTCCAAAATATTTTCAATGTTACCTTCCATAATTTCAGCGATATTATAAAAGTTTTCATTTAAGCGGTGGTCCGTAACGCGGCTTTGCGGGAAGTTATAAGTGCGTATTTTTTCGGATCTGTCCCCTGTACCCACTTGGGCTTTACGGGCGTCGTAAATTTCTTTATTTTGCTTCTCTTCTTCCATTTGGTAAAGTTTTGCTTTTAACATACTTAACGCCTTTTCGCGGTTAGCGTTTTGATGGCGTTCTTCACGGCAACTTACAACAATGCCGGTTGGTTTATGAATCAATCGGACAGCCGTTTCAACTTTATTAACATTTTGACCACCTGCACCGCCGGAACGGCATGTCTCCATTTCAATATCTGCAGGGTTAAGTTGAATATCAATATCTTGTGCTTCAGGCATAATTGCAACGGTTACGGTCGAAGTATGCACGCGGCCGGATGTCTCCGTATCAGGTACGCGTTGCACACGGTGTGTGCCGGCTTCATCGCGGAGCCAGGAATAAGCCCCGTCACCTTTAATAAACATACTTACATATTTGCAACCGTGCAAACCGGTCGGGGTATATTCCAAAATTTCGGTTTTCCAGCCCTTATTTTGTGCAAAATGTTGGTAAACGCGCAAGAGTTCCGCGGCAAAAAGGGCACTTTCTTCCCCCCCTGCACCGGGGCGTATTTCAAGGTAAATATTTTTAGAATCCTTCGGATCAGGCGGAATAACCAAAAAGCGAAGTTCTTTCATAATCTCAGCAGGTTTATTTTCAAGTTCGGCAAGTTCCGCTGCGGCAAGTGCAACCATTTCTTTATCAGAACCGTCGGCAATAATTTCTTTATCGCCTGCAATTGCTTTTTCAACTTGTTCAAGTTCTTGCGCCTTTTCAATAATCGGTGCAAGGAAAGCGTGGCGTTTTGTTTTTTCCTTAAACACATCAGGCGCGACGGTGCCTGATGCAAGTTCGCGTTCAATTTCCTCAAACTCTTTTTTATATTTTGAAATATCCATATATTACCTATATAAAACAAACAGACCTCTGTAAAAGAGGCCTGTTGTTTGTTGTTAAAAAGCTATTTTGCGTCTTTTTTTGCTTCTTTTTTAGCTGCAGCTTTCTTTTTTGTTGCGGCAAGTTTAACAGGAGCAGTAGAAAGACCGATTTTCTTGACAACTCTTTTTGCTTTTGCTTTAACTTCGGTTTTCGGTTTTCTTGCAACTGTTTGACCTTTAGTGGCTGCAAACTTTTTATTAAATTTCTCAACGCGGCCTTCGGTATCCAACATTTTTTGTTTGCCGGTAAAGAAAGGATGGCAAGCAGAACAAATATCTAATTTTACTGCTTTCATCGTAGAGCGGGTTTTAAATTTTGCGCCGCAAGCGCAAGTTACTTCAACAACTTCGTATTTAGGATGTATATTTTCTTTCATTATAATTAACCTCAAATAGATTAGTTATATTATAGCAAATTTTTATTTTGTTTGCAGAATTTATTTTATTGCGCTATCACCATTTAGATATTTTGATTTATTACTTTCAAAATCCCCCTCGAGTTTTTAATTTTGCACTCGCGGGGGATACGTACTTTTTATTTATTTATTTAATCTAAAGCATCACAACGCGCTTGATCGCATTTTGGTTTACTGCCGCAATAGTCCCCACAACAACAACCGGTACCGTTATAAACAGTATTATCATCTTTACAATCACTATTTGTTGCCCTTGATTTACAAATAGCGCCGTCATTTATTGTTGCCCCCCAACATCTACCGGAACATATACCCCCAGAATTTATTATAGTTTTACCACAATTCCCAGAACAAATGCCTCCGGAATTTACTGTAGACCAATCACAAGGTCCCTCACAAATACCTCCGGAATTTATTGTAGACCAATTACAAACTTCGTCTCTTTCTCCTCTACAAATACCACCATTATTAATACTAGACCTTCTGCAAGTTCTAGCTTTATCTCCTTGACAAATCCCTCCGTCATTTATGGTAGAACCATCGCATCCTCCTTCACTTGTTCCTTCACAAAGTATTCCATCACCTATTTTTTGGCTTTGGGTATTTTTATACCCGCAAAAATTACCGTTCCACATACTGTCATCATATAATCCTTTACACCTGGCTTCTTCATCTACATAACAAGTGCTGTTTGTGCTCGCCCAAGCCATACCTGATTTCTCACACGGTACTTTGGTAAATGCTCCTAAATCTTCACAGATATAATGGGTTCCGGGACTGCATAGTATCTGTTGATTTTCATAATCTTTATATATACTATATTCACCGTTATTCCTATCGGCTATAATACCTGTGTCTAAC
>JAZUPU010000070.1:0-20206 GCA_045605325.1 Elusimicrobiaceae bacterium
AGGTGACATGATTATGCCGGGCGACAATGCCGAAATCGAAGTAACTTTGATTACCCCGATTGCAATGGAAGAAGGTGTAAGATTTGCAATTCGTGAAGGTGGTCATACGGTAGGAGCCGGTGTTGTAACCAAAATTATTGAGTAATAAATAAATTTACTTAGCAAGGAACCCTCGGGCAACCGAGGGTTTTTTGCTAGCGGCGTCTTTTGGGCTAATTTCAATTTTTCCTCTCCTAGAATACCGAAAATCGCTTCGCTCCTATACTTCTAGGTATTCGTCGTCAAGGTAAAAATTGAAATTATCTCCAAAATACTTGCTAGATGTGCGCGCACGGTGTGGCTTTATTGAATAAAAATATTTTCTATAATTCCCTCCCACACTTTTAAGTGGGTGGAGGGGTTAGGGGTGGGGGTAGTATAAAATGAGGAAATACTTTTATTTTACACTACCCCCCTCTTTAATTCTCCCACCCACTTTTGCAAAGCAAAAGTGTGGGGCGAAAATTAAAGGAATTGCTTATTTTAAAATCATCTTAAATTTGCATCGTCGCACAAAATGTTCTCATACGCTTCGGCTTTATTAAATTTATTTTCCTTATTACCCTCACCCTTTGCCGTTTTATTTTTGCCTTGCGAAAATAAGAAAGGGCGGAGGGTGTCGCTTTAGCGACGGGTGGGGGTTACTCTATTAAACAAAAATTTCCTTATTTATCCTTGCTTTTGACGAGAGAAAAGTTTTCTCGCTGTCTCTTGTCCGTGCAACAGACACTAAGGTGGGTTAAAATTAAATATTCTTATCATGTTTTGCAATTAAATAAACTATATAAAAGGCAAGAAGCATCGCTAGAAAAAAACTTAAAAGTGTCAATATAAACGACATAAAACCTCCTAATTTACCAAATAAAAACGGCTGCTATGTTTAAGCTCTTTGAGGTGACCCAAACATAACAGCCGTGGCTTGCCACCATACGGTGGCAAACACTCGGCAGAAAAGACATCAGGAGCGACCGTCTGTCTTTTCTGCCTCAAACGTACTGTTTTTGGACCTCAAAGATGCCTTTGATTTCTCAAAAGCTCTCCGTGTACTTAACACAGTTCCAAAAACTGTAATCAAATTTTAAACTACTAAATACTTCCCTTAAATAATAACAATTTTTAAATACTTTGTAAATAATAGCTGAATTTTTAATATTCTTTAACGCGGTAGGAATCTTTTAATTTGCGTAAAGCCATTTTATAAACTTCTGGTGTTAATTCTTTGAAATACTTTTTTGTTTCGTGTGGAAATTTTATATAAGCTTCGCACACAAACCAGGCCTGTGCCATTTGCGAATAATATTGCGTCGGTTTTAAAGCCATGACAGAAGGCATAATTTGTTTAAAATAAACATCATCTAAATAATAGCACCTTGCTAAATTTAATGCTGTTCTTTGTGCAAATTCTTCTTTACTTTTTAAATTTTTTATTATTAACGGTAAAAATATTTGTTGATGTTTTTTAATTATTTTTAATTCGGAGCAAAAACAATCGCAAACACTCCAATTAGAAATTTGCGGTATAAAATTTTGTATTTGTTTTAAGGATTCTTCCGGCGTAAGTTCTTTACATATTTTGGCAATAAAAAGACCTTTTAAAAAATATTCTTCAAAATATTTTAACTTATAATTTTTGCAAAAATTTTGCATTTCCTCGTCAGTAAAAGTTTTTGCATAATTCCTTATAACAGGTACCCTTACACCCAAAACATAATTTACCCCGGGCAGTAAACCCGAGGTAAATTTTTGATATTTTTTATCGGCAAGTTTTTTTAGATCTTGCAAAATACGGCGCATAATTACTGGGCGGAAACTTTCTTTGCTTCTTTAAATAATTTGCTGAAAGAGAAAGTTACACCTACATATAAATTTTGCCCGCGCGGCAAACCGCCGCGTTTGGCTTGTGCTGTAAAGTAGTTAATAAACGGTGCGACGGAAAGATTTTTGAGCACCAAGACCTCCATACGGGCATCAAGTTCCAAAGAATAATCAAGGTCAGTAGGTTGCTTTTTGCTTTCATATAAGTAATCGCGCCACACTCCTTTAAACATTGCTTTTACGCCTTCGCGTATCGGAACTTGGATGTCAAAGCCGGCTGTCCAACCAAGTTTGGTTGAGTGTTCCGGGTAGGTAAAATCTTCCTCAAATAAACCTGATAAATAAAGGGACTTTATATATTTCCCTTCAAATAATTTCGCGCCGCCTTCACCCCTTAAAATTTTCTTTAAAGGGGCATCACCCGTTCTGTTAAATTCCGTTTCATAGGCAGCTAAAATATACGGACCGGCTTCAAAACCGCCCATAAAATTTTGAATATTCCAAAGGCGCAAGGTATAAGCTGTGTCAAAAATAATTCTGTCTGCTGATTCTGTTGTTACTTTATCACTTCCGTCGGCAGGTTCAATGGTGCTTTTGCCATATTCAGCCAAAACACCGTTAGACCACAAATAATGTTTGCCGAAATAATCACCCCTAAAATCCAAAACACCTTGTACGGTCGTTTGGCTGTCCGCATTTAAACGGGCGTCGGCAAAGTCAGCATAATCCGTAGCGTGATTTACATTTACGGATGTTAAATTAAGCGCAAGACGTTTTAAATCAAGTTGCCAACCGCGGCGGTCATTTTCAGTTGCAAATGAATTTGCTGCTAAACTTAATAAAGCAGCAAATAAAATTAATTTTATTGTTTTCATAATATCTCCTTTATTAACTTACTATATTTTACAATAAAATAAGCACGGTGTGAAATTTTATGTTATAATAATTTTATATGTTACATAGGGGTTAATATATGCTTGATTTTAAAGAATTGGTAGATGCAAAATTTTCTTTACTTGAGGCCGTTAGAGTTTATAAGGATATGGTAGTAGCTTTGGCTATACCTATAATTCAAATGGCTTTACTGTCTGCAGTTTTTATATTGTTCGGGCAAGCTTTGTTATCTTTATTTCCAAAGAGTGTGCTAATCAATATTATTTTTTGGATTTGGGTTGCTTTTGTGTTTTGTTTATCTATTGCATCATTTTTTAAGATTTCAGAGGATATTATATTAAGTAAAGCAGTTCAAATTTATGCGAATATTGAACATACTATTGTTTTATCAGCTAAAATATTTGCAGTTATAGGTTTAATATTCGGTGTTTTGATTATATTTATAACGCCGATGTTTTATATCACAAATCCTCTTTTTGCTTTGCCTTATAAAGTGCTTGCAAGCATTTTTATAATAGCTGCTGTGCCTTTTATATACTTTGCCCCTTTGGCTGTTGTATTAAGGGAGGCAGATATTTTAAACAGTTTTACTTTCAGTTATTATATGGTCTTGCAAAGATGGGGCAGGATGGCACAAATTATTTTAGCACAAATTATATTCACATTAATTATTGCGTTTTGGGCGTATTTTATTGTTTCCTTATTATTCTTTCCTAACAGTCCTAATTTTTTTGATTTTATTTTTGCTAAAGCTACTGCTTTAAGTGAGCAATCACGTAATTTATATATACGCTTTGTGTTTTGGGAAATAATGCAGGTTTTTGTTTTTACTGCCGTAACAGCTGTCTTTGTAGGAATAAATACTATTTTGTTTTTATACTTTGAAGGCACTTTAGCAAAAATTATAGAACAGAAGAATCAAATTAAAATTAACCGTGTCAAGATTAAGAAAAAGAGTAAAATAAAATTTGTGGACGTACTTGCAAACAGTAAACCGGTAACCATTGATACCACCGAAGAAGAGGAAGAAATACACCACAAAACCCGTGA
Source organism: Elusimicrobiaceae bacterium (assembly GCA_045605325.1). GTDB lineage: Bacteria > Elusimicrobiota > Elusimicrobia > Elusimicrobiales > Elusimicrobiaceae > Proelusimicrobium. The sequence goes on from JAZUPU010000070.1 coordinate 3,799, forward strand.
AGAAGTATTAGACGAAATCTACCCCGGCTATCAGGAATCAAAAGAAGATAATAAATCAACGAACCCCGAACCTAAAGATGATGTTATTATTTTGGAAGATGAATACCCACAATAATAATTAAAAACGGAGGTTCTATGCTTGTATCCTTAACGCGTAACGAAAAGTTACAGCTGGATTTGTTTAAATTGATGGAAAGGAAAGCCGAACATTGTTTACAAGAAGATTCTTATGAGAATCAAGATATTGTAAATACTAAACAACAATGTGTTTTGTTAAGTATCAGGAAGATGTGCCAAGTTTATAAAGATTTGCAAGATTCTTCCCGTAAAACAAAAGATTTGCAGCAACTGATAATATCTTACCTAAAAATTATTTATCACAGTAATATTGATAAAAGCATTAAAGCATCAATTTTGAAATTCCTTAAAAAACCGAGTGTAAAAAATTGTGACAAAATAATTTATGCGATTTATAAACTTGATATTGAAGATTTCCCACTTTTTATTCTTGCCTCTTTGATTACACATATTAATAAAGGTAATCCGTTTAGAAAATGCAATTAGAATTTAATTAGTTTTTAGATTATTTATCAATTTACCAAAAAGAATTTGACGGCAAAAAATAATAATTGCAAAACATTCCTATTAACCACTTGACAAATCGGCAAAAAACCATTATACTTTAAACAGATAGGTAGTTACGCTCTATGTTTGAGCACCCCGGAAGTAAGGGGGTGGGTCAGCAAGAGCAAGTTTTTTTTGTATTATATAGGGAGAAGTTTATGTCTATAATAATTAAAAGCAAAGGGCAAAAAAGTGATGCCGATAAGAGAAAACAACTTTACACTTGGGTAGGTTGCGGGCTTGTAACGGTCTTAACTTTAATAAGTGTTATTCCTAATATGGGCAAGGAAAAGGCACCGGATTACAGTAAATTTTCCTCTCATATGCAGGACCTTGCCGCTATGCCATTCGGTACTGACGGGCAAGAAAGTAGTTTTTTAAGAGATAATCCGGAATATGCGGAAGTTTCAAATGAAGAGCTTTTGGGCTCATTATTTTCTTCGGAGGACCGTAAAGAACGACAGGAAAAAGATGAAACAGAGGGTGTTCCGCCACCACCGGATCCGGAGTATAAAGAAGCTGCCGATGAACAAAGAAAAATTGAATTAGATAAAGAAATCGGTCGCGAGCGTATACAAAAAAGAATAAAAGAAAGGGAAGCTTTTAATCAAGCTAGAGCTAATAGAGCTAAAGCTGAAGCTGAAAGAAAGCAAGCCACAAACACAAGCAAAAATAACTCTAAACAAAACCGCCAAACACGTCAAACACCGGGGCAGAAAACAACCCCGCAAACCTTGGGTAATAGTGGACATTTAGGTTCAAACAGTGGTGCATCTTCCGGCGTAACCGGTTCAACTTGGCGTTATGAAGGTAAAAATATTAAAAATGGCACAAACGGAATTGCCGCGGACCACGCCGCAACAAAACAGGATTTGGCTTTTGCCAAAAATATGGGCCGTAACCCAGGTTTATATGATGCGGCAGTTGAATCTCTAAAAGGTGCAAATGCAAAATCAGCCGATAGTGCAGCATCAAGTGCTATTGACGCCTTCCAAGATGGAGTTGATGACGATAAACTTGCCAAAGACGAACAAGAATTAGGTATTGATGACTTACCCAATATAGTAGATAGTGATTTGCAAAATGATTTATCGCGTGCTTTGGGTGATGATGTTAATAAGCAAGCATCTGAAAAGAAAAATAGCAGCGGCACAGCCAACGGTAAAGAATATAAAATAAATGAGAATTGTATAGATACTAAAGGAAAATTCAATTTGGGATGTTTTTTATCAAATCTAGGTACTAAAGCAATAGATTCTGTTTTGAGTTGTGTAACGAGCGGATGCTGGAATTCGTGGTCAGGGGAAGATTTTAAGTGCAGTGATAGCACTTGTTATCAAAGGATAGATGGAAGATGGTCTGCTATCCCAATGAGGAATAATGATCCAATTCCTAGTTTACCCAGTCGCCCTACACCTAAGAGCATTTAATTTAGCAGAATAAACTAAAGGAGCAAATTTATGAAAAATAATATGCTAAAAATTATATTTAATAAGAGCGGTAAAATATCCTCCAATATTATGGCTGGTTTAGGTGTTGGCGTTTTTGCGGCTGTTGTGGGGTACAGCGTTTATAATGCTTATAACCAATCCCCGGCTTATAACCCGGCAAAACGTGCTATTTACACCGGCGAAGGTCAAAATTTAAATTTAAATTCCTTTGACGGCAGTAATTTGGAATTAGGAAATACCGGTAGTTCATCAATTGGTGATGGCGCAGGTTTATACTCAAGTGACGGTACTTTTACTGATTCTAAATATAATCAAGCCCAAGCAGACAGTGAAGAAGCAAAATTTAATGCAGCCCGTTCTTATTTGGATTCTCAAAAATCAGGGAAGACAGTAGTCGGAACAAACGGTAATATAGGTAGTGTAGCAGGGGCGGACGGTGAATATCAACCCTTTAATTCTACTTATGATGCAGGGGAAGTTTCCAATACTTTTGCGGAAAAAGGTGCAAAAGAATTTGGGGCTAAACAATTTCAAGGAATCCAACGGCAAACTTCTGCTGCGGTAACTACCGGTGCAAAAGGTATTGCTTCACAAGACGCCGGTGCTAAAGGAACAAGAAATACAGTTAATGCAGGCGGTAATTCAAGACCGGCAACCCAAATTAATAAACTTGCTTCATCAAATGGCAGCGGTTCATCTTTCGGTAACGGTGGCGGTGCAAAAAGCAGTGGCTCATCTGCAGGCGGCGCTTCCGGCAGCGGTTATGGCGGTTCTTCAAGATCGGTAAAAGACGGGCAAAGCCGCGCTTTACCAAACAATAATAAAACCGCAAATCAAGGCAGTGAAAGTAAGGCCTTTCAATTCGGGCGCGGCGGCACAATCGGCGGTTTTCAAGCCGGAATCGGTGCCGGAGGTAACGAAGGCGGCACACGCGGTGGAGAAAAAGGCGGTAATGCAAAAGACCAATTAAATACTGCTTATTCTTTTTCCACAAAAGGTGCGGCAACGATTCAAGCAGGAGGGGACAAAGCCCTCGCACAAGGTGCAACGGAAGCAGCCAATGCTTTTGACGGTGGCGCAAGTGTTGAAACCGGTGCTACTATAGGTGACGGTCAGCTTATGGATATCGGTACCCACAATCTTGGTTTAAAACTTAGTAAAGCCGATTTAGGTTTAAATAATATTAACACAGAGTTTGAAACAAGAGCAGAAAAGAAAGAACGTTTGTTTAACAGTGCAGGTTCACATTTAATATGGGCGTTAATTTCAACTATTGTAGCTATGCTAGCTATTAGTTTGGTATTAAAAACAAAAAATGTTTATACATATATTTTAGCTATTGTTTTAGCTTTGGCTGCTATGTATGCAATTTGGCTTGCAGATTATGATGGTGACGGCTTAAATATCTTTCAAACTTTATCTGAATTAGGAAAACTTCGTAAAGAAGATGGGCAAAGTAATAATGCTTGGTTATACTACACTGCGATGGGTTTAATGAGTGCAGGTGTTATAGCATCTTTAATATGGGGTTCTGAGTTGATATCCAAACTACCGGAAAGTGTTACCAAAGTCCTAAGTAAAATTTTTACTCCTTTGGGAACAAATCAGATTCGTAAAGCAGCTAATGGTGTTATAAATAGCAATAACAAAAAATAAAGAGGATTAATTATGGAGAACGGTAACATAATTTTTAATAAAAATGTGAATAAGACCGATTATTTTTCAATAATACTTTGCATATTTGCTATTTTGATTTTAATTTTTCAGATAATGGCAGATAGGCATATATCAAAAGCCGGCCGTGATTTCATTGAGGGCGAAAAGGCAAAAAGAATTGCTGCTGTTGAGAAGCAAATAAAGATGTTAAAAGAACAGGAACTTGCAGCAGTCCGCCTTGCAAAGCAGAAGGAAGAAGAGGAACATTTGGCTGCTATGGAAGCCAAGATGAAAGAGGCAAATACCTCGGTAAAAGCAAAACGTACATCAAGTATGGATTACCGCGATAAGCTTGGAATTTTTAATAAAGCGGAGGCAGAAGCCAAAGCTGCGGTTAAGCGTAATCAGTCAAGTAAAGTAAAACCGCAAAGAAAGTAAAAAAATTGGTTCTTTTATTGTCGCCACCCGTATGCTTTGTCATACGGGCGGGAGAAAGCCCGAAGGGGCTTGTCCCTGAGGGTAAGAGGGGGGATAAATAAAGGTAATAAAAAGAGGAAAACCAATCCCCCATCCGCCTTGCAAATAATATTTGCTCGGCACCCTCCGCCCGCCATGCGGGTGAGGGCAATAAGGAAAACAAATTTAAAGTAGTTAGTAGCAGGAGGTTTTATGAAAAATATATTAACAAGCATTGGCAATAAAAAAGTAGCCGGTGTTATTTTGGCCGGTGCTACTTTATTAGTTGGCCTTGGTGTTGTAAATAATTTTAGCGGTGGCAGTCAAAGAGCAGCAAATGAAGCTGCCTTATCGCGTTTTGCGGATAATGCTTATAACAAATTCGGCAGCTCATCCAGCCGTGCGGATCTTGAAAGGCAAATGTCTGCCGGGCAAGATATGAACACTGCACGTTTTATGCGCGGTAATTCAGCGGAAGGTATCTCTGAAGACGATGCTTATAGTTCTGACGGCGCTTATGCGGAAGGTGTCCGCGGTGATGAGGGCTTTGTGTACGGTGCTTATGAAGGCGGTGGTGCCGGGGCTAATGGTCAAATCGGGGATTATGCTGCAAACGGTACAGGGGATGCTTACCAACCGTTTGATGCAACTTATGAACAAAGTTTTAATGGCTCGGATGCATCTTCCAATGATGTTAAAAATACGGCATTTGGTGAAAAACAATTTAATGCCGTTCAAGCAGAAGCAGCCGCAGCGGTAGGTAAAGACGTAATAGGTAAAGACGTAAAAGGTAATAATGGGGCAAGGGGCGGTGCTAAATCAAGTGTAAGACCCTCAACGCAGATTAACAAACTTACATCTTCAAACGGTAGCGGTTCATCTTCCGGAAATGGTGGTGGTGGTTCAAGAGGCGGCGGTGCTAGTGGTAGTTCAGGAATTGGAAGTGGTGCTATGGGGGCTGATAATAGTACCCGCGCCTTACCTAAAACAAAAACAAACGAAGTAGGAAATAGTAAATCTTTTAAGTTTGGTCGTGGTGGTAATATTGGTGGTTTTAATGTTAGTTTTAACGGCTCTGAAACAAAAGGTAATGATACTAAGGGGCGCGGTGCTATTAATGATTTAGCATCAGCGTTATCATATTCTGGCAAAGCTCTTGCGAGCAGACAGGATGTCGGTCAAAAATCTTTGGCTGAAGCATCTTTTGATGGTAGTAACCCTGAAAATATCTCTGCTATTGTGGAAGATGGGGCAAGTATAGGTACAGTTACAAGTTCTTTACTTGATTCCAATAATTTCGGTAATCTATCAGATCAATTGAAGCAGAGTATAGAAGATTTAGATAATATTTTGGATGAAACTAAGAAACAACAAGAAGAATTGATGGAATTACAAAATAAGATTAAGAATAGACAGTGGATATTAATTATAGGCACATTAGTAATGGCTGTCGCTCTTTATTTCATTGTTAAGGCAGCTTATTCTGCTACGGCAGCTTGGGCATTATGGTTAGTAGCAGGACTTTTGTCTGTAGCTGCTTTGGCTTTCGTGTGGTGTATGTTATATGCAGGTGACAATTCAATAGTTGGTTTAATAAATCAGATGGGTGATAAGGAAAAATTTGGATTGGTAAATGAAGGTATAGATATAGCAGGAAAGAAAAAGACGGCTGCGTGGGTTGGTGTTGGTTTAACTGCGCTTTTAGGTCTATGTTGGATACCATGGTCTAATATATTTGGGGGCGCTGGTGCCGGAGCAAGTGCTGGTACCGGAACAAGTGTTAGTACCGGAGCAAGCGCTGGTACAGGTAGCGCTGCAGTAGGTACAGGTTCTATGAGTAGTGGAGGTACTGGGCTATCTTCGACACTTGGTAATTCACTATTAAAAAATCCACTTGAATGGCTTGGTAAAATAATTCCGTGGTGGTAATTTATGCAAAATTTAAATGATCTTGAGAAAATGCAAGGGCAAATGCCTAAAACACAACAGCCGCAAGTAAAAATGCAGCCGTTACCTACGGGGATGCCGCAAAATAAACGATACTCGTCGCAAAATTTGCAACAAGTTCAGAATGAGAGGCGACTGCCTACAAAGTTTGAACAATTTATGGCTGTTTCTGCGGCAATTATGATCATTTTGCTCATTTTGGGTATCTTTGCTTTGGTTCTTGTAGATGATGTCAAAACGAAACAGCAAATTCAGGCAGGTTATGAAAGGGCTTTAAATTCCCCTAAAATTCAAAAGTATAAAAACGAACAAGCACGCAGGCAAAGAGAACTTGCAAAGCAAAAGCGCTTAAAACAGTTAGGTGTTGATGGCGTAACAGAGCCATATCAAAAAAATGACCTTTTAAATGAGAAATTGCGTGAACAAGAACTCGCCCAAAAGCAAGAGCGTGAATCTTTAGAAAATGGGCAAATAGCAAACGATTATACTAAAGAACTTGCCGCCTATAATGCAAAATTGCAAGAAGTTAAGGCAGAAGAAGCACGCATTTTGGCCGAAGCCAAAGCAGCACAGGAAAGGGCAAGAATTAAGGCAGAACAAGAGCGTCTTGAACTTGAAAGGCAAAAAGCCGAACAAGAGCGTTTGGAACTAGAACGCAGGCAAGCGGAAGAAAAGCGTCTGGCTGCAGTTATGGCGCAACAAGAAGCCGAAGCTAAAGCCCGCGCAGTCGAACAAGCAGAGCGCGAAAGGGCAGCCAAATTAAAAGCAGAACAAGAAAAAGCAGCCAGAGAAAAAGAAGCGCGAATAAAAGCCGCCCAAGCAAAAGCGGCAGCAGCTAAAGCAAAGTTAGAGGCAATGAAAAGTAAAAGAAATAATTTGTAAATAAAGGTATTTTATGAAACAGGAAAAAATAACGGAACAAAAAACGCCGCAAGTAAAACTAGCAGTTAATTTGTGGGAAAAAATGAAAGAAAAAAACCGAAAGAGATGGCTTTTAGTTTTTGGGCTTTTGTTTTTGCTTGCTTTATTTGTTAGTTTTAGCGTTCCTGTTTATTATGTGCCTTTATTTAATAATATTTCCGCAAAGTACGGTTTACCGTCGGATGTTTCAAGAAAGTTAACTTTGCTTGATTTATCTTTAAGTTCTTTGGGTATAGAAACCCAAAATATGACCGAAGCATTTAAAAAGCAAAAAATTGTAGACGATATTAACCCCTTTTATACTGCGTATTATGAGCCGCCTGCCGGCAGACGCCTTATAAATGCAAAGGAAACTTATTACCATGAATTTGAAAGAACACGCCGCCGCCCTGCTGAAGTAGCAGGTGTGTATAAAGACGGTAAAAGTGCCGAAACACCGGAAATCGGTGATACCGTAAAAGGAGTACGCGCTTTGCCTGACAGCAGTTCACTTACAAATGCAGATATTGAGGGGGAAGGTTTAGCTTCCGGAAATACTGATTTTTCTTCTAAAAACTCAACTGTACGCACGAACAGTAAAGATGAAATTTCGGGCAGTTCAAAACGCCAAGTACGCGGAGCTTATGATAATGACGGTTCCGGTCGCCCTAAGCACGAGTATTTGCCTGATTTCGCTTCCACCATTTATGATGCCGCTAACGGGCAAGAAGAACCTTTAACTTTAAATAATAGCCGTATGGTGCAACCGGTGGTGAACGGAGCACCGTTTACCGTCAGCAAATCTGAAGATACAATTTCCAAATTAATTGATGGCAGCAGTTTTGTTGATAATTTGGTGCTTTCAAGCAATTTCGGTAATGCCGGCGGTTCTTTGGGATATTATGTAACGGATGATTTACCGAAAGACAAATTCTTTAATGTTTTCGGTCTTTCCGGTAAAGATGCTCTTATAAGTTATTTTTACAGCTATGCTGCTATCGGGCGTAAGTATTTGGAATCGTCAAAACATTTTGCTGAAATTGCTTTTCACGGCGATAATCCGCAGGACCAAGTTTTACTTGCAAAAGGTCAAACGGAAAAGCAGGCACCAAAGGTGGACTTAGGTATTCCGCCGCTTGTTTTGATGATTACGGTAAAAAATAATTTAGCCGAATGTAATGCCGCCCGCAGGGTTTATGAACAAACTATACCTAGTTTAATACATGACTATGAAGAAGCAAAAAATACAATAATCGGTATTTCATCAGATACTGCAAATGTCGCATGGAGAGGGGCGCCGGGGTCTTGTGGAGAATGTTCATTATGTACACCAACGAGAGAACTAAGAGAATCATGGAATAACAATGTAGAAATTGCCAGGGAAAAATGTAAAGAGATAAGGTCCGCTGGTGAAGTTTATGCCAATGCTTGTAAAATGGAATATTTATATGACGGTGAGGATAGTTGTGAAGAAATAGATGCTTTACTATTGGATGGTGGTGAACCTTGGCTTGAATTTGAAGATTTTCTTGGATCCGAAGAAGTATGTCGTTTACATAGAAAATGGCGTTATTCAAACCTTGCTAGAAATTTTAGTGGGTGTGGAAACGATACAGGAATACATTGGTATGATCTTATTGCTGACAATCCTAGCCAAGTTAGCCAAGCAGAAAAGGATATTCAACAAAAAGCCCGTAGAGATTGTATAGATAAAATAGGGGATTTTTTTAAAGTAGTTGACAATAATGTTGAGTTAAAGGGTATGGACGGTTTTATGTTTAATTAATACTTTATTACCCTCACCCGCATTGCGGGCGGAGGGTGGTTTGCGCGGTTGTTTGCGCAAGACGGAGGGGGGATAAACTTTCCTAATTTGCTTGTCTTTTATTCTTAATTACAGATGCCGCTACCGATATGCCTAAAATCATAATTATGGTAAGTAAAGAAGTCAATGTCGGCATCTTATAATAGTGCGAAATTAACATTTTTACGCCGACAAAAGCCAAAACTGCGGAAATACCGTATTTTAAATACTCAAATTTGTTTGCCATCCCCGAAAGCAAAAAGTAAAGCGACCTAAGCCCGATAATCGCAAAAATATTTGAGGTGTAAACTATAAAAGTATCTTGCGTAACTGCCAAAACCGCAGGGATGGAATCAACTGCAAAAACTAAATCAGACGCTTCAATAACAACAACCGTTGCAAGTAAAGTGGTAGCAAAAAGTTTACCGTTTTCACGATAGAAAAAGTTGCCGTTATTTATTTTTTCGTTTATCGGGAAAAGTTTTTTAAATAATTTTAAAACGGGATTTTGTGACGGGTCAATTTGTTCATCTTTACCAAGCAGCATTTTTAAAGCGGTGTAAATTAAAATCGCGCCGAAAATATATATCATAAAAGTAAAGCGTGTTATAAGTTGTACGCCGATAAATATAAAAATAAAACGCATTATAACCGCGCCCAAAATACCCCATAAAAGAACCTTCGGTTGATGGTCTTTTGCAACTGCAAAATAAGTGAAAATCATAATAAAGACAAACATATTGTCTATGGAAAGCGAATATTCTATAACATAACCTGTAAAATATTCAAGTGCGCTTTGTGCGCCGGAGGCAAACCAAATAATTCCGCCGAAACATGCCGCCAAAGTTACCCAAGCAGTAACCATTAAAGACGCATCTTTTATGCTAACGTGCCCATGGTGCTTGTTTAAAATAAACAAGTCCAGTGCGAGTGCGATTATTACTACAACCCAAAATAAAATCCAAAGTGATAAGTGATGTATCATAATTATATTATATTAAATTTATAGGGAACTGCGTTGTTTTTCCACATTGTCCTCACCCGCACCCCTCTGTCACTCCGTGACATCTCCCCAATTTTTGCAACAGCGCAAAAATTAGGGCGAAACAAGTGGAAATTTTACGCGGGCGGAGGGTGGCTTGCAAAAACAAGTTTTTACAAGACGGATGGGGGATAAAACTTATTAATCGTGTGCTAAAAGTTCAAAATTAATTTTGACTATATTAAATTTTGTTGTAACGGTTATCTCTTGCGGGATATTGCCTTTATAATTTCTAAATAAAAAAGTTTTGTCCGCGACTTCGCTTTTTTGTTTTAATTTATAAGGTAAATTTTCGCCTTTCTTAAAATAATATTTATGTTTGCCGAGATTATTAGGCGCAAATAAAGCAAGTAAAATTTCTTCAAATGCTTGTTTTACATTTTGGTTTTCTAAAAGAGGGGAAGAACTTTCATATTCAAAATTGCCGTTGTATAAATTAACGGATGCCAAAACTGCCGCAAAATCACCGATAATTTTAAAATTGATATACTTGCCGTTTTTATTTGCAAGCAGTAAAAAACTATGTGCTTTTTTATTTGTTTCAAGCGTAGTTTTAAGGGCTGTACGTTGCTTTTCGCCCGTCATAAAAATAGGTATAACCTTATTTTGCATTTCCGCAGATTCTTTAACAATACCCGTTGTACAGGCACAAAAAAATAAAGATAAAATAATTAAATTTAAAAATTTCATTTTATAAACCTCTCTATATTTTATATCATATTATTATGGATTATGAAACAGTAACTTTTTTTGCTTTGGCTTTTGCTATGTCTTTCGCGCTTACTTTTGTTTTGACGCCTATTTTTTGCAAATACTTAAGCAAATATTTAAAAGATACACCAACTGCCTTAAAAAATCATAAAGGCATAGTGCCGCTTGTAGGAGGCGTTGCGATACTTACCGGCTTTTTGTTAAGTTTAACAATGATTCGCTTTACCACAAATTTCCCGACGGGTACTTTGCACAATTTGCGCGGTATTTTTTGCGGTACCGTCATAATTTTTATTTTGGGTTTAATTGATGATATAAGAAAACCAAAAGGTTTAAGCGCGGTTACACGTCTTGTCTTTCAGGCGCTTGCGGCGGTATGCTTAATTTATTTTGATGTTAAAATTCAATTTGTTCCCGAGCCATGGGGCGCGGTTTTAACTGTGCTTTGGGTTTGCGGTTTAACCAATGCTTTTAATTTGCTTGATATTCAAGACGGGCTTGCCGTTTCCCAAGCATTAATTGCAAGTTTGGCATTTTTGTTTATCTCTTTACCGTCTGAAAATATTTATGTTAACTTTTTAGCTGTTGCCATAATCGGTGCGACTTTGGGCTTTTGGTCCTATAATCACGGGCTTGGTAAAATCAAAAGTTTTTTGGGTGATAGCGGAAGCACTATGCTGGGGTTTTTGCTTTCGGCTTTGGCACTCGGGGTTGATTATTCCTCTAAAAATCCGGCTGCTGTTTTTGCACCGCTTTTAATTTTAGCTTTGCCTATATTTGATACAATTTATGTTTCAATAATCCGTATATTAAAAGGGATGTCCCCTTTGCAAGGCAGCCCGGACCATTTTGCTTTGCGCCTTGTACGCCGCGGATATACAAAAAAACAGGTCTTAATTTTTACAATTTGCGCCGCAATTGTTTTGGATATTTTAGCTTTTACCGTCACAAAAAGTAATTTTTTGGTAACGGTTTTAATTTATTTATTTGTTTTAATTTGCACTTTGCTTTTTGCAGCATTTTTGAAGGAGAAGGTTAAATGAAAATTTTAATTTACGGCGGTACTTTTGACCCTGTGCATAGCGGGCATTTAAAATTATTATCTTGCGCAGTTAAAGAAATTAAGCCCGATTTGTGTTATGTTTTTGTTGCTTATAATTCCCCTTATAAAGAGTTTAGTAAAACACCGTATAAGTTGCGTAAAGAAATGGCAAAGCAAGTTTTTGCACCCGTATCTAAAAACATAATTTTTGATGATTTTGAGTATAAAAAACGCCGCAAGGTTTACACTTTTGAAACGGTAAAATATATAAAGCAAAAATACCCGAAAGCGGAAATTTTTATTTTGGTCGGTACTGATTGTGCCGCCTCTTTGAATGCTTGGAAAAATGCGGAATATAATTTTAAAAATGCCACTTTTGTTATCGGTTACAGGCGCGGATTTAAGCAAATACAACCGAAATTTAAAGCACATATTTTAAAAGGTGTTTTTCCGGAAATGGCATCAAGTGCTTTGCGTTTACAAATTTTATTAAACGGTAAAACCCCAAAAATAATGCCCAATAAAGCAGCGGAAATTATAAATAAAAATTTGCTTTACGGTTTAAATTTGCACACTTGGCTTAAGGAACATTTAAAAGCAGCGCGCTATAATCACGTCTTAGCAGTGGCAAAGGAAGCGGCAATATTAGCCGCAAAATACGATCAGGATATTTACGGTGCTGCGCTTGCCGGTATTTTGCACGATAGCGGCAAAGCCCTAACGAAAAGCGAGATGGTTACCTACGCAAAAAAACATAAATTAAAAATTGAAAATTTTAAAGAACTTGCAAAATTCGCGCCGGCATTATTGCATGCCGATATTTCCGCGCATCTTGCAAAAACGCAATTTAAAGTTGAAGATAAAAATATTTTACAGGCAATTTCGCGCCACACTTTGGGTGCAAAAGATATGACTGTTTTAGATAAAATTTTGATGATTGCCGATATGTGCGCCAAGGGCCGCCGCCCGCAAGATATTAAGGCAATAAAAACAGCCCTAAAAAAATCTTTGCAAGACGGTTTGCTCGCGGCGGAAAAGGTTAAAATTATATATACTGTAAACACAGATAAATGGCTTGCACCGCAAGGTATAAAATTATGGAACGAAACATTATTAGAGAAAAAATAATTGCACATCTCATAGTACTGCTTGCCCTTGCTTTGTTTGCTTGGGGCGCGCTTAGTTGTTTTACAAGCCCACTCGGACCGATACTTAAAAACAAACAAGATACTACGATAAATTTTTTAATTTTAACAAAACCGGCAATGTTGATTGCTTATAATCCGTCGTTAAAAAAAGGTATTATTACCGATTTGTCTGCCAAAGAAAGTGCTTTGCCTTTGGAACAAATTATTAAACAATTTAAACTTGAAAGCACGCCCTATGTCTTAATTCCGCAAACGCAGGACCGTCAGGAATTTTGGAATAATTTTAAAAATGATCTTTCAATTTGGCAAAAAAAACCTTACATAATTTTATCTTATTTATATTCCTATTTAAAAATGCGTTTAACTAAAAAAACTTTTATTAGCGTAGGTGATTTTATTTTAATAAGTTATGAGCTTCCGCATTTACGTGGGGTTGATTTTACCGTCAGGGAAGAAATCAAATCAAAAAAGAAAAATACTAAAACAAAAAAAATAACGCAACCCCAGCCACAGCAGTTAACCTTAGAAAATAACAAACAGGAAGAAGATGCTATTTTGGTAGTTGAAGTTTTAAATGCATCGGACCATAACGGCCTTGCGGCGGATGTGACGCGCTATTTGCAAACTTTAAGTAATCAAGGTATTTTTAAAGTTGATGTTATACATTACACAACTTCGGCGGAGCGTTTAAATACGAGCAAAATAATTTCTTTAACGAAGAACCTTGAGCCGGTAACAAAATTAAGCAAACATCTTGGACTTATTAACAAAGAAATACATTATATGGAAGATAAAGATGCCATAAGTGATGCAAGAATTTATTTAGGAGAAGATTTTAAATTGCCAAAAGGTATCAAATAATGATACAATTTTGTAGACGGAGGTTTTCTTATGAACAAGAATTTAAAAAATTTGGCTATTAAAGCCGCACATATTTTGGAAGATAAAAAGGGCGAGCAGGTTGCCTTGTATGATTTGGGTGGGCAATCTTCACTTTGTGATTATGTTATTGTTGCAACGGCAACATCAGCCCCGCATCTTAATGCACTTGAGGAAGAGGTCTCTGTTAAACTAAAAGAAGACGGCTTTTTTAAATTGAACCGTGACGGTTCCGGCAGCCAGGTTTGGCGTGTTAGTGATTACGGCGGTTTAATGCTTCATATTATGACTGCCGAAGCACGCGCCTATTATGCTTTGGATAAAATGTTTGAGTTCGCCAAACTTATACCGACAATTGAAAAAGCAATTAAAAAAGCTGCCAAGAAAACCGTTAAAAAAGTTACCAAGAAATCAACAAAAACAACAAAAAAATCAACAAAAACGGCAAAGAAAACCGCTAAAAAAACCGTCAAAAAAGCAGCTAAGAAAACCACCAAAAAAGTTGCAAAAACAGTTAAAAAATCACCTAAAAAAACTACTAAGAAAACTACAAAAAAAGGTACTAAATAAATGTTAAATACACTAAAAAATAAAATTCAAACAACTTTGGCAGGCAGTTTTAATGAATCCCCTAATTTACCTGAGGTTATTTTTACCCCTGCCCCTGCGCACGTAAAAGCAGATATTTCTTTAACTTGGGCTTTGAGTGCTGCAAAAATAATGCGTAAAAACCCTCTTGAAATTGCCAAAAAAGTTTGTGAAATTTTACAGGGTTTTGAGGAAATTTCTTCAGCAGAATTTTTACCGCCCGGTTTTATTAATATAACTTTAAAAGATGATTTTTTAGTTCTTGCTTCAAGGGACCGCCGTTTAAAAGACAGAAGTAAAGAAGGTATGGTGCCGACGGAAAAATTTTTAATAGAATTTGTTTCCGCAAATCCCACAGGCCCTTTGCATGTGGCAAGCGGGCGCGGTGCAAGCTTGGGGGATAGTTTAGTTAAAATATTCCGCGCTTTGGGTATTGCTTGCGATGCAGAGTATTATGTAAACGATGCCGGTAATCAGGCAGAACTTTTAGGGCAATCCTTACAGGCGCGTGCCGAAGGCAAAGAACCGCCGGAAAACGGCTATCACGGTTTATATCTGGTTGAGCTTGCCAAAAAAATTCCGCAAGATTTACCCAAAAGCGAATATGGCCGCTTTGCTATGGAAGAACTTATCAAAACCCAACAACAGGATATGAAGGATTTTGGTGTGGAATTTACCCGTTGGTTTAGGGAAAGCGAATTGCACCAAGCAAAAGCACTTGATAAAACATTGGACTTCCTTAAAAAAACCGGTGAGGTTTATGAAAAGGACGGTGCCGTCTGGTTCGGTACTTCCGGGGAAAATGATGATAAGGACCGCGTGCTTGTCCGTTCCGACGGGCGCCCTACTTATTATTTAGCGGATATTGCATATCACAAAAATAAATATGACCGCGGTTATACACACCTTATAGATATTTTAGGTGCGGACCATCACGGTTATGTTCCGCGTATGAAAGCGGCAGTAAAAACACTCGGTAAAAGCGAGAATAGTTTTACTGCCATTATTCACCAACTTGTGCATTTAATTGAAAACGGCGAAAAGGTAAAAATGTCAAAACGCGCCGGAACCTTTATTACATTGAGGGAACTTATGGATGATGTCGGGCGTGATGCCTGCCGTTTCTTTTTTGCAAGCCGTACGCCGAACGCGCACCTTAATTTTGATATAAATATTGCTAAAAAGAAAACTAATGAAAACCCTGTTTTTTATGTGCAATATGTGCACGCGCGTATATGTTCAATCTTTAGAACGGCGAAAGAAAAGGGCTTACCTGTTGCCGATAAAGTGCTGACTGAAAATCTTGCCCCGGCGGAACGTGCTTTGCTTAGTAAAATGCTTTGGTTTAAGCCGGTGCTTGAAAATTGTGTGCGTGATTTAAGCCCGCACCATTTAACAACTTATTTGACGGAACTTGCCGGTTTATTTCACTCTTTTTATGACAGCTGCCGTGTGATTGATGAAGGTAAACCGGAATTAACTTCATCGCGCTTATTTACTTGTGCTTTGGTTAAAGAGCGCATTTCAAAAGGGCTGGAACTTATAGGCGTATCATCCCCCGAAGAGATGTAAGTTTTATTTTACGCGCTGTGTATCCGCATTGTGTTCTCATAAGTACGGAACGTGCTTGCAGTTTTTTTGTTTTCTTTTTTTGCGGCTCAAAACCGTGCAAAATTAGTTTTTTATATCTAAGCCGGCAACTCGTAAAAAGCAAGATTTATATGTATACCCTTGCTTTTTACTCAAACAAACCGGCTTATTAGAATATAAAAAACTTTCAATTTTGCAGGCACTAATATCGCCGCAAAAAAGAAAACGGGGAAGATTTAACTACAAAAAAAGGAATATTCCATATTGCTTTCCGTGCCCGCCATGTGGGTGAGGATAATAAAGTAAAATAAAAGCTTTTCCTTATTGTCGCCACCCGTATGCCTTGTCATACGGGCGGGAGATGCCGAACATAGTGAGGCAGAGGGGGGATAAATAAAAGCATTTTAGCTAACTTTCTTTTTTAAAAAAGGTCCTATTTTGTCTAGGTCCTCAAAAGTGTATTGACATAACACTAAATTTATACTAAACTGTAATTGTACCAACTTGGTACAAAAAGGAGAAAATTATGAAAAACAGTAATAAGGGTTTTACCCTCATTGAATTGTTGGT
>JAZUPU010000071.1:0-7434 GCA_045605325.1 Elusimicrobiaceae bacterium
AATGGTCGGTTTAGCTCAAATGGTAAAGAACGGGGTAACATTATTAAAAGCGGCGCGTAGTTTAAAAGCATTAGGCGAAAAAGGAAGTTTATTAAAGATAGCGCGTGGTATAAGGAAAGGTAAATATGATTATTTAATAAAAGCACCAAAGTCAGCACAATCCCCAAAACCAGAAACAACTTCTACGGAATGGAATCCTAGCACAGTACAAGTAATAAACAAAAGCGAAGGGACAACAGAAATGGGTTCTTATAATACAAGCACGGGTGCGGTAACAGATGTAACAAAAGCAAAACCATCACAAGTAAAAACAGCAACGATAGGTGAAGGTAGTGGCGGAGCGAGTGCGGAAGATGCATTAAACGGAATTAGAACGAGAACAAAGAGATTACGCACATCACGAAATATAAATCGTGAAGTAAAGGAAATGGAGATAGAAACAGCCAAAGCGCAAGCAGAACCGCAAAAAGCAAATAATATATTCAAGAAACCGTACAGTCAAATGAATCCTGTAGAAAAGAAAATATTTGACACCTATATAAATTTAGAACTGGGTGGGTTAGGAGATTTAAAGGCAGCGCTAAAAGATAGTAAATCATTATTAACAACAAGGACCGGTGTAAAGAACACAGCGGCATCAGGTTTAGCTTTTGGAACAGGTGAAGCACCTGCGGTAGAAGCTAGGATAATGACCCAAGCACCAACGGAAATAGTAAGCACAATAAAAAATGGTAAAGTATTTGAAAATCCTGTAACCTTATTTGACAGGAGTGGTTTAGGAAGTCAAATAGGATCAAGCGGCAGGGCAGTGAGCAGAAGACCATATAGTTTTAAAGCTACAAATACTACACCTTTTTCTTTACGTCAACATGGTTCAATTATTAAAGGTATAAACGGCGGTTTGATATCTCTCAGAAATACCTTTATAGCACCTGAGAACGAAAATCCATTGGTTACAATAAAAATGACACCAATGAGGAAGGCAGCTGCTTTTACGGGTTTTCTGATAGGCGGAGGGTTAATTTCAGCATTTGGTTTACCTGCTACAGCCGGTGTCGGCCTAACTGTAGCAGCAACTACATTATTGGGTGGTCATGATGTTTCAACGAATCCGGAAACAAACCCGAAAAACAATCCCGGAACTACTACGGAAGATAATCACCGCAACATAGTAGAAAAAATACTAAATAATGACAATAAAAACACTATTAATTTAAATCAGCAAGAACTACAAAAATTAGCAAACTCTCTTGTAACATTTATAGCAGCTAATGAAAATGCAACTGATGAAGATATAGCAAATTTCTTACAAAAACTTGAACCTGTTACCACTACTCAAACGATACACGGAACAGAAGGTAATGATTATGAAAAATCTTTCAAAAATTATATTGAAGCTCTTAAAGCGCTTGATTGGACTAAAGATCCTGACGAATTTAATAAATCTTTAGGAGAATTCTTTTCCAAAACAGGTCTTGACAGATTTAAGTTCGGCGGATTTATAACAATTAAACACGGCACTGCAAAAAACGGTGAAGTTAAAGAAGGATTTGAACGTGACAATAGTATATTTGTTTCTACTATAGATTTCAAACTAAAAGATAATGAATCTTTAGTAATGGATTCTTATGGAAATATTTATAAACTCGGCGTTGATAAAAAAGGAAATAAAACAAAAAAATATTATCAAAATGTTATTGCAACCCAAGTAAATATACCCGGCCTTGATATGCCTGTAGTTGTTATCGGTAAAACAATAAACAAATTGGCGATATTAAACTACATGTTTATGCTTATGGGTTTCTCAAGTTTAGGTCGTTTTGTGAACGAACCTATAGGACAATTATGGTCAGAATTACCTAAATGGGCATCTATGGCATTAGGTACAGGTATTTATCTTACTAACCTTTTAGCAATACCTTTTAAACCACTCATAGATAAATTGGGTGCGAAGAAAATGGTCACGTTGGCAATAGCGGAAATTATAACCGCTTCATTGTTACCGTCATTATTTGGGATGTCAGGATTTAACGATATTGATCCTAATTCAATGAGGTTGACTGTCTTAGCTATCACTTCTGTATTATATGGTTCTGCAGCGGCAGGATTGCAACAAGTGGTTAACACCACTGCAAATAATATGTTAGGCGGTAAAGAGGCGGGGTATTTAACTGCCGGCGGGCAAATGTTCAAATCTTTAGGTTCTCTTTTAACCTATCTTTTTTACGCTTTCGCTGTCGGAGTAATTGATGCGAAATGGCCTGCTATGTATTGGTTAATGGGTGTACCTGGCATTATTGGTGCAGGATTGTTAGCCATATCTGATTTACCTTTACAAAAACCAAGAATTGAACGTTTACAAGAAGCAGCTGCTAATGGTGATAAATCTGCTCAAGCTGAATTGGACAAAATACTCAATTCAACAGTAGATAAAGCAATTTCCAAACAAACAAAAACAGATCCGAACATCTCATCATCTAATGATAAATTTAAAGAATTCTGGAACAATCCAACAATACAATTCTTAAGAAAAGCTGCCCTACCAGTTTTCGCTGCAATAATGTTGCTTTGTGGTTCTGAGACATTAGTTAGTGTTACTACAAAGGAATTAATGAATGGTTGGTTAGATAATGTATCCTTCTTTAGCGCAGATGTTATATCCAATCCACAAAAACGTGAGGCACTGGAAATGGCTATTACCGGTATGATTACGATGGGTCCAGGTTTAGCAGGACGTTTCTTAGCGAAATATTTAATGCATAAATATGATAATGTTCCACAATACAATCAAAAAATGTTAATTATTGCTGCTACCGTTGCTATTGTAAGTGCCTATGCAATTAAAACACTTGGGCCTGCTGCCGGCCTTGGCGGCTTATTATTTGTCATCACTTCAAATATGACATTATCTAATTTCTTCACTTTTGAAGCTAACATCTTAAAACAATATAATAATAAAAAATTTGAAGGTAAATTTGATAGTCTTGTAGGTGCATTAACCACTGCAGGTATAGTAGGTTGTTTCTGGGTACCGACATTAACCTCTGCTATCTTCCCGGACACTGTAACCGCGTTTGATAAATTAATTGTTCCTATGATACTTATACCTGCCGCCATGGCAATAATGATACCTTTTATGCGTGGTGCTAATCCGTTTAATTGGGATGCCCCGATGAAGGCAGAAGATATTGAAAAGATGTCCCAAGAAATTTCAAAAGATATAGAAGAAACCATGGCTAATATATCTGAGAAAGATATAACACAAACTATTACAGGAATAAAACAGGACATGGCTAACGAAATAGGTATTTCATTGGAAGAATTAGATAATTTCTTAGCAACAGGTCAGTTACCGAACCTCAGCGAAGATAAGATTAAACAATTAGCTGAATTCTGGGATATATCCACTAAAGATATGAAACAATTTTTGAAGGGAAAAGACACAGATATTATTCTAGAAAAGATTCAAAAAAGCATGAATAAAAAACTTAAAGAAGCAATGAATGAATTTAATTTAACTGATGAAGATTTAGACATAACTGAACAGGATATTATAGGACAACTGTTCGAGGCGAATTAAATGTTTGGGAACTAACGCTATGAAATTCCCCGGGGCTTCGCCCCGGGTGTAATTTTTACAAAAATGATAAACATAAAAGTTAAATCTTTATATTTGTCGTTTTTTATGAAAATATGTTATAATTTAAAATGTAGTAGCAATCTTTATAAAGGAGAATTAAATGAACAAAATATGGGAGTACTTTAAACCTCTTCCGGATGCTCCGATGATTCAGGATCCTGAAAAGGTAAAAAAGATGTACAAGTATTGGCGTATTCGCACTTTTCTTGCTTTGTATATTGGCTATTGTGGCTTTTATTTAACAAGAAAAAATATTTCCCCGGCTTTGCATATTTTCAGCGAAGAATTGGGAATAGGTATGGTTGATCTCGGTATTATTGCCGCAACTTTTTCCGTAACATACGGTGTAGGTAAATTGGTTGCAGGTATTATAGCAGATAAAGCAAATGTTCGTGCTTTTATGGCTATCGGTTTATTACTTTCCTCAATCATAAATTTGTTTTATGGTTTT
Source organism: Elusimicrobiaceae bacterium (assembly GCA_045605325.1). Classification (GTDB taxonomy): domain Bacteria; phylum Elusimicrobiota; class Elusimicrobia; order Elusimicrobiales; family Elusimicrobiaceae; genus Proelusimicrobium. The sequence goes on from JAZUPU010000071.1 coordinate 4,092, forward strand.
TTAACCAATTTGTGGGTCCTTGCTATTTTTTGGGGCATAAACGGTTTTTGCCAGGCAACGGGTTATCCGCCGGTAGCAAAATCTTTAGTTCACTGGTTTTCACCTACTGAAAGGGCTGAAAAATGGAGCTGGTGGTCTTCTTCTCATACCGCAGGTACTTTTGCTGCAGGTGCTTTGGTAGCATTAATAATAAAATATTCCCCTGATTGGAGGGCTGTGTTTTATATGCCGGGTATTTTAGGGGTTATAATATCTTTATACATTTTTTGGTCTTTACGCGATACCCCTAAATCAGTAGGTTTACCTGCCATTGAAGAATATAGAAATGACCCTTTACCTGTAACGGTAGAAAAGAAAGAAAAATCCAGCCAATGGCAAATTTTAAAGAAATATGTGTTTACTAATCCTTATGTTTGGTATTTGTCATTAGCATTGTGCTTAGTATATTTTGTACGTTTTGGAACATTAGACTGGGCTACAAAATTTTTATATGATGATAGAGGTTTTGATAAAGATAAAGTCGCATGGTTATGGAACTTAATGCCTTTATTCGGTATGCCGGGTGGTATTATTGCCGGATGGTTATCAACAAAATTCTTTAAAGGCCGTTGCGCTCCTATGACAATATTCTACTTGATTGTTGTATCGTTTGCTGTATACGGCTATTACGTTTTCGCCGGTCCAAGCCACGTTTTATTAACTTGTATATTTATTGCCATGATTGGTTTCTTTATTGACGGTCCGCAAGTATTAATCGGTGGTGTTATGTTGTCACGCGTTACAGCACAAGAATCTGCTGCCGCTGCCGCCGGTTTTAGCGGCTTTTGGGCATACATCTTAGGTACAGCAGTCGGTGCTAACTTGCTTGCCGCTTTCTTAGTAGAAAAATATGGTTGGGGCGTAATGTATGCAGCTTGTATTGCTTGTGCAATCGGCGCTATTATCTTTACTGCTCTTTGCTGGAAGAAAGAAACTGCTGCACCTACTAAGAAAAAATAATTCGTAATTTTCTTGAAATACCCCTAGGTTAATCTAGTCCTAGGGGTATTTAATTGACAATACTACTAAAAACTGGTACTATGTAATTGAAGGAACTGAAACTAACTAAAAGAGGATACTATGGAAAATAAAAAACCGGTAGTAGTAGGTGTAGGTGAACTCCTTTGGGATGTTTTCCCTACAGGCAAACGCGCCGGCGGTGCACCGATAAACTTTGTTTATCATGCAACGCAACTTGGCGCAGAAGGTTGTGCAATCAGTGCTGTAGGTAATGATGATCTAGGCAAGGAAATCTTGCAAGAACTTGATAAAAATCATATCGCGCATTGTATTGATTGTTTAACTTATCCGACAGGTACAGTTCAAGTTAAATTAAACAATGGTATACCTAGTTATACGATTATTGAGAATGTTGCTTGGGATCATATTCCTTTAACCCAACAAGCAATAGACCTTGTCAAAAAAGCAGATGCCATTTGCTACGGTACATTATCTTTAAGAAATCAAGATTCAAAAAACACCGTAACAACTTTGCTCTCCTATGCAAGAAAAGATGCCTTAAGATTTTACGATATAAACTTACGCCAACACTATTATTCAAAAGAGCTTATTGAAGAACTTTTGAAACTCGCAAATGTCTTTAAAGTAAATGATGAAGAATTAGTAGTTTTAAGAGATTTATTTAATCTCAAAGGAACAGATGAAGAAGTTTGCAAATACTTTATGGATACATACAATTTGAAGTATGTAATTTTAACTGCCGGGGAAAAATACAGCATGATTTACTCTCAAACAGAATGTTCCCGCATTGAAACACCTAAAGTAACTGTTGCAGATACAGTTGGCGCAGGGGATGCCTTTTCAGGCGCTTTCGTACAAGGTATTTTAGCAGGCAAAACCTTGAAAGAAGCCCATAAACAAGCAGTTGAAATTTCCGCTTTTGTTTGTACAAAAACAGGTGCTTGGCCGAAATATGACCGTTGCACTTGCAAAAAATAAATAGGAGATAGTATGTCAGAAGAAAAAAATACTTCTTTAGTCGCAAAATTAATTCCTATTATGCTTGCCTTCTTCGCTATGGGTTTTGTGGATAGTGTCGGCACAGCAGCAAACTTCGTGAAGAAAGAATTCATGCTTAACAACTTTCAAGCATTTCTTTGTTCATCAGCCGTATTTTTTTGGTTCTTAATTTTCTCTGTTCCAACAGGGATGTTAATGAATAAAATCGGCCGCCGCAAAACTGTATTAATCAGTTTATGGGTAACTTTGGGTGCTTTACTTCTACCACTTATCCCGGCAAAAAGCTTAGCATTATTGATGGTTTCCTTTTCACTCCTTGGTATTGGTAATGCTTTAATGCAGGTTTCTTTAAACCCCTTAGTTTCCAATATTGTTACAGGGGATAAACTTGCCAGCACCATGACATTTGGCCAATTTATTAAAGCCATTGCCTCTTGGAGTGCAACCGTTATTGCTCCTTTTGTTGCAGCTCGTTTTAATAATTGGGCATTAATGTATGCAATCTTTGCAGTTGAATGTCTTCTTGCAATCATTTTCCTTGCAAAAGAACAAATTAAGGAAGAAGAAATTACCGGTAAACCTTCAACTTTTACCGAATGCTTAGCATTACTCGGTGATGGTACAATTTTACTTTGCTTTATCGGTATTATGTGCCATGTTGGTATTGATGTCGGTACAAATACAGCAGCTCCGCAAATACTTATGGATAAAGTCGGTTTAACTACAGAAGCAGCAATGAAAGCAACCGGTGTATATTTCATTTTCCGTACTATCGGGTGCTTTACAGGTTCTTTCTTGCTTTCCAAAATTTCAGCAAAATTAGTTTTTGCTGTCAGCGTTTTCTTTATGTTGCTTGCAATGTGCGGTTTATTTGCTTTCAACACACAGGGCGCAATATTTGCTTGTGTAGCATTAATCGGTTTAGGGAACTCAAACATTTTCCCTATAATTTTCTCACAAGCAATTATGCATATGCCGGCTAAGAAAAATGAAATCTCCGGCTTGATGATTATGGGCCTTATCGGCGGTGCAATTTTCCCGCCTGTAATGGGTTATGTGTCTGACGCAATGGGTTCACAAACCGGTTCAGTAATCGTTATAACCGTAGGTGTTGTTTACTTACTCAGTTTAATAGCCAAAATTAAAAAAACCGCCTAAACGGTTTATCAACTATTTAAACGAGCGTTCTAAAATTTAGAATGCTCGTTTTTTGATGTCCCCGGCTACGCCGGATAATATTTATTATAAATAAATTTATTATAAATAAATTTCTTATATTTAAAAACCGAGCATAAAGCTCGGTTTTAAATTTTTGCGCAGGGGG
>JAZUPU010000072.1:0-51546 GCA_045605325.1 Elusimicrobiaceae bacterium
CTTCAAATGCCCTCTTTAATTTAACCGCACACCCATATATGTTTACACCATAAAAACGCTTTAATACCTGCATATCTAACTCTCCTAAAAACTATTATATTAGTTTTTATCAGAGTCCAATATGTGTTTGATATTTTGCAAAATTTTGTTACGAACAATACTCTCTATATTTGCTAAAATATATGTATGGATAATTTGGACTTTTTAAGCCCCCTTGACACACGTTATCAAAATACACTTTTGCCGCTTTCAAAAATTTGCGGGCAGAATTGTTTAACAAAAAACCGTATTATAGTTGAAACAGAATATTTTATTTTGCTTTCCGCTTTAGGTTTACCGAATTTCAAATTAAATAAAGAAGAAATAACATATATAAGAAATTTGCAAAACCCGAGCAAAGCCGATTTAGATATCATAAATGCACTTGAAAATACCAGTTATAAAAATATTCCAGCAACACGCCACGACGTTAAAGCCATTGAATATTTTTTACTTATCAAATTCCAAGCGCATAAAACCTTGAAAAATAAAACTTCTTGGTTACATTTCGCTATAACTTCAGAGGATACAAATTCCCCCTCGCAGGCCTTGCTTCTCGCTACTGCTTTGGAAAAAGAAATTTTGCCGGCATTGAATATTTTACTCAAGAACTTAAAAACAATAGCAAGTAAAGAATCAAAAAGCGTTATGCTTGCGCGCACGCACGGTCAAGCAGCTGTTCCTACGACATTTGGCAAAGAAATCGCTGTTTTTACAGCGCGTTTACGAAGACAAATAAATACTCTAAAAACATTAAAACCCACTTGCAAATTCAGCGGAGCTGTGGGAAATTTTAATGCGCATTACGGCGTTTTCCCGAATATAAATTGGCAAAAAGTATCCCAAAATTTAATTAAAAAATTAAATGAAGGGCGCAAAATAAAGATTGAACTTTCCCGCATAACAACACAAATTGATAATCACGATAGTTTCGCTGAAATTTTTGATAATCTTGCGCGCATAAATAATATTTTGCTTGACCTTTCGCAAGATCTTTGGCGTTATATCAGCGACGGTTGGCTTAAACAACAAATAGTTAAAGGGGAAATCGGCTCATCAACAATGCCGCAAAAAGTTAATCCTATTTTCTTTGAAAATGCCGAAGGCAATTTGGGATTTGCAAATGCAATACTCAAATTTTTCAGCCAAAAACTTACTATAAGCCGCTTGCAGCGCGATTTATCCGGCTCAACGGTTTTGCGCAATATTCCCGTCGGGCTTGGGCATTGTTTGCTTGCCTATAAAAGTTTAATAAAGGGTTTAAGCAGAATTACTTTTGACCGCAAAAAAGCCCTTGAAGTTTTAGAACAAAACCCGCAAGTTTTAGCAGAATATTTCCAGACCTTACTTCGGGCAAACGGTGTAAAAAATGCTTATGAAATTATTAAGGACTTAACAAGAACTTATAATTTTAACCCCAAAACTTTAAATGATTTTTTAGCAAAACAAAACTTAAATACAAATTTAAAAAATAAAATTAAGCAGGCAAAAATTAAAGATTATATTGGTATTGCACCATTGCTTGCAAAGGAGATAAAATGATTGATATAGTTTGCGGCGGCCAAGCCGGTGACGAAGGAAAAGGCAAAATTGCTGCCTATTTATCTTATAAAGGCAATTACTCTTATTGTGTGCGCGTAGGCGGCCCGAACGCCGGGCATACCGTTGAGCAAGACGGTAAAAAATACACTTTAAAAAATATTCCTTCCGGTTTTTTAAACCCAAAAACAAAATTAGTTTTAGGTGCAGGGGCTTATACAAAAACCGAGTGGCTTTTAAAAGAAGTTGAACTTACAAATACAAAAGACCGCCTTATAATTGACCCTTATGCTGTTTTGATTACCGACGAAGAAACCAAAGCCGAACAAGATGCCGCACATTTTATGAAACATATAGGAAGTGTCGGTACAGGGTTAGGGCAAGCAGTCAAAAACCGCATTGAAAGAAGGCAAGTTAAATTTGCAAAAGACGAACCGCTTTTAAAAGATTTTATTCAACCCGTTCCGGAACTTTTAAATAAGGCATTAGATAAAGGCGAACATATTTTACTTGAGGGAACACAAGGTATAAAACTTTCACTCTTACACGGGGAATATCCATTTGTAACTTCACGCGATACTACTGCTTCCACTTTCTTAGGGGAAGCGGGATTAGGTCCAAAAAGTGTGCGTGATGTTTATGTAGTATTTAAGCCATATATTACCCGCGTAGGTCCAGGCCCGCTTGAAAAAGAAATTTTTGATGAAACTTCACTTGAAACTTACCACACAAAAGGGCGCGAAATCGGCTCAGTCAGCAAACGCCTGCGCCGCGTAGGTGCTTTTGAAAAGTTCAGCGCAAGCCGCGCGATAATGATAAACAATGCAACAAAAATTGCAATTACGCATATTGATATGTTTGAAGGCAACAGTAATGTAAAAAAATATGAGGACTTTACTGCCGAAGCCAAACAATTTTTGGAAAGCATTAAAGAACTTTCAAAAGAGGTCTATCCGCACCCGGAAATCAGCATAATTTCCACCGGGCCCGATATGGAAGACACTTTAGTTTTAAAATAAGGAGATAATATGGTAAACTATACAACAAATACAAAATATGTCCCAAGCGGTTTTGTTTTGGGCAAAATATTAGCAGTAATTTTTGTTTTACTGTTAATAGGTACTGCTTTAGGCAGCTATTTTACCGTAGATGCAGGGCAATCTGCGATCAAACTGCGCTTCGGTAAAATTATGGGTTCTTATGAAGAGGGTTTACACTTCAAAATACCGTTTATCGATACAATTGAAAAGTTTTCAACCCGCGTAAATAAAGATACTATTGATACGGAAGCATTTTCCCGCGATTTACAGACCATAAAAGTTGGCCTTGCAGTAAACCACAGAATTATGCCGGAAACGGTTGTTTCTATTTACCGCAACTTGGGCAGAAATTATGTTCAAACCGTTTTAACACCGATGGTGGAAGAATGGATTAAGGCAATAGTTTCCAAATATTCTGCGGAAAGTTTGATTTCAAACCGCGTTGAAGTAGCACGCGAACTTGATAGTATTTTAAAAGAAAAAATGAAGGAAAAGCAAGTAATCGTTTCCGATATTGCTATTGTGAATTTTGACTTTTCCCCGCAATTTTTAAAAGCTGTAGAAGATAAACAAATTGCCGAACAAGAAGCAAAACGCGCAACTAATTTAGTAGAAAAAGTTAAAAAAGAAGCTGAGCAACAGGTCTTAAAAGCTAAAGCGGAAGCGGAAAGTTTGAAACTTCAAAGGCAAGTTATTACACCCGAACTTTTAAAACTTAAAACTATTGAAAAGTGGAACGGACAATTGCCCACTTATAATGGCGGCGAATTGCCTTTCATAATGATTAAATAATTTTTAAATTATTGTAAAATATCCCCCGGTTTAAACTAATAATCGGGGAATATTTTTTATATAAACAAATACTAATTCTTATACCATCACATCTTATATAATAAGCGATATGGGGTAATACCTTTACTATTATTTATCAAGGGTTACATAGGGTTTATATAGACATAAAACATCCCCCGCGAAAACGGGGGATGTTTTTTATAACTAATTAATAGTTATGGTTCTGTGACGGTTGCTTCATAACCTAAAGCGGTACAGATTGTACCTGTACCTTCTGTACAAGTTATTTTACCTGTTTCTACGTTTTTGTTTAAGATATAATCTTTATATCTGCCATCTCTTCTTTTGGCTTCAACATCAATGAATTTATCTCCCTTAAGAGTAATTATAAAACTCTTAGTGTTTAATACGGCTGCTGTTGGGGCTACTTCAGTATCAACATCAACGAAATCAATATCTAAATCGCTGAACTTACCGGCGAAAGTATCACCCTTAAGCAAATAATATCTCTGTTGTGCACCGGCGATGGTACCGAACAATGACAATGCTTCTGCGGCACGTGCTCTTTCAACGGCTTTGAAGTATTGCGGTAAGGCAATTGCTGCCAAGATGCCGATAATCAAGACGACTACCAGCAATTCAATAAGGGTAAAACCCTTTTTATTATTTTTCATACTAATCTCCTAACATTTTAATTTTTACTACATTTACTGCTAAATGCCTAAAGATTGTTAATAACCTTTAAGCTGCCTTTCCCCCATACTATGCGAACATAATACAGGAGAAAGGTGTTTTGCAAGAAGGATTGGAAATAATTTTTTGGAGAAAATTATGAATTTGCCTACCCTCCTTACCTTCACCTTGCCGCAAGGCAAGGGGAAATTTGTGTGTAGTTTTACTAAGCACGATATATAAGAGGGAAAGCCACAGAATATATAAGCGAGGAAGCAACACAGTATAAATGCAAAAGACGAAGCTAAAAAAACTTTCACTTTAATTAGCACAGTATTTTGCATTTAGACAAGGCGCAATGAGCGAGGTATACAAATAGTATCCGAGCGAGGAAGCAACACAGTATAAATGCAAAAGACGAAGCTAAAAAAAACGGCTCTCATATTTGATAACAAATCAGAGAACCAAACATAACAGCCGTGGTTTACCCGCAAGGGGTAAACACTCGGCACAAAGCAAAGGGGTAATTAGTCCCTTCACTTTGTGCCTGATACGAACTATTTTTTGGTCTGATTTGTTCCCTTTGGATTCCCAAAGGTCTGTTTTGCTTAGCAAAACTCCAAAAAAAGTTTAAAATTTTATTAAGCCACATACAGGGCTTACATTGTTTAAAATCTCCTTATGCAATAATGATAACAGTTTTAATATAATTTGTCAACCCTTTCTCTTTTTATTTCCCTCACCCGTCGTGGACGGGCGGAGGGTGCCGAGTAAAACTTGTTTTACGAGGCGGATGGGGGCATTAGTATTCCTATTTTTTATTTCCCTATTTATCCCCCCTCTGCCTCACTAACGTTCGGCATCTCCCGCCCGTATGACAAGGCATACGGGTGGCGACAATAAAGAAGCACGACTCTTAAAAATTATCAAAGGTTGTGAATCTCACAAATTAACCGCGGCCGATTTTGCGGGAAATTTCTTCTAAAGTTAAATTCAACATTGTGGGGCGCCCGTGCGGGCAATGTAACGCATCATCACATTTTTTTAAATTTTCAAGCAAGGAAAGGGCTTCTTTTTCATTTAATTCCTCACCGGCTTTAACGGCCTTTTTACACGCCTTTGTTGCAATAAATTTATGCCTAAAAACATTATCCGTTTTAAGGGGGTTACCGGCTGTCTCGGCAAAAGATAAAATAAATTCTTTTATTTCACGCTCGCCCATTTTTAATAATGCAGGGGTGGAACTTACAAGTAAAACCGTCCCGGAAAATTTTGAGACCTCAAAGCCGGTTTCTTTTAAAAAATTTTCCCAATTTAAAACTGTTTCAAGTTTGCTTGCAGGCAATTCAATATTTAACGGAAACATCAAAGGTTGGCGGGCGACTTCGCCTTTTGAAATTAGGGAACAAAATTCTTCAAAATAAATACGTTCTTGGGCGGCGTGTTGGTCTATTATAAGAAGCCCGTTTTGACCTTCATACAATAAATAACTTTTATGAAGTTGCCCTAAATAACGGTAAGGGCCATGCCACCAAAAAGGTAAATTTTCCTGATTGGGTTTGGAAGTTGCAGGCGCTGATATTTCTTGTTGCTCGGCTTGTTTATCTTCAAAACTGTATAAAACAGGTTCCTCATGTTCCCTAGTTGAAAACGACGGCGCAGGGGCTGTTTTTAATAAAGTTGATAATTCTTCAACCATTTTGAAATTAGGGGCTTGAGTTTTGTTTTCTTTATGTTCACTAAATGCCGAATTATCAGCCGCGATATTCACATTTTGTTGCGGTTTTGAATTTAAAATAATTTCAGTTTGATTTTGTGTTTTTAAAAGTTTTGAAGAAATTGTTTTATAAATAAAATTGAAAATATCATTTTCAAAAGCAAATTTAACTTCGCGTTTTTGCGGATGTATATTAACATCAAAATCAGCCGGATTTAACGTCAAATAAATGATTGCGCAAGGATATTTATTTTGCGCCCTAAACGGTTGATATGCCTTAAATAATGCCTGCTGCAAAACCTTGCAGGTTACGGGGCGTTTGTTTATAAAAAAGTATTGCAGATTTCTGCTCGCACAAAGTTTATTTGCAGGTGAAACTAATGCCTTAAAGCCGAAATTTTTATCTTCTAAATAAATTAAATCTTTGGCAGTTTCTTCACTTATAATTTTGCTCGCCCTTTGGCGTAAGCCGTTTTCGTTATCATTAACTTGCGGTAAATTGTACACTAAAGTACTGTCGGTTTTAACTCTAAAGGATATATTTAAATTAGCGAGGGCGGCTTCTTCTACTACGGTTAAGAGATGGCTGCGTTCAACGGAATCAGATTTTAAAAATTTTAAACGCGCAGGGGTATTAAAAAATAAATTTTCCACTTCAACAGTAGTACCCTTAATTTCAGGTGCGGAAGTTTCCTGTACAATTTTACCGCCTTCCGCTTGAACCCTAGCACCTTTTGAGCCATCTCTAAAACTAGTTAAAGTAAGTTTGCTTACGGCTGCTATTGAGAATAACGCCTCCCCCCTAAAACCGAAAGTGTGTAAATTATTTAAGTCATCAAATTTGGAAATTTTACTCGTTGAATGCCTTAGCAAAGCAGTTTTTAAATCTCCCGCTTTTATACCGGTACCGTTATCATTTACACGAATCATCTTTTTGCCGGCTTGGATAATATCAATATTTAGGCAATCGGCACCTGCATCTAAAGAATTTTCTATAAGTTCTTTAAGAACACCGGCAGGGCGTTCAATAACTTCGCCGGCGGCAATTTTGCTTGATGTTAAAAAATCTAAGACCTTAATATCATTCATTTATTCTTTTCTTCCAATTTTCAATTAAAGATAGGGCTTGAAGCGGGGTAATTTCATCCGTTTTTACCATTTTAATTTCTTCCAAAATAGGACTTGAAAATAAGTCGGTGCAATTCTTTTCTTTTTCTACTATTCCGAAATTTTCCCTGCCGCCCAAGTCCTTCAAAATTTTCCTTGCACGCAAAATACAGCTTTGCGGAAGGCCCGCAATTTCCGCAACATGTATACCGTAAGATTTATCTGCTGCACCTTCCTTAACTTCAAATAGGAAATTTAATTTAATTTCCCCGTCTGCATTTTTAAATTCCTCCGCACGTACGTGGAAATTTTTAATCTTTGCATATTTATTTTCAAGTTCCGTAAGTTCAAAATAATGAGTTGCAAATAAAACTTTAGGACCTTGCCCTTGGCTGTTATGCAAATATTCTGTTATTGCCCAAGCAATAGAAATACCGTCAAAAGTTGATGTACCGCGGCCGACTTCGTCAAGAAGTACCAATGTTTTAGAAGTAGCACTTGCCAAAATATGTGCTGCCTCACGCATTTCAACCATAAAAGTGGAATCGCCGCGGCTTAAAGCATCTTGTGCGCCGATTCTTGTTAAGATTTTATCGGTTATCGGTATTTGAGCTTCCAAAGCCGGCACGAAACTGCCGATTTGCGCCATCAAAACAATCAAAGCTGTTTGTTTTAAATAAACACTTTTACCGCCCATATTCGGACCTGTAATTAAGATAATTTGCGGTCCGTCCCCGCCGATAAATAAATTATTTGGGACGAAACTGCCTGCCGGAATAACTTGTTCAACAAGCGGATGGCGGCCCTTTTCAATAACTAAACTTTCCGAACTATCCACAATTTTAGGGCAAGTATAATTGCCGTTTTTGGCGGCTACTGAGAGGGAATAAAAACAATCAATTTCAGCGATACTTACGGCTACTTCTTTTAAAAGTGCGGAATTTTGGAAAAGATATTTTCTGATTTCATCAAAAATAGCACTTTCAAGGCGTAAAGATTTTTCTTCCGCAGATAAAATTTGACCTTCCAAAGTTTTTAATTCTTCAGTTATAAAACGCTCTGCATTAGTTAAAGTTTGTTTGCGAGTATAAGTTAACGGCACTTTTAAAAGATTGGATTTTGTAACCTCAATATAATAACCAAATAAAGAATTAAAGCCGATTTTAAGGGTAGAGATACCTGTTTTTTTGCGTTCGCGCTCTGCAATCTGTTCAAGAACTTTAGAGGAATTTTGTTTTAAATCCCTAAGTTTATCAAGTTCTGCATTATAACCTGTCCTAATTATACCGCCTTCACTCATTTTAACAGACGGAGCTTCATTGATAGCCGTAAAAAGTAAAGCTGAAATTTCTTTAAGTTTAACTAAATTTGCCAAAAATATTTGTTTAAACTTCGGCATTAAATCAGGGTTCTTTTTAAACCAATTTTCAAAAGCAAGTAAATTAAAAAGGGCTTTCCTTAAACCCGCCGCTTCGCGCGGTGTTAATGAGGAATTTACGACGCGCGTCATAATACGCTGTATATCACAAATTTCTTTTAAAATAAGGGCAAGGCCGTTTTGCGCACTTTCATTTCCAAGTAATGATGCAACGGCTTTTTGGCGTATAATAATTCCCTCTTTATCAAGTAAAGGATGCAAAACCCACTCTTTAAGCAAACGCGCACCCATCGGCGTTAAAGTATAATCAAGAATCCCCCAAAGCGTATTTTGCCTATTTCCGCTCTTACTATGTATAAGCTCCAATGTCTCAACAGCATTTGCATCAAGTTGCATATAAGAAGATATTGTGCGGTAAGTAGGAACGAAATATTCTTTGAAACTTTTATCTGATTGTTCTGCGTATTTTAAAGCCCCTAAAGCTGCTTTTAAAGCAAGCGGCTTTTCTTCAAAAACAGAAGGCCAAGAAGCAGGTATTTCCATACCATCTGTATCCGGTATTGAAGAAAATGTTACACCTTCAGGTAATAATAATTTACTTTGTAAGGTGGCAAGATCTTGCCTTGACATAATTATTTCACTTGGATTTACAGATGCAAGTACCGAAGACAGTTCTATCAAAGAAGGGTCTTTACCGCCTTGTGTCAGCCAAAATTCACCTGTAGAAAACTCAAGGCAAGCCGCCCCCCAAGAGTTAGAAGAAAGCACCAAAGATACCAAAAAATTGGGGTTTTTTGCCTCTAAAATTGCATCCTCAAGTACAGTACCGGGGGTAATAAAACGCACAATTTTGCGTTCAAAAAGTTTTGTTTTAGGATCTGTAATATTTGAGGTTTGTTCACAAATTGCAACTTTCTTATTAGCCGCTAAAAGTTTAGCTATATAAGTATTTGCAGCATGATAGGGAACCCCGCACATCGGCTCACCGGCGCGTGCTGTTAAAGTTAAGCCCAAAATACGGCTGGCTTCTTTAGCATCGTCACCGAACATTTCATAAAAATCGCCCAACCTAAAAAACAGTAAAGCGTGAGAATATTGCTTTTTAATACCATAATATTGCTGCATTAGAGGTGTCATAGTTAAATTATAACATTTAAAAACCAAACTTATAGAAAAATCTTGCCTGTAATTTGGTTATTTTTTGTTCCTCCGTAGAAGGATTACCGATAAAAATTGCTTCCCCTTTAAACAAACCGCCGCTTAATTTAAAACCCCAAGTTTCAAATGTTAAAGCAGTGCTTAAATTTAATTCTTTAGCATAATAAGTGCGGCTGTTTAAAGTTGTTTCTTCGGAAGCATATACAAAAATATCTGCCCCGGCAGACAAAAAAGGATATTTCTTAAAATTAAAATCGAAACTGCCATAAATAATTTTTGGGCTTGCAGGAAATCTATTTTCATAATTCATACCGCCGTAAATTATGCCTACATTTAATTGATTAGGCAAAGTATAAAACTTTTTCTTTTCAGAAAAGCGGTAAAAACCGATTTTGCTGTCTAAAGTACCGGCTTTATAAACATTAGTAGAATAAAATTCCCCGTTAAAAGTATAACCTTCATAAGGAATTTTTTGTGTATAATTAAATCTTTTACTTTTTTTATTGCCGCCGTTTTGTGCTGCATAGAAACGGATACCGGACTTTTCAGTAAAACTCAAATTAACACCACCGCCGTATAGAGAAAGATCTTCCGAAATATTTTTATTATCCAAGGAATAATCTTTGTCTTGAAAGAAATAAAAACCCGACAATGAAAACCAATCTAATGGTTTAATATCTATATCTGCCCCTGCAATTTCGCCCTTTTTCTCTATATCAATTTGTGTTTCTTTTGCGGCGAGCAAAGTATAACTTAAATATTTGCTTTCAAAACTATGTTTTACACCGTCTAAAGAGGTTGGCAAAGCAATATCTGAATTTAGATCTTCCCCATAATATATAAATGGAGCTAAATTTTCATCCGCGAAAGTAAAGCGCCCTAAAATAAAATTAAAATTTGAAATTTTATAATTAAAATAACCTTGCCAAATTTTTGCTTTTGTTTCTGTTTTAGATTCTTGATTTACATAATAAGAGGTTTGTGCGTATGGAATAAAACGGAAAGATAATTCTTCTGTTACCTGATAAGCGAAATCTATACCGAATCTGGCATAAGCGGCTTTATAATCTGCCAACACAGTTTCCGGCGTATTTGCTTTAGATGCAAACAAATCCAACTTTGCATCAAGCATTATATTGTCAGGTAAAACACCGGCAGATAACGGCATTACCAATAACAATAACATTACAGCATAAAATTTAGAAATATGCTTTTTCATTTAACCTACACCGATTTTGATATAGGTAAATTTTAGCATTTATATTATGAAAGCGCACAAAGTATTTAAATTTATTTCTTTTTGCTTTTGATGTAGTTTAAAACAATCTTTTTAAATTTTCTGCCTCGGTCTTCAAAATCTGTAAATTGGTCAAAAGATGAACACGCCGGAGAAAGTAATAAAATATCCCCGCATTTTGCTTGGCTGAAAATATATTCAACGGCGTGTTTTAAATCCCCCTTTTCAATTACAGGAAAGAAATGCCCTATATCTTGCTTGATAATCGGGCTTGATTCGCCGATTAAAACCGCCTGCTTACAATATTTTTGCAAGTACGGAAGCATCGGCGTATAAGGTGAACCTTTATGCCTGCCACCTAAAATCAGCCAAATATTATTTGCACCGCCAAAAGATTTTAAGGCAGGAATTGTACTTTCAATATTTGTAGCTTTTGAATCATTGTAACATTTAACACCCTTAAACTCGGCAAAATATTCAATGCGGTGTTCAAGGCAATTAAAAATGTCAAAACCTTTTTGGACTGCACGCTGACTGACACCGCCGGCAAAAGCCATCAAAGATGCCGCCATAGCATTTTCAATATTGTGGATACCTACAAGCAGCTTTGGCGGTTTTAAATGCGCACCGGATGCAAACACAAGTTCGTCCCCATCATAAAAGACATCAACACGCACACTATGCTTAACTTCGGAAGAAAATGTTAATACATTGCTTTTTGCTTTTTTTATTAAACTTACGCAAACTGTGTCCCCGCCGTTGGTTACAAAAAAATCTTCTTTGCTTTGTTGTTTAAAAACTTTACTTTTTGCCAAAATATAATTATCAATACCGCCGTGATGATCCAAATGATCGGGTGTAATATTTAAAAGTGCGGCGCAAAAAGGTTTAAAATAAGTACTGTCTTCAAGCTGGTAACTTGAAATTTCCAAAACTATAAAAGAATTTTCCTCAATTTTATCGGCATAACTTGTTAAGGGGGTACCGATATTACCGGCAACATAAACTTTTTGTTTTGTTTTAAGTTCTTTTACATGCTCTTTTAAAATTTCACCTAGCATTACCGTAGTTGTACTTTTGCCGTTTGTGCCTGTAACCGCAAAAACCTTAACACTTTTCGGGACAAAAGCCAAAGCAATTTCTACTTCACTGAAAATAGGTTTTTTTAATGTCTTAATTTTTCTTATGACAGAATCAAAGTGACTAATACCCGGGCTTTTAATAAAGAAATCACAATCAAAAAATTGCTCAGTAAAACCGCCGGTAAAAACTTCAATACCTTCTAAACCTACCGGTAAAGGTAAGTGGCGGGAATCCGCCAAAACAACTTTAAAACCTTGCCTTTTCAAAAATTTTGCGGCGGCCTGCCCGCTTTTACCAAGCCCGATAACACCTGCGGTTTTACCTTTAAATTTTTTGAAATCAAACATAATTTTTAATGGCTTTTAGTGCCTCTTCCTCATCTGAAAAATGTATTTTGCCTGTCGGTAAAATCTGATAATCCTCGTGACCTTTGCCGGCAATTAAAACAATATCGCCTGCTTTGGCTTGCGCTATTGCTTTGTTTATTGCTTTGCGTCTGTCAAGTTCCACTTCATAATTTTTATTTTCGCCAACGCCCGCTAAAATATCTTTTAAGATATTTTGCGGATCTTCGCGGCGCGGATTATCGTTAGTGATAATGACATAATCGCTGTTTTTTACTGTGCAAGCACCCATTAAAGGGCGTTTGGTTGTATCACGCTCACCGCCACAGCCGAATACAGTTATGATTTTCCCTTTTTTATATGGTTTGACAGTATCAAAAGCGCGCAGAAGTGCTTCTTCTGTATAAGCAAAGTCCACAAACACATAAAATGGTTGACCTGCTTTTATTGCCTGCATACGCCCTGCTACACCTTGCAAGCTGCTAACACCTTTAATGGCTGTTTCTAAAGTAATTCCGTAAGTACTTGCTGCCGCAATGGCTGCCAAAGCATTGTAAACATTATGCGCACCGAGTAAATTTATTTTTGCGTTTTGACCGTTTACTTTAAAAGTTATACCGTCTAAAGACGGGCAAATATTCGTTGCCGCAAAATCAGCTTTGCCTTTAATTGAATAAGTTAAAATTTTGATTTTACCTTCAAGCATTTTATAAAGTTTTTGACCGTATTCATCGTCAATATTTATAATTGCGGTTTTGTTTTGCTTTGAGTTTTTGGGGTTTAATAAACTCTCAAAAAGTTTATATTTTGCTTTAAAGTAATTTTCAAAAGTATGGTGAAAATCTAAATGGTCGCGTTGCAAATTAGTAAAAATTGCGGTGTCGAAATTAACTCCGTCCACACGTTTTAATTCAAGCGCATGGGAAGAAACTTCCATAATGCAACTGTCCGCACCTTGATTAACGGCGGTATGCAAAATGTTTTGTAAAGTTAATGCAGCAGGGGTTGTGTTCGGTGCTTTGCTTAAAACTTGGCGGTTAATGCGGTAATTTATAGTGCCGAGTACCGCAGGAATTTTGCCGGCGGCAATCAAAATGCTTTCAAGTAGATAAGAGATACTTGTCTTTCCCTTCGTGCCGGTTATAGCAAACATTTTGAGTTTATTAGATGGGTTATCGTAAAACTTAAGTGCGGCGGCAGCCATAGCGGCTTCAATATCTTTAACAACAACCGCTTGTTTTAAATCTAACTTTTCTTGGCTTATAATTGCACAAGCACCGTTTTGTAAGGCGGCAGGTATAAATTTATGTCCGTCAACGGTATGCCCTTTTACGGCAAAAAATACAAACCCTTTTTGCACTTTTTGGGAATCTTGAGTTAGACCCAAAACTTCACAATCAAAATTTGCTATTGGAAAAAGTTCTCTAAGTTTCATAAAATATATTATGCTCAAAAAATCTTTACTTGAAAAATTATATGCAAAATATAACCACTTGTGTTATGTTTCGCCCGACCCTTTACAGTTCTGCCGCCCTTATAAATATAAAGAGCAACAGGAAATTGTCTGCCTTATTGCCGCATCATTTGCTTACGGCAATGTTAAGCAGATAATAAAAGCCGTCAATAATATTTTACTTAATTTAGGGCCAAAACCGAAAGAGTTTCTTTTAAATACCTCTAAACCAGAACTTAAAAAAATATTTGAAAACTTTAAATACCGTTTTACAACAGGTGAGGAAACTGCTGATTTTTTGTGGGCAATTTCCCAAACGCTTAAAGAATACGGCACTTTGGAAAATTTATTTTTAAAGTTTTATGCACCAAAAAAGGACTTCGTTTTTGCCCTCAAAAGTTTTGCCGCACATTTAAGAAGTTACGGAAATATTAACACCCTTATACCTAATCCGGCAAAAAACAGTGCCTTAAAACGCCTTAATTTATTTTTGCGCTGGTGCGTTAGGTGTGATGAAGTGGACATTGGTTGTTGGCAAGGTGTTGATTGTTCCGATTTGCTTATTCCTTTGGATGTACATATGCACCGTGCTGCCAAAACACTTGGGTTAACAAAAAGGAATCAAGCAGATTTAAAAACCGCTTTGGAAATTTCTGCCAATCTTGCCAAGATTAACCCGCAAGACCCTATAAAATATGATTTTTGCCTCACACGTTTCGGTATCCGCCCCGACATGAGCGAAAAGGACCTGGAAGAAATGGCTAAAAAGTTGTAAATTCTTTACCGTTTCTTATAACTTTTAAATTAGCGGAAGTGCTAATATCTTTAAAATTAAAAGATAAATTATTATTTATGCTTATTTGTTTTTTACCCTCTATCAAAACCCAACCGTTTTCAACTGTGATATCACAATAATTTTGATTCGGAAATATTTGCGTAATTTGCGCTTTAGTATCTTTTAAAAGCGGTTCAACTTCTTTAGGAATTTCGCCGTAAGGCAAATAAATATTTTTGATTTTTAAATTAAAATCTCTAAGCATATAAAAATAACTTTTGGAAAGTGAATTTATAAATAAACAGTCAATCTTTTTAGTACCGAGCGCAAGCAAGGCCCTTTCCGCCGTTTGGGCATTAATACTTGCACCCAACATCTTGGTAGTAGTGCCGTCCCGTAAAATAACATTTAAGTTATATCGCCCTTTTAAAACGGTAATTTCTTGCGGTTTAATGAAAATACTACCGCTGAAAACCAATATTGCCAAAATAAAAAACATAATAAAACTTTTAAATTTCTTTTTAAATAAGGGCAAATTAAGCAAACAAAAAAGCAAGATATAAAAGGCAATAATAGTTGTCGGTCTCAAGACATATGCAGTTATATTTGAAAACGGCAGAGCGGCAAAAAAATTTACTAAATATTCAAAGCAAAATAGCAAAAATTTTATTACAAATAAAACCGGTACAAAAATAAATTTACCTAAAAATGAAGTTAACCAAAGCAGGAAACCTCCACCCATCAAAATCGCACTCAAAGGCACTAAAAGCAAATTGGAAAATACCGCACTAAATGAAATTTTATAGAAATAATTTGTAAACACAGGCAGCAAAGCAAGCTGCGCGCAAAAGGAAACAAAAAATAATTCTAAAATATTTTGCAATAAACGCGGTATTTTATGATTAAATTTAAAATTTAAAGTAAACAAAATTATTGCACAAGTAGCAAGAAAAGACATTTGAAAACCTGCCTCAAATAAACTTTGCGGGTTTACAATTAAAATAAAAAACGCCGCCAAAATTAGCCCTTGCATTATGCCGCTTTTGCGCCCCAAAATAAAACCAAGTGTTGCAGCTACCGTCATAATATAAGCACGAAGTAACGGTGCATCCGCACCGGCAATAAGTGTATAAAATAAAGCGGCAGCAAGTGCAATAAAAGCAGTTCTTTTACGACCACCGAAAAATAAGGAACATAAAAAGTAAACAATTAAAGTAACAAAACCTACATTACCGCCGGATGCAACAAGCAAATGCATAGCACCGCTGTCTTGAAAAGCAGTATAAAGAGTATCAGGGATATCGCCCTTTTCACCGAGTGTAATACCGCTCAAAATTGCTGCGGAATTTACAGGTAAATTATTTTGGAAAACTTTTAAAATACTTGCCCTAATTTTAGAAAGATAAAACCAGAAATTTTTAGGGTTTTCAATTTTTATAACTTGCTTTATATTGCCTTGTACAAAAATATGTTTGCGTGCAAGATATTTGCCCCATTTAAAAGAACCGTAGTTTTCACTGTCGCCCGGAATAAACAAATCCCCGTCAAAAATAATTATTTGACCGCGGTTGAGTTCTTGGCAATTTTGGCAAGTTAAATAAATTCTACCTTCCTGATTTTTACCGTCTAAAGCCAAGACATCCGCAGTAAAAATTTGTTTATTTTCTTTCGTGCGCGGGTAAGAATTTATATATGCCTTAACTTGTGCTTTAGCCGGAATTTTATAAAAGATATCGTTTGTTTTCGGCGTGGGAACTTTTAAAAACAAAGCAAGCAATAAAACATAAATTAGAAAAACTATAAAAAATGGCCTTTTGTAAAAAGACGGTTGCATTATAGTTTTGTCCGCCCTTTAAGGGAGTGGGTTAAGGTCATTTCATCTATATAATCAAGTTGTGCGCCAAGCGGCACCCCGTAACCAAGACGCGAAATTTTACCAACTAATCCCCGTAAAAGGTCTGCCAAATACAAGGCGGTCATTTCCCCTTCACTATCAGGGTTAGTGGCTAAAATAATTTCTTTAATTTCTATCGGTGAATTTTGCACGCGTTCCAAAAGTTCGCGCACTTTTAAATTATCAATATTTTTCCCTTCAAGCGGTGAAACTGCACCGTGCAAAACATGATAAACACCTTTATAGACCTTTGTTTTTTCAATGGCTTCAATATCTTTTGCCTCTTGAACGACACATAAAATTGATTTATCACGGCTTTTATCGGCGCATATAGGGCAAATATCATCTTCCGCATAATTAAAACACTCTGTGCAATATTTAACATTTTTACGCGCTTCTTTTAACGCCTCAATTAAAGCGGAAACTTCCGCTTCCGGCGCGCGCAAATAATGCAAGGTAAAACGTTCCGCCTGGCGCGGACCTACACCTTGCAATTTGCGAAAACAATTTTTTAAATTCTCAAGCGTTTTCATCTTTTGTGCTTATGATTTGCCCGTCAAATAAATTCAAAATATTTTGAGTAACCGCACCGGCTTTAACTTCATCTTTAACAGAAAAATCTTGCATTGAAAACGGCTCTTCCTTGCTTATAAGTTCTTCTTTTAATGCCGCTTGTGGATGAGTTTTTGCCTGCGCGGAAGATGCCGACGTCGTTTGTTTTAAAACATCAGCATATCTTGGGCTTACCGGGGCTGCCGTCAAATTTTGCGGGTTTGTTTGCGCGGTATAATTAAATTCAAAATTAATTTTACGATTAAAAAGTTTTGCAGAAATATTATCAAAATCTTTTTTCTTTCTTTGGCAACTGTCTTGTGCAAAAGCATCTTTTAATTCAAAAATCCATTTTTCCGGCGTAGCAAATCTTACTTTTGCATTTTGTAAAGCATCATCTAAAACAGGGGAACTTTCCGCTAAAGCATTTTTAAGTGCATGTAAAGCGGTTATCGGGTCAAAGGGCTTTGAATCGTTTGTTTGTTTAGGTTCTTCGGCTTTAACTTCAATTTTTTTGGGTTCTTCAACAGTTTGTGTTTCAAATTTTTCTGCTTCCTGATTATTGTTGGAATTGCTTGGTATAACCTCGTTTGCTTCACCTTTTTCAAGTGCTTCAAGACGGGAAATTAAATTTTCGATATCAAGCGTAGCTTGCATTAAAGTGAATAAGCCGACTTCCGCAGCAAGAGCAGGGGTGTCTGAGTATTTTACTTCGTCATAAAGTTTTGAAAGTTTACGTGTTATTGCGGCAATAAAGCTTGGTGATGTTTCTTTGATAATATCTTCCGCTCCGTCAAAGGGGGCAGAACCGGAACCGAGAGTAAAATAAAAAATCTCTCCGAAAGCGGTTTTTAAATCTTTTAAAAGAGAAAGTGTGTCAAAACCCTCTTTCTTAACGGTTTCAAAAATTTTGTGCATTTTTTGCTCGTCTTTACGAACCAAGGCAAAAGCTGTTTCTTTAATAATATCACGCGGCATAAGCCCAAGCATTTTTGCAATTAATTCTTCATCAACACGACCGTTTGAAAAAGACAGCGCCCTATCCAAAATCGTTAAAGCATCACGCAAAGCACCGCCGGCATTTTTGGCAATTTGTTGGGCAGCACCGTCTGTTAATTCAAAATTTTCAGCGCCGGCGAGGTCCAAAAGATGTGTGGCAATTTCCTTTTCATCAATAGGTTTAAAGCGAAATGTCTGGCAGCGCGAAGTGATTGTTAAAGGGACTTTATTAAATTCGGTTGTCGCCAAAATAAAGACGACATGGCTTGGCGGCTCTTCCAATGTCTTGAGCAAAGCGTTAAAAGAGGACTTTGAAAGCATATGAACTTCGTCCAAAATAAAAATTTTATAGCGGTCGCGCCCTGCTGCTAAACTGACTGTATCAAGTATGACTTCCCTAATTTTATCAACTTGAGTGTTGCTTGCGGCGTCTAATTCTAAAACATCTAAATCGGAAGACGCGGCAATTTCTTTACATTGAGGGCATTCGCCGCAAGGTTCATCTGTGGGACCATGCTGGCAGTTTAATGCTTTTGCAAGCAAGCGGGCTGTTGTAGTTTTGCCGCAGCCGCGCGGACCGTAAAACAAATAGGCAGGTGCAACGCGCCCGCTTTTTACGGCGTTCATTAAAGTGGTTTCAATGCTTTCTTGCCCGACGACTTCTTTGAAAGTTTGAGGGCGGTATTTGTTAGCTAGGGAGATATAGGTCATATATCTAAATAATATTAAATTATGGACCGATTTGGCAAATAATGTTTTTTTATTTGACATGTTTTCGTTCCGCATACTGTACACGTACGCGCAAAACGCGCTTGTAAATTTGAGCCCTTTTTTATTTTTATCTTCCTAGAGTACCGAAAGGCGCTTCGCTTCTATTCTTCTGGGTACACGTCGTCAGACAAAAATAAAAAATCATCTCAAATTTCCTGCGCGGCGCGTCATTGTTATTGTACGCTACGGTTTCGCGCTCTAAGTCGTCGCGGAAAAAATATTTCCTTTTACTCCCCGCCCCTTTGCTTGCAAAGGCGGAGGGGCTAGGGGTGGGGTTGTAAAATCAAAATTTCCTCAAAAATACTTGCCGGATATTGGTGCATGGTTTGGGTTTATAATATACTTTTATATATGACCTTCTGAATTTATCTTATCACAAAGTTTTGATTGGGCAGGGGTAATATTAGATTTTTTACTACACATTAAAATATTTTTTGTATTCATATATAAGCCATATTGTTGATTTATTGGTTTTCTTTGGGCATAACCTTTTGTACCTGATGGTTTAGGATTTGTAATACTTCCATCGTTGTCACCATCCGGAGAATATATAAAAAATTCAGTTTCTATCCTGTTTGAATACCAGGAGTCATTTAACGTTTCTCCGGGTATATTAATATCAAGTTTGTCCATTTCCCAAGCATTGGCATAACGGTTATTAATCATATAAAACCTGTCTTGTGCTGAAGCAATAGCTTTCAAAATCGTAACAGCTTCTGCCATGCGGGATCTTTCTACAATTAACTTATACTGCGGTAAAGCTATTGCAGCTAAAATTCCGATAATTAATACCACTACTAAAAGTTCAAGTAAAGTGAAAGCTTTTTTATTCATAATTTATTTCTCCATATTTGATTTATACAGCGTTTTTAATTAGCTATATATTATATTGTAGAAAAAAAAAAAAAAAGCTTGTCAAGTACTATTTTAAACAAAATAAAATAAATATGTAAACTTCACATCTAAAAAGTTATAATTTAGTAAAGGAGATTTTATGAAAAATTTTTTACCTATATTATTAATTTGTGCCTTATTAATTCCGGCACAAGCAAAACAAACAATAAAACAAAGCCCAGTTTTAAACACTTTGGAACAAGAACTTAAACGTGAGTTTAAACAACTCAAAAAAGCAAAACCGCCGGTATATTTTTTATCTTACCAAGTGACTGAACACGATAATTACTATTTAGGAGCAACACTAGGCACAATAAATTTTGAAAAAAGTGTTAAAGATGCTTACCTTGATGTTGATGTCCGCGTAGGTACCCCCGAACTTGATAATACGCGCAAAATAAAATTGGTGGATATGGATAATTTATCAAACACCGCTACAAAAAACCCATTTGTAATAAAAGTGTCTTTAGAAGATGCCGAGGCATTAAAAAATTCCATTTGGCTAACAACAGACCTTGCCGCAAAAGCCGCGCAAGAACAATATTTAAAAGTCCTAAACAACAATAAAACCGCAGCGGTAAGAAATGACACTTCTGCAGATTTTTCAAAAGCACCGAAAAATCCGGCAAAATATATTGCCGATATGCCCAATGTGAAAATAAATATTCCGGAACTTAAAAAGGAAATGGAAAATTTATCTGCATTAATGAAAGATTATGATTTTATATATTCTTCAAATGTTGAATTTTATTTAGTTAAAGAAACAAATTATTTTGTCAATTCCGAAGGTGCAAAAATTAAAGAACCGCGCGTTTTAATGCGCCTTAATTATCAAATAAATTCAAGAAACAAAGACGGTATGCAACTAAGCCGCACAAATTCTTATGACGGTATTTCAATGCAAGATTTGCCTAGTCAAGAACAAATAAAACAAGATATTTTAAACTCTATTAATGAACTTAAACAACTCCAAAATGCCCCAAGCGCAGATACTTTCCACGGGCCGGTAATTTTGAAAAATAGGGCGGCAGGGGTTTTCTTCCACGAAATTTTAGGGCATAGAGTTGAAGGACATAGGCAAAAAGATGATGATTTCGGACAAACATTTACCCAAAAAGTAGGAAAGCAAATAGTTTCCCCCCTCATAACAGTTTACGACGACCCAACTTTAACACATTTTAAAAATATTCCTTTGCGCGGGCATTATGTGTATGACGATGAAGGTACAAAATCACAAAAAGCAATGCTTGTTGAAAATGGTATTTTAAAAGGGTTTTTGATGGGGCGATCACCGATAAAGAACTTCCCTAATTCCAACGGACATGGGCGCAAAAGTTATGGCAGGAAAGTTGTTTCAAGGATGGGGGTAACCGTCGTTAAAGCACAAAACCAAATTCCTTACAACGAGCTTGTTAAAAAACTTAAAGAGGAAATAAAACGCCAAAATAAACCTTACGGGCTTATTATTGACGATATTTCCGGCGGTTTTACTAATACCGACACTTATTCCCCGCAAAGTTTTAAAGTGCAACCGCTACTTGTTTACAAAGTTTTCCCCGATGACAGACCTAATGAACTTATACGCGGTGCGGATATCGTAGGTACACCTTTAACAAGTTTTAATAAAATTATTGCCGCCGCTGATGACGATGCTTTATTTAACGGTACTTGCGGGGCGGAATCGGGCTGGGTGCCGGTTTCGGCTATTGCACCGAGTTTACTAATTAGCGAACTTGAAGTTGAAAAAGTAAATAAAACTTATGAAAGTTTACCGATACTTCCGCCACCAAGTGCGGAAAATAAAAATACCGAAAAGGGGGTAAAATAAAATGAAACGCTTTTTAATTTTAATCTTTATTGCTTTAACAATAACAGCACAAGCGCAAAATGCCGAGGAAAAAACCAATATAGCTTTTAATGCTATGCAAAAAGAAATGACACGCACAATGAGCTTATCAAAAACAGAACCTAAAATACATTTTGCTGCTTTTAAAGTAACCGATATTAATGAACTTATTTTTATAGCGGCGCGCGGTGGACTTGTGCAAGAAAATAAAATAAACGGTGTTAAGACGGATGTTTCTTTGCGCGTCGGTACCAATAAAGAGGACAGCAGTTTTTTTGAGGCCTATACTTATAATCAGGGTGAACAGCAAAGTGCGGCATTTTCAAAAGAAGGTATCCGCGCCGGGCTTTGGGCAGCAAGTGATGCAAGTTACAAAAAAGCACTTGATATTTTTTCAAGGAAACAAGGATATAAAAATAAAAAAGTGCAGGAAGAAGTGTTTGATGACTTTTCCCAAATAACACCAGCGCAAGATGTAAAAGCTTATGAAAAAACTATTTTTCCGGTTGAAACTTTAAAAGAAATTGCGCAAAAAACCTCCGCAGTAGGTGCTTTAAAGGAACTTGAGAAATTTAATACCCAAGTCGTAGCTATTGAAGAAATTTCTTATTATCTTTCAAGCGAAGGGGCAAAATATACTAAACGCGATTTAATAATCCAAATAGTTTTTTATGCAAAAGCAAGAACAAAAACAGGTTTTGAATTTGATGATATTAAAACCCTATCTTATGCTGACTTAAAGGATTTACCTAATGTAAAAGAGCTTGAAAATATTGCACAGAACTTTGCAAAACAAAGCGCCGCCTTTGTAAATGCGGAAAAGGGAACCTCATTTATCGGTCCACTTTGGCTTGAAGGTGAAGCAAGCGCAAAGATGTTTGAAAATACTTTCATAAATAGTATTAATAATACGCGCAAAATAACTACTTCTTTAGGCGGCGGGAATTTCCAATATACACTAGGCGATTTCGCTTTAAAACAAAATTTAAAAGTTTTGCCTGTCAATTTTGATGTAATTGATGATCCTTTACAAGAAACTTTTAACGGTAAAAGAACAATCGGAACTTATAAAGTTGATGACGAAGGTGCAAAAGCAGAAAAACTTTATTTAGTCAAAAACGGTATTTTAAAAGATTTACCGAAAACGCGTTCCTTAATCAAAAATCAAAAGGAAACAAACGGCCACGCATTTGTAAATTGGGGGCAGGATTTATATGGTAAAGCTAAAGTCAACAATTTATTTTTTCTGCCACATGAAACAATACCGGCAAGTGAATTTAAACAAAAATTTATGGGCTTTTGCAAAGCAGAAGGTTTGGAATATTGTTATAAAATATATTCCCGCGATATCGGCAGAAAAGGCGATATTTTAGCTATAAAAATAAATGCAGATACAGGTGAAGAAACCCCTGTTTACGGTTTAAAGGCACCTGCTTTAAATGCACGAACTTTACGCGATATTAAATTTGCCGCAGATGATTTAACTTTATATAACACTGCTGCAGGTATTTCTTATGTTGTACCTTCTGTAATTTTGAGTGAAGCGGAATTAGCACCGAGCCAAACATCCCCCGCGACGAAAATGCTTGTTACACGCCCAAATATTTAGTTCTACAAATTACAAATATTTTTAAACTTAATTCCCCATCAATACTTAAAAAAAGCGATGGGGAATTGCAATATATTTTTGTTTTAACGATAATGCCTCTTGACTTGTTTTTTTTTTTTTTTCTACAATATAGTATATGCTTAAAATACTTTATAAAGTAATATAGGGGAATTTATGAAAACAAACAAAAAAGGTTTTACACTTTTAGAATTACTTATAGTAGTTTTAATAATAGGAATTTTAGCAGGAGTTGCTTTACCCCAATATAAAATGGCCGTCGCAAAAGCCAGATATTCTACTATGATGGACCTTGCAAAATCTATTGCGTATTCTCAAGACAGATATCTTTTAACAAACGGTGCGTATACAGATAAATTTAGCAAATTAGATATCGATATGCCTCAAAATTATACTAATAAATCTACATCTACATATGTTTATGATTGGGGTGAATGCAGCATAAATTGGACAAATTCTCTAGTATGTTATAACAAAGAAATCAATGCAGGTGTTTTTATATATTTAAAACATTCAGACCAATACGCAAATTCTAAAAGAGGGAAAATGTTTTGTGTATCAAACAGTAGACAAACAGATGACTTTTCAAATAAATTATGTAAGCAATTGACTAATCGGAGTACTCATACCACCACTGAATCATATTATCTATCATATGATCAGAAAGCACATAATGGATATCTGTATCGATTCGGTTCATATTAATTTTTGATTTCTTTCAAAAACGGATAGTAAAAATCTTTTTTGAAGGGATAGTGCATTTCTTTGGCGCGATTGCTTGAGGTAAATTTTACTTTTGCGCCGCATATTAAACAAAGCGGGGTTTGATTACTAGATTCCCCCATACAAAAACCTGCCGCGGTGGCAAGCGCATCAGCCTTATTAACCAAAGTCATTTTAAGCGCACGCGCACATAAATCTTTTTTATTTATTAAATTTTCCACGCCGTAAAAACCGCTGTAAGCAACAGCAATATTTATAACACCGGAACGCAGGGGTAAAATAAAACTGTCCGTTAAAATTATACCCAAATTTTTAATTTTATAATGTTTAATAAGCGCTCGGCGCAAAGTATCTGCCGTCTTATACGGATTTTTAGGTAACAAAATTATTTTATCAAAAGCATTACTTTCATCAATGCCGGCATTTGCGCAAATAAGATTTTGCCTGACGGTAAAATAACATAATGCCGTTTTTTTATAGTAAGAACTTTCCTGTTTTATAAGTTTTAATTTTTCCGCTTTCGGGTAAATTCTGCCTTCCGCAAGCCCTGCCACTTTAGACGATAAACAAATAATATCCCCGTTTTTTAGCTGTGGTAAATTGGCTGTTAAAAAATTCATCAGATTATCGCCTTGCTTAAAAATTTTTGTTTTTATAGGTGTAATTTCCATTAAAACGGCTCCACAAAATATCTGAAAACCTCATTGGCAAAATACTTGCCTTCTTCAGATAATTTTAAAAGTTTATCGTCTTTAATAATCAATTTTTTACTAAGTAAAATCTTAAATTCTTTACTGAAATATTTAAGCATTTTTTGAGTTGGTTTAAAACCGTTTAGCAGGCGGAATTTAAGCAAAATTTCTTCCCCAACTTTTGCTTTGCCCTGTAATTTTTCTTTAAACACCGTCGGAATTTTATCTTGCGCTAAACTTTTAATATATTCTTTTACATCCGCGGTATTTTGAAAACGAACGCCTTTCATATAAGATGCCGCCGCAGATCCGCAACCCAAATATGCACCGTCCATCCAATAATTTATATTATGCTTGCTTTCGCGTTTAGGCAAAGCAAAATTAGAAATTTCATAATGAATAAAACCATTTTTACACAAAATATTTTCCGCACTTTCAAGCATTTTGCGGGTTAAATTATCGTCGCATACATAACCGCTTTTATAAAGGGGGGTGCCAACTTCTACTTGCAAACCGTAAATGGAAATATGCTGCGGTTTTAAGTCAATTAAAGTTTTTAAACTTTCCTCAAAGTCCGCTAAAGTTTGGTTAGGTAAACCGGCAATAAGGTCCACATTAATATTATTAAAATATTTTTTTGCTTGGATATAAGCATTTAAAAATGTTTCAAAATTATGTGCGCGGCCTATTGTTTTTAAATGCCTGTCAAAAGTACTTTGAAGCCCTAAACTAATACGGTTTACACCGAAGCTTTTAAGCAATTTTATTTTAGGTAAAGTTAAACTTTCGGGGTTTGCTTCAAAAGTAATTTCCTTGAAATTTTCAAAACACTCATATATACTGTTAAACAAAAATTTAATTTGCGCAGCAGTTAAAAAACTCGGTGTTCCGCCACCGATATATAAAGTTTTTGGATTAAAATTTTTATAATGTTTTTTTTGTATCAGTAGTTCCCGTTTAATTGCTTTTAAATAAGGTAAACGCAAATTTTTAATATTGGCAAAAGAGGCAAAATCGCAATACACACATTTAGAAACACAAAAAGGAATATGAATATAAAGCCCTTGCATTATTTACCTGCTTTAAAATTAAGGTACGCCTCAATAAAACCGTCAATATTACCGTCCATTACACCTTGAATATCGGAAGTTTCAAAACCGCTTCTTAAATCCTTAACAAGCTGATAAGGCATAAAAACGTATGAGCGGATTTGATGCCCCCAGGCGATATCGCCCTTCTCACTATAATGCTTTTCCATTTCAGAGCGTTTTTTATCAAGTTCCATTTCATAAAGTTTTGCTTTAAGCATTTTTAAAGCGCGTTGTTTATTTTGCAGTTGCGAACGTTCAACTTGGCAGGCAACGACAATCCCCGTCGGCTTATGCAAAATGCGGACAGCCGTTTCAACTTTATTAACATTTTGCCCTCCGGCACCGCCGGAACGGCAAGTGGTAACTTCAATATCACTATCCAAAACCTCAATATTTATTTCATCTTCAATATCGGGTAAAACATCCAAAGACGCAAAGGAAGTATGACGGCGAGCATTTGCATCAAAAGGTGAAATTCTGACAAGGCGGTGAACACCGTTTTCACTTTTCATCATACCGTAAGCATAAGGACCCTCAATAAAAAGTGTGACATTTTTTACACCGGCTTCTTCGCCGGCAAGGTAATCGGTAACAGATACTTTAAAATTGTGATTTTGCGCCCAACGCGTGTAAAGGCGGAGTAGCATATCAGCCCAATCGCAACTTTCCGTACCTCCGGCACCTGCGTGTATACTGACGATAGCATTTAGCTTATCATTTGGATTGGACATTTTTGTTTTAAATTCAAGACGCGCAAAATCTTCTTTTAAAGTTTTTAAATTGTTTTCTAAATTTTCAAGTTCGGTTTCGTCTTGCATTTCTTGGATAAGTTCAAAAAGCGTTTTATTATCTTCCAAGTTTTTAGCTAAATTTTGATAAGCACAAATATCGGTTTTAAGCAAATCAATTTCTTTGGATATTTTCCTAGCACGTTCAGTATCATTCCAAAAATCTGGCGCAAGTGTTAACTTTTCCTTTTCTGCCAAAACTTTTTGTTTTTCGTCGAGGTGCAAAATTTTATGCAAGTTTTGTAAACTTGCGGATAATTCTTCAAAAACAGTAATTATTTCTTTATTCTCCATAAGCTTCCTGAATATAAAATGCCATTGCTACACCCCAAAAAGAGAAAGCAATAAAAGCACATATTATGGCAAAAATATCGCCAAAAGTTGTATAAAAAGTTTTTTTGCTTCGGCTTTGAAACTCAAAATCAAAAATCGCGGTTTCCTGTTCAAACAGATTTCCGGACCTGAAACGGAGTTTGCCCAAACTGTCAATCCACGCATTATAACCCGTAGTAGTAGCACGAAGTATAGGGCGACGGTTTTCAATAGCTCTAAAAATATTTATTCTTAAATGCTGCAAAGGTGCGGCGGTTTTTAAGAACCAACCGTCATTTGAAATATTTACAAAAAATTGTGCCCCTTCCTTGACTTGGGCACGCCAAATGGCAGGAAATAATGATTCAAAACAAATACTTGCACCGAAAGGATATGTGTTATTTAGAAATTTTAAAGTCAAGATTTTCCCCAAATTTTCCCCCTCGCTAAAAGTACCTGTTAAAGAGGTTATGCCTTTATCTCTGTAAAAACCGTTAAGAAATTTCTGAAAAGGTAAAAATTCGCCGAAGGGAACAAGTTTGTTTTTTTGGTAACTGTCAATTAAACCGTCTTCACTAAATAAACCGGCACCGACATAAAGTTTATTACCTTTTACCTCAGCACCTCCGAAAAGTTGTTGCGTGTTATAAGTTTTTGAAATATTATGCACAAAATTTTTATTTTTCTCCGAAGTGAAAGATCCTTCCAAAGAGGTTTCTGGCCAGATAATAAAATCTACATTTTCACCATCTATTGCCGCAAGTTGCTTTTGTAAAACCGAATATGCTTCATCCCCTTTACCAAGAAGTATTAAACCGTGAGTATTTGGCTGCATTAAAGCAACTTTTATTTTGTTCGGGGAAGTATGTTCGAAATCAAGCTGATGTTTAATTTCTTGTTTACCGTACAAAAAAGTTATCATAAATAAAATAATTGAGGAAATTATAAATAAAATTTTTTGGCGTTTTTTGTATCTCCCAAACAATGTAGCGGCAGAAAAACAAATAAAAACTATCAGGAAACTAACACCATACGCACCGGTAATTGATGAAATTTGTATTAAGGTCAAATTTTCAAATTGGCTATAACCGAGCACAAACCACGGGAAAGCAAATAAATAAAATGCAATCAGCTGATGTAAAAACTCAATACTTACCCATAAACACGCTGCACCTAAAGGTAAAACCCAAGTCAAACTCTTTATGTAAAAGTAAAAAAAGCCAAACAACACAAACTGCAAAGCCATAACGGCACTTAAACTAAAAACAGAAAGGTAGGATAAAAATTGGTCTTGTGTGCCGAAATATACCGTCGGGTAAATCCAATATAGCAAAATCAAATTAAAAGCAAAACCTACGATAAAGCAATAAAATAAATTCAAAAAAAGTTTCTTAAAATTATTTAAGACAATAGCAAATAAAAATATACCTATCCAAGCACCTAAAAATTTATTATTTGCCAAAAAAGAAGAACCTAGACAGATAGCAACAGCCAAAGCGGAAGATGCAATAACAATACTTTTAAGTAAAGAAGAAAATATAACCCGATAAATATTTTGTTTTTTTTCTTCAGATGTAATTAGGGTTAACTCTTCTTTAGCTCGCGTCTTTTTATTTTTTTTAACCACTTATTTACCACAACATTTTTTATATTTTTTACCGCTTCCGCACGGGCATAAGTCATTCCTGCCGATTTTGTGAGGTTGCTGTGTTTCTTGTTTTGCCGCGATTGGTTGGGCATTTTGCGCACCACCTTCTTGCATTTTTTGAGGACCACGTACTTTGGGCGGTAATTGTATTCGGAAAATATAATCAACAAAAAAATCACGTATACGCGTCATCATATTTTCATACAAAGTATACGATTCTTTTTGGTATTCAATTAAAGGATCTTTTTGTGCATAACCGCGCAAACTGACACTCTTTTGTAATTGGTCAAGTTCATACAAGTTTTGTTTCCAACTTTGGTCTAAAAGCTGAAGTAAAAGCATTCTTTCAACTTCTGAGAAATCAAAACCTTGTTCAGCAAAAGCAGCTGCACGTTCTTTATAAACATCTTTAATTTTAGGCATTAAATCAGCTAAAATATTTTGAGGTTTTTTGCTAATAATATCTTCTTGTGAAACTGCCTCATCAATACCGTACATACGTTTATAAATAGTGTTAATGCTGGTTAAATCAGTAAGTTTAGGATGGTGTTCATCATAGAATTTATAGAAGATTTCGGCAGTTGTTTCTTCTATCATTTCTGCAATTCTTTCGCTGAAATTTTTACCGTCTAAAATTGCGTTTCTTAAATTATAAACAGAGGTGCGCTGCTGGTTCATAACTTTATCATAGTCAAGTAAATACTTACGAATATCAAAGTTATGACCTTCAACGCTTTTTTGCGCACTTTCAATTTGCTTTGAAATTATCCTAGATTCTATTGCTTCGCCGTCTTTCATACCCAAAGTTGTCATTACTCTTGCAATACGCTCACTGCCGAATAAACGCATCAGTTCATCATCTAATGCAACGTAGAAGACGCTAGAACCCTTATCCCCTTGCCTGGCACAACGACCTCGAAGCTGATTATCAATACGTCTGCTTTCGTGGCGTTCTGTACCGATAACGGTTAAACCGCCGTTTTCCTGCACAAATTTTTGTTCAGCTTCGTCGCAGGGATTACCTCCTAAAACAATATCTGTTCCGCGCCCTGCCATATTGGTGGCAATAGTTACTGCACCTTTTTTACCTGCTTGGCTGATAATTTGGGCCTCCATTTCGTGATACTTTGCATTTAATACTTTGTGCGGAATACCGATTTTGCGAAGCATTTGGGAAAGTTGCTCTGACTTTTCAATAGACCTTGTACCTACAAGCACCGGCAAACCTTTACGCCAAAGTTCCTCAACACGCTCAACAACGGCGCGAAACTTTTCGCGTTCTGTTTTATAGATTATATCAGGATAATCAATACGGCGGCAAGGTTTATTGGAAGGTATTTCAACAATATCAAGTTTGTAAATTGTCCAAAATTCATTAGCTTCCGTCATTGCGGTACCGGTCATACCGGAAAGTTTTGAATAAAGTTTAAAAAAGTTTTGGAAAGTGATAGTTGCTAAAGTTTGGTTTTCCTCTTTAATCGGCATATGTTCTTTGGCTTCAACTGCCTGATGCAAACCGTCGGACCATCTACGCCCCGGCATTAAACGGCCGGTAAATTCATCAACGATAATAATTTCACCGTCTTTAACAACATAATGGACATCGCGTTCATATAAGTGATGTGCGCGAAGTGCTTGATTTATATGGTGTACCCACTCACAATCAACATCTGCATACAAATTTTCTACACCGAGTAATTTTTCCGCCTTTGATACACCTTGCTCGGTTAAAGTTACATTGTGGTTTTTCTCGTCGATTAAAGCATCGTAGCCGATAGACAAATCTTGCCCGGCATATTTAGCATTAACTTCATCACGCTCGGTAATTTTACGAATTTTTAAAGAAGGAATTAAACGGTTTACAATATAATATTTATCAGTTTTTTCATCTGAAGGACCGGAAATAATTAAAGGTGTTCTTGCTTCATCAATTAAAATTGAGTCCACCTCATCAACAATACAATAATTTAATTTGCGTTGCACTCTATGCTCTGCACGAACAACCATATTGTCGCGTAAATAGTCAAAACCCAGTTCGTTATTAGTAACATAAGTTATATCTTTTTTATACATTTCACGACGTTCAGGATTTTGCATATCGTGGTTAATAAAACCTACTGTTAAACCTAAAAACTCATGTATAGGACCCATCCATTCCCTATCGCGTTTAGCAAGATAGTCATTAACGGTTACGACATGTACACCTTTCCCGGTTAAAGCATTTAAGTATGAAGGCAATGTGGCAACCAAAGTTTTACCTTCACCGGTACGCATTTCTGCGATTTTACCTTGATGAAGAACTATACCCCCCAAAAGTTGCACATCATAAGGACGAAGCCCTAAAACGCGTTTTGATGCCTCACGAACTGTGGCAAAGGCCTCAGGTAAAAGATCGTCCAAAGTTTCACCTTTTGCAAGGCGTTCTTTAAATAAAACAGTTTGATTTTTTAATTCTTCATCTGTTAATTTTGAAATTTTTGGCTCTAAAGCATTGATTTTATCTACGATAGGTTTAAGTTTTTTAATTTGTCTTTCGGATTTTGTACCAATAATTTTATCTATTAAATAATTTATCATAAACACCTCTTTATGCCTTTTTGAAAGGCGAAATTGCACGAAGACGTGCAACAATATTCGGTAAAACTTTTATTACTGTTTGCACTTCTTCCAAAGTTGTAAACCTGCTTAAAGAAAAACGAATTGAACCGTGCGCAAATTGAAACGGAACCCCCATAGCACGCAAAACATGTGACGGTTCTAAGGAACCTGTCGTACAGGCAGAACCGGAAGACGCACAAATGCCTTCTTCATCTAAAAACATTAAAATGCTTTCACCTTCAATATAACCAAAACTTAAATTTAAAGTGTTTGGCAGACGGTTTTGTGTATCTCCGTTAATTTTTGTATCGGGGATTTTGGCTAAAAGTTCTTTTTCTAGCAAATCACGTAAAGGTTTAACTTGGGTTTGATATTCAGGTAAATGTTTTAATGCGAGTTCACAAGCATAACCAAAGCCAACAATATTGGGTACATTTTCAGTACCGGCACGGCGTAAATTCTCCTGATGCCCACCGCGCATAAAAGGCATATAACGAGTTCCTGCTTTAACATACAAAGCGCCTGTTCCTTTAGGACCATGTATTTTGTGGGAAGACATTGAAACAAAATCAGCATTAATTTCTTTAACATCAGTGGCAATTTTACCTGCTGCTTGCACGGCATCGGTATGGAATAAAGCACCTTTTGCGTGTGCAATTTCAGCAATTTCTTTAACGGGGAAAATTGTTCCTGTTTCGCTGTTTGCCCACATTGTGGTAACAAGGGCAGTATCTTCATCCAAAACTTTTTTATACTGCTCCATATCAAAACGACCTTGTGCGTCAACACCGATAATATCAAGACGATATCCGCGTGAAGCTAAATATTTACAAACTTCCAAAACAGCGGGATGTTCAACGGCAGAAGTTATAATATGTTTTTTGTTAGGATATGAATTTACTGCAGAAAATATTGCAGTACTATCCCCTTCAGTTCCGCCGGAAGTAAAAATAATTTCCTCAGGTTTTGCATTTAACAATTTAGCTACTTGGCTGCGTGCAGATTCAATAGCGTGTTTGTTTGAGCCGCCAAAAGTATGTATACTGCTTGCATTACCGTAAAAATCGGTAAAATAAGGCGCCATCTTTTGCAGAACCTCAGGCAAAGTGCGCGTGGTGGCATTATTATCTAAATAAATTACTTTCACGCTTGTTTTACCTCAAGGTTTTTATCAAGTTTTTCCTTCAAAGTTTTACCGACAAAATTTTTAAGTGTCATTTGGCTTGCCAAGCAAGAGGCACAACCGCCAAGCAAACGAACAATTACCGTATTACCGTTTAAATCTACAAGTTCAATACTTCCCCCGTCTTTATTTAACTGCGGTTTAATTTCGGTATTTAAAATATTTTCTATGGCTTTAATTTTTTCAACAATAGTTAAAGCGGAAAACGGCTTTTTTTCTTCTTGCTTTTTTTGCGGGAGTTCACAAGCTAAAACTTTATTTAAAATATTTTGGATTTCCGCTTTACATTTACCGCAAGCACCGCCGGCTTTGGTGAAATGTGTAACATCTTCTACCGTTTTTAAATTATTTGTATGTATTGCTTTTAAAATTGTTTCTTCGGTGACATTAAAACATTGGCAAATTACTTTTGATTCTTGCGCTTGTTCAAAAACGACCGGTTTACCGCCTTGGCGGTAACTTTTAATAGCTGCTTCTAATGCCTCCATACCCATAACGGAACAATGCATTTTTGCCTCAGGCAAAGAACCTAAAGCATCGGCAATATCTTGGTTTGTAATTTTTGAAGCTTCTTCCAAGGTTTTACCTTTTGCCATTTCGGTTAATACAGAAGATGACGCTATCGCCGAGGCACAACCAAAAGTTTGGAATTTAATATCTTCAATGACTTCCGTTTGTTTATTAACTTTGATTGTTAATTTTAAAGCATCGCCGCAAATTAAACTGCCGACTTGACCTGTACCGTCAGCATTTTCAATATTACCCACATTACGGGGGTTTTTAAAATGGTCTAAAACTTTATCTGTATAATCCCACATAGACATCTCCTACGCTATTATATATATATATTATAGCATTTATATGTAAATGCCGTTAGTCCGCTACATTTGCTATAATATTTTTTGTGAATAAGCAAAATTATCAAACCGATGCTTTAATAGTCGGCGCCGGCATAAGCGGTGCTGTATTAGCACGAATATTGGCTGAAAAAGGTCATAATGTACTTGTAATTGATAAACGCCAGAATATCGGTGGTAATTGCTTTGACTATAAAAATGAAAACGGAATAAATGTTCATAAATACGGACCTCATATTTTTAGGACTGATAATGAAGAAGTTTGGCAATTTTTATCCCGTTTTACCGCTTGGCATAAATATACACACAAAGTGCGCGCAATTATTAACGGCAAAGAAGTGCCTATACCGTTTAATTTCACTTCAATAGATACTGTGTTTGACACAACAAAAGCCGAAATTTTTAAAGAAAAATTAATTATAAAATACGGCGAAAACAAAAAAATACCTATTTTAGAGCTTAAAAAATCCAATGACAAAGATTTACAAGAGCTTGCAGCTTTTGTTTATGAAAAAATTTTTTATCATTATACTTTAAAACAATGGGGCTTTAAGCCGGAAGATTTAGGTGGTGATGCTCTCGCCAGAGTTCCTGTTTATACAAGTTATTATGACGGTTATTTTACAGAAAAATATCAAGCAATACCGCAAAACGGTTATACAAAATTGTTTGAAAATATTTTAAATCATCCAAACATTAAAGTACAACTAAATACTGATTTTAAAGATTTAAAAAATGTTAAATATGATTGTTTGTTTTATAGCGGGTCTATTGATGAATTTTTCGATTATAAATTTGGTGCTTTGCCATATCGCAGTTTGGAGTTTAAATTTAAAACTTTGCCGCAAAAACAATTCCAAAGTGTTGCGGTTGTAAATTATACTAATAAAGAATCGTTTACGAGAATAACAGAATTTAAACATTTTTTAAATCAAGAAAGTGCAAAAACAACAATTGCTTATGAATATCCGGCTGTATTTGAATTAGGAAGAAATGAAAGATATTACCCAATACCTAAAAAAGAAAATGAACAACTCTATAAACAATATTTAGAATTCGCTGACAAAAATAAAAATATTTATTTTATAGGTCGGCTTGGTGAATATAAATATTACAGTATGCAGAATGCTGTTGCAGCAATTTTGGAATTTGTTAAAAAATTAAAGTAACATTATAAAAATAAATACTTATTATCAGGCGATTAAAATAATTTTTTTCTTTATAGCATATAATCGTTTCATCGGGTTTTATTGTTTAATAAAATGATAAAATATAGTTATAGAAGTTATACGATTTGAAACAAATATTAAGAAAAGTGCTTAAAAATATGTGAATTATATGACAAGATTACTATTTTTTTGTATAGATTTCTTTGCTTATTTAGTAATAGTTTCATTGACGCTTTTTATCAGACACGGGAATTTTAACTTTTTGTTCCTTTACCAAAACTGTAAAATTCTTGTTCCTTTATTCTTTTTAGCTTCTCTTATACTTTGTATATTTTCTTTTTACGATTTATATTTGCTTAAACAATGGCGTATTACTTATAAAAATCTAATCACAGCGTTTTTTGTTTCATTTTTTATGGCCGCGGCTTTTATTTATTATATGGCACCTGTCCTAAACCTTACCACTCCAAAAACAATATTATTAGGGGTATTCTCTATATATTTCTGTTATATATACTTATCCCGTAAATTATATGCCAACATAACTTTTCATAGAACAAATGTTTTAATTTTCGGTAAAAGTGTTACATTAAATAAATTATTAAAAGAACTGAAAAACTCAAAACATTACAACATCTTGGGGCATTTTGAAACTGTTGAAGATATAAATTATCCCAAAGATATAGATTTAGTTTTAGTTACCAGCAAATTATTCACCCAAAACAAACAGGCCTGGCAGCTTATATCACAAAAATTTTTAATAAAAGGATATTTGCTTACTACCGATTTAATTATGTTTGAAGATGTATTTAAACGCGTTTCAAAAGAGGGTATTAAAGATAGTATGTGGCTACTGCGCGGTATTGCAGCTAGGGAGCGCCACCAAATTTACCCTTTAATTAAACGAATTATTGACATAGCTTTTTCTTTATGCTTGTTACCAATATTTGCTTTACCGATGATAATTGTTTATTTGTTAATCAAATTTATAGATGGTTTTAACCCTATTTTTCTGCAAGAACGCGTGGGACAAAGTGAAAATAAAATATATGTATATAAATTCAGAACTATGATTCCAAATACGGAGAATATTACAAAACTAGGTGCAATTTTAAGACGTTTTAGGTTAGATGAAATACCTCAAATCATAAACATTTTAAGAGGGGATATTTCTGTTGTAGGTCCCCGAACACTATACTACAATGAATATAATTTTTTAAACAAATATGTTCCAAGCCATGCGGTAAGAAGCATAGTTAAACCCGGTCTGACCGGTTGGGCTCAACTCAATTTTAAAGCGCCGCCAACTTATTGTGTGCAAAATATTGATTTAAAAAACAAACCAACTGATGAAATCTTTGATGCCGCTTTTAACCGCTTGGCTTATGATGTTTGGTATATTAAAAACCGCTCGCTTATACTTGATATCGAAATTATTTTAAAAACCGCCAAACGCGCTTTTATCAAAGATAGTACTATAAAGGAATAAACACAAACAAAAAACCCCGACTTAATCGGGGTTTTTATTTGCTTAAATAATTTTTAGAAAATGGCTTTTACAAAAGCTCCTACCCTATTGTTAAAATAGAAAGCTCCTGCATTTGAAGCACGGCGGCGATATTGATACCAAATGCCAGCACTTAACCATTCTTTAAACTGATAATTAAGTTCCGGACGAACGGTATAAACATCATCTGACCTTTTAATATTATTTAAATTTGCCTTGCGGTAAGATAGATTTGCATATTCCAAAGTTAAACCGGCGGTAAATTTATCCATAATTTTTTGGGATCCATATAACTCAATACCTGTCGAAACAAAATACCGGTTATTGTCATAAACGGTTTCTTCAAAATCTCTTTTACCGCTTAAGCGGAGCAAGTTTTGGGTTGTAGGTTTCCAAGTGATTGCAACATTATAACCTAATAAATTACTATAATTACTGCAACCGGCTTTATCGTGGCTATAATTTCTGTAATTATATGTCATCCTAGCTTCGCCTGTTACTTTAGGGGCAATTTTCCCTTCAACACCTAAAGCTGCTATACCGCCTGTAGAATTATTTTCGTGATTACTTTCATAAGCTAAAGCTGTAAAAGTATATTCGGCAAGCAAATTAGTTTTTTCAGAAACATTATAATAAACACCTGCACCGATATTCACACGATTTCTATCAAGCTGTGAAATATATCCGCCGCTGGTATATTTATTAATTTCATCAGAAAATTTAACACCTAAACTTAACTTGTCATAGGCACTTGTTCTGAAAGATGCATAAATATTATTGTTTATTCTTTGTTTCCTTTCGGTTTGTTCTAAGTTAGCAGGATCAGAAGTAAGTAAAAACCTATCTCCTATTTTCAAGAGATCATTGCTTAATTCTGCAACAGCCAAAGCATCCCAATAACCGTTTTTATGATTATGTTTTTGGTAAGCATTGTAACCACCGACGGCACTGAAATTACCTTTCCAAGAGCTGTTCGGTATAGCTAAATTATATAAAGCACCGACTTTAGTTGAAGAAATACCGGAACCGATCCTGCTCCTATCTAAATAGATATTATCGTCATAACTAAGTTGTTGTGAAGCCATAAATTTAAGATCTGAAGCATTAGCTGCCAACGTTAAAACTACAAAAATAAATATTAAAAATATTGACTTTTTCATATTAAGACCTCGGTGCATATTGGCTCATATCTTCAACATCTTGCACAGATTGTTCAAATGCCAATTCATCAACATAATCTGAAACATCAGGAAATTCAATTGTTTCAGAAATTATCGGTTTTACAACCGGTTGATTTTCAGCAGATTGCTTTGTAACAGCAGATTTAATTGATTTTTCTTGAGCCGGAACTTCTTTAAGCAAAATACCGTCTGTATATACTTTCCCCTTGATTACATCAATTTTTGTATTATCAATGGATAGAGCTACTTCAGTTGCACCTTGGGATGTAATTGTCTTTCCATGTACCTTAATATCTTTTAAATCCGTACCGGAAATAATAATTCGCCTTTCAATATCCCCATCTTCTTTCTTCATTTCTTCTTTGCGTATTTTTACTTTTTGATTCGGAGACACTGTTACTAATACTCCGTCATACAGTACACGTGCTGGTGTCTTCCCCGAAACGACAATTTGTGAATTATCCGCAAAAGACATTGTTTTTCCGTCCTGCAAAACTACAACCCGTGCAAATGCAACGGTAAACAATAATAATAGACCTATAACACCAATTACCCTAAACTTCTTCATTCCTCCTCCTCCTTATTACATAAACTAAATTACCATCACTCATATATTTTACTATATTTTATCAATTTTAAGCAAGCAAAACAAATATTTATTATTATTTTTATATAAATAAAAATAATTAGTTATTTTCCATAAAAGTACGAAAATCTAAAGTATTATTTATTTTTTTAAACAACCAACCTTTTTGGGTATCATCATATAAAGAGGCGGTATCCTTAAAATTAGCTTTA
Organism: Elusimicrobiaceae bacterium; assembly: GCA_045605325.1. Classification (GTDB taxonomy): domain Bacteria; phylum Elusimicrobiota; class Elusimicrobia; order Elusimicrobiales; family Elusimicrobiaceae; genus Proelusimicrobium. The sequence goes on from JAZUPU010000072.1 coordinate 37,465, forward strand.
AGGGCTTTATCTAAATATTTATACATATTCTTCTTATCACGTTTTACCGTCCAATAATAACCGGCAAGATTAATTGCGGCAGGGGCAAGTGTAGGCGAATATTTTAATGCAAGTTCAAAATCTTTTTTGGCTTCATCATATTTCTCCATCTTCATATTGACATATCCCCTGTTATTATATGATATTGCCCAATTAGGCATTAACTCTAAAGACAAAGTGTAATCTTCCTTAGCGGATTGCCAATTCTCAAATTCTTCATAAATAAGCCCGCGCCTATTGTAATAAATTGCTTGAGGATGTAATGCAATAAGGGCTGTATAATCTTCTAATGCTTGTTCAAAAAGTGCTATTTCTTTAAAAGCAGCAGCGCGTAAAAGTAAAGCAGTTTCATTTTTCGGATTTGTATTTATTACTTGGCTTAAAAGAGAAATTGCTTCATCATACATCTCTCTATTCGTTTGAATACGGGCAAGATATAAAATAACATCTTCGTTATTGCTATCTTGTTTAAGCAAATTACTAAAAATATCTTCAGCGATATCATAATTATAAAGTTTATAATTTGCACGGCCTTTTAAAAATAAAACCTTTTTCTTTAAAGATTTATCTTTAATTTTCTCAAGATCCGTTAAAGCACTTTTCATTTGCCCGAGTTCCACTTCACATAATGCACGGTTATAATAAAAACCGCCGTAATTATTATTTAGTTTTATGGCAGAGTTAAAATCATTTTTAGCGGCAACATAATCTTTCATATCAAGATAAGCTAAACCGCGTGCATAATATTTAAAAGGATCTTTAGGTGAAAGTTTAATGATTTTACTGTAATCGGCTAATGCTTTTTTTATTTTACCTTGTTCTTTATAAGCATCCCCACGTCGGTGATAAGCAGAAATAAATTTGGGTGCCTTATTTATTGCTTTCGTGTAAAGCTCTATTTGTTTATTTATATCTTTTTCTTTTAGTGCGGATTGGTAATACTCCCTTGCTGTTAATGCTTGGCAAGGGAGAACCGAAATCGAAATTAAAAAGATAAATAAAAGCTTTCTCATTGCATTATTTGCCAAATCAAAACTTGGCTTAAAACAAGCAATATTCCAACTAAATAACCGAGCACTAAAGCAATTTTTGTAAAGAATCTCAAATTTAAAATTACCGCAATAAGCAAACTGAAACGGATAGACATTGTGGCAAAAAATTCCGCTTTATTTTGAACTTTTTTGAAACTTTTTACCATAATATTTTTAATCAAAAATATTATACCGCTTAAGTATGCAATAACTATTATACCGATAGCTGTTTTGGCAGCAAAACGGCGTATATTTTTAGAGATATCATCAAAAGTTTTCTTGACAGTTTGCAACAAACTTTCTTTTTCAAGATTATCAGTAAATTTATCTACTCTGCTTTCAATAGAATTTTTAACCCTTAAAACGGTTTTCTTAATAATTTCCCCTATTGAAGAAGAAACCGCTAAAAGTGTATGCAAAAGTGCCATACAAAGACCATATATAAACCCCAAAGCACCGTAAACGCCAAACAATAAAATACCTACAAATAACAGATACCACCAAGGGTAAGCCATACCTATAAAAAATTCTTTAAAAATTATATAACTTCCGGTTAATAAAATACCTACGGATAAAATTATCCAAGGTATTAATAAAAGCAAACTTTTTTTAACTAATTTTTGCGCGATATCTACCAATACTTCCGCTACGGAAGATTGATGATGCCCTCTACGGATTGACGGTTTTATTTCTTTATTTTCGGTTTTTTCTTGAATAGCTTTTTCCGCTTGCACTTTAACAGGCAAGGTATTTATTTTATTTTCTTTAACTACTTTTTTCTTGTGTGTTTTATTTATTTTTTCTTCCATATAAACCTCTTAATGATGATGACAGCAACAATCCCCGCAACAAGTATGACTTTGTTTTTTAGCGGCATTTGCCCTGTCAGAAATTTTTACTAATTTACCTGTTTTTTTATCAATTATATAAGTTCCTGTATTTGACATTTTACCACTTCCTATATTTCCAATAAAGTACTGCGCACCATACTGACAAAACCGCAAGCCCCATAATAATCAAAAAAGCGTGCGGATGTTTTGAAAGAGGTATTGCCACGTTCATTGAAAATGCGCTTACAACAAAAGTCGGCACCATAATCCAAATAGTTATAGTGTTTAATTTCTTAACTAGCAAGTTTAAGTTGTTGTTAACGATAGATGCGCGCGCATCCATCATGCTTGCCAAAATGTTTGAATAAATTTCCGCTTGTTTTTGGGATTGTGTGTTTTCAACAATAATATCGTCAAGCATTTCTTTGTTTTGTTCACTTAAACCGATTCTGTTACTAAAGTTTCTAAGTTTTTCAAAAACAAAACCGTTTGCGGTAATAGCGCTTGCATAATAAACCAAGCTCTTTTCCAAACTAAATAAATTGAGCAGATATTTATTATCCATAGCTTGCGTCATTTTATCTTCAATATCTTCAGTAATCATATTAATAACGCGCAAATGCTCTAAATAATGTGAAATAGAATTATAAATAATTTTTAAAAATGCTTCATTTAAATCCGAAATACAATTAAAACGTTTGCCTATAAACAAGGGTATATCTTCGGGTAAAACTATCACAAGTTTGTCTTTATATAAAAATAAACCCATAGAAGCGACCCTAAAAACAAGTTGGTCTTTACCCGAATAATTACGCGGACGGTTCAAAATTAAAGCGGTATGCTCAGGTTCTGTTTCAAGACGCGGCAATTCTTCCGGGTCCATAGCGGAAGCGAGCGTATGCTCATCAATTTTAAGAATATCTATAAGATATTTTTGTTCTTCTGCCGTCGGGTTTACAAAAAGCAAAATACCGGCTTGTTCGGGGGTTAGTGAATTTTCTTCCTCTATCTTATTATTTTTTATAATATATTTTTTAAGCATAAGCGCACCCAATTACTTATTTAAAAATATTTCATACTCTACCCTTGTATTTTATATAATTTATAGAGCATTGTATATAAAAATTTTATCATTTTAAGAGGCAAAAATGTTATATTCAAAGAAAAATAAATTGAAATTAGCACCTTTCTTCACGGCAAAAGATTTTTTAGAAGGTAAAAAAGTATCTTTTAAACTTCCTAAAACAGTCATTTTAATGCCTTCCGCAAATATGGGAAAATTTTTAAAAGGGCATATAAAAAAACATTATGATTTATTTTCCAGCATTGATATTTTAAACGATAATATTGCGGTAGTACACGATTTCTCTGTCGGTGCGCCATTATGTGTTTTTATCACGGAACAACTTGCGGAACTCGGTGTTGAAAATTTCATTTTAATCGGTATCGCAGGCGGTATTGAAAGAAATTTAAAATTAAACCAAAAAGTGCTTTGCACAGGTGCTTTCGCAGATGAAGGTACAAGCCGCCATTATGTGACTGAAACTTTAGTTAAACCTTCCCAGAAACTAACCGCCGAGCTCGCGAATTTAACCGAAACCAAAGGATATACTTGGACCATTGATGCAATGTTTTGCGAAACAAAACAGGAAGTTTTGTTTTATGAAAAACAAGGAGCAAAAACTGTTGAAATGGAAGCAGCCGGTGTTTTTGCTTTTGCAAAAAAGCGCGGACTCAAAAGTGCCGCTGTTTTTGTAATAAGTGACTTATTAAATTCAAACCAATGGGACGCTATACCGAATCGCAAAAAGAGTGCGCAAATACTTGCCCAATTAATGTTTGATATAGCCAAAAAATTTGCTTAATTTTTAAGCTCGCAGGCAGATAAAATATCCCAAAATTCTTCTACCGTTTGTATGCGGTCTTTCTCATTTTGGGCAAGAGCTTTAACCAACAATTCATCCAATTCTTTGGGGAAACGCGGATTTATTTTTGAAGGTTTAACAATTTCTTTGCTGTTTAAATTGTAACCTTTAACTGCCCAAGGTACAACGCCTATAAGAGCTTCATATAAGCAAACACCTAAAGAAAATATATCGGATTGTTTAGATGTATATCCTCTTTGTTGTTCAGGGGACATATATGCCGGCGTACCGGCGACTGATCTAGTTTCTTTGTCTTTTTTATCTTTAACAATTTTTTGTGCCACGCCGAAATCCATCACTTTAGCCGGACCGATATCGGAAATCATAATATTACCGGGTTTTAAATCACAATGCACTATATCCAGAGAGTGAGCATAAGCAAGCCCGGAACAAACAGAGTGGAAGATTTCCTTAATCTCGGAAAACGGAATATAATTATCAATATCAAGGCGTGTTTCAAGAGTTTGACCTTCAACATATTCAAAAACCAAATACAAACTTGTTGTTGTTTCTATAACGGTATAAATTTCCACTATTGACGGATGTCTAAGCATTGCTACGGTGCGCGCCTCAGATAAAAATTGTTCTCTAAAAGATCCGTTTTTTAACAATTCCGGTCTAATACGTTTAACAGCTACTTTACGTTTTAAAGTATTATCATACGCCTCATAAACTTTACCCATACCGCCTTCCCCGATAAGGCGTATAAAATTATATTGTTCCTTTATATTATATTCCTTAAGGCGATGACCTTGTGCATCAACATATTCAGGTTTACGATAACGGTAAAAAAGTAATATTGCAAAAACAGCGGCAACGGCAATTAAATATTTATAAAACCATTTAGGTAAATCATCTTTTGATTTTTTGGAATTTTGTGTATTTTTTGATGGATTAACATAAATTAATTCTTTAACTTTTTTGGCCTTTTCGGATTTTGGATTTAAAGAGAGGGCAATTTCAATATCCCTTGTAGCTAAAGGAAATTTTTTATTTTTGAAGTAACAATTTGCACGCACTATATAAGGATTTACTACCGAAGGTGCAGTAAAAATTGCTTTTGAAGCATAATATATAGCATTATCGCAATCGTCTAATTCCTCATAAGCGACGGCTTGTAAATCATATAAACGAACATCTACAAAACCTTCTTTAATTAAATTATCTGCTACACTTATTGCTTTATTATAATTTTCATTTTGTATAGCAATTTCAATTTCCGTCAAAGTATTTTCCAGCAAATCTGCTTTTTGGCGTTCGCTTACACCCGAAACGGGCGCACTTTGTGAATAAATACCTTCAACGAAAAGCGGTGTGTTTTGCCCAAAAGAGTAACAAAAAAGAAAACTAAAAAATATTGACAGATAAATTATACGGCGTTTTAGTCCCATACTTATATGATATTATAAATACACGCTAAACTCAAGAGGGTAGCGGAATGTTTTACAAATTCTATTCTTTGCTAGCGGCGTCTTTTGGGCTAATTTAAATTTTTCTTTTCCTAGAATACCGAAAATCGCTTCGCTCTTGTACTTCTGGGTATTCGTCGTCAAAGATAAAATTTAAATTATCTCCAAAATACTTGCTAGGTTTGAGTGCACGGTCTGACTTTATTTTATTCGTCGCAGAGAAAATCAAAATTTCCTCACAAATACTTGCCGGGTTTGGGTACTCGGTTTGGCTTTATGTCAAAAATATCTTAGGAGATTTTATTTTTTGGGTACTTTTTTGCCGTTCTGTTATTTTCTTTATTAATCTTTGTTTCATTTCCAAAACAAATTTATCTCTGGGGAATATTTTTAAAGCACTTTCGCAATCGGTAAGTGCTTTTTGATATTCACAGATGCTTTCATAAAAACGGGCGCGGGTAATATAATTCATAATGTCATTTTTATCTTTGTTTACCTTTCTTGTATAAAGTTCTTCCGCTTCTTTAAATAGAGCATGCCTTTTGCATACAATCATAATGTCATAACACATATATTTCATGCATCCCCTTTCAAAATCTTCAACGGCTTTTTTATATTGTTTGATTTTTGCATATAATAAAGCTCTGCCTATATATAATTCTTCAATATCGGGATATTTTTTAATAAGTTCGCTGAATTCTTTTATTTGTTCTTTAATTTCTTGTTTAATATTTTCCGGCATATTTTTACCCCCATAAATTTGTATAGAAAAACGGCTGATACTATGAGGTTCATAAGAGGACTCACAATATAGCCGTAGTTCATCAAAATTGACAAACATTAGCATACAATAACAAGGGGATCAACCAAGTTACTATATGCTTTAACGACTATTTTTGGCTCTTATGAACACTATTTTCATAGTTCCCCGTATTTATACGGATCCAAAAACAGATTAAATTTTTTTAGGGTTGTTACCCTACATAAATATAAAACTCCTTTACTTAATAATAACAAATTTTTAAAGTTTTATGTTAAATATCAAAAAGTTCAAGTTGCTCGGTTTCTTTTTTAACGGTTTTGTTTACAGGTTTTGCAATTACCTTTTCTGCAAATAAAGTATATACATAACCGTTAGAAAATTTGTTTTCTCTACCCGCATCCATAGTTAAATTGCAGATTTCATCGGCTTCGGCATTACCCGCACGTAAAGTATGAGATAAAGTAACGGTTTTAAAATTCTTAACTAAAGTTTTAATTTCTTCCATCATAATTTTTAAATCGGGGTTCTTAATTTTATAAACGCCGTTAAATTGTTTTACTAAAAGTTCGGAGTCCGAAGTGATTTTTAAAATTTTTCCACCTAAATTCTGTGCCGCAACTAAAGCCAATTTTAAAGCATTATATTCCGCTTGATTATTAGTGCACTTAGTAAAAAACAACCCCTGTTTTAAAAGAGTTTTACCTTTTTCATTTTTAATTATAACCCCGCTTGCACCAATGCCGGGGTTTCCGCGGCTGCCACCATCAATGTTGATAAATAAATTCATATTAATTATTTAAAAACTCCTTAATCTTTTTCCAATCTTGTCTATCGGCGCGGGCAATTAAAGTGTAAGAAATACCTTTGTTTTTATAACGCGCACTGCGCCCGATACGATGCACATATTCTTCCGGGTTTTGCGGAAGTTCATAATTAATTACACAATGTATGGCAGGGATATCAAGACCGCGGGCGGCAAGGTCCGTTGCAATCATAATTTGTGTTAACCCCTGACGGAAATCAAGCAAATTTTTATCTCTAACTTTTTGATGAAGCCCACCGTGCATAACGGAAATAAAAAAACCTTGACGCTTTAAATAAACTGAAATTTCATTTGCCGCACGTTGCGTTTTTAGAAAAACTAAAATTTGTTTACCTGTTTTACTTTGTTCTTTTAAAAGTTCGGTTAGTTTTTTAAGCTTTTCATTACCTTCAATTTTTATAACTTTTTGCGTGATATTTTGGTTTGGTTTATTAACTTCTTCTGCGGCAATTTTAATAGGATTAATCAAATATTTTTCCGCTAAATTTAAGACGCGTTTTGGATATGTTGCGGAAAACATCATACTTTGTTTTTTTAAAGGTAAACGGTTAAAAATATCTTCAATTTGTTCACGAAAACCAAGTTCAAGCATTTTATCCATTTCATCCCAAACGACAAAACTGAAATCTTCCACACCGAAAGTTTTGCGTTTTATATGATCATTTAAACGCCCCGGTGTTGCGATAACAAATTGCGGTTTTTGTTTAAGTTTACGAAGTTGCCCTTGCATATTTTTACCGCCGACAATCAAGGCAGTTTGCATAAAAGTATCTTTCATTGCTTCTTTAACAAATGCTTGAATTTGTTGAGCGAGCTCTCGCGTAGGTGCAATAATTAAAGCGCGGGCTGTTTCCTTTTCAGAGAGCAAATCAACAAGCGGCAAAGTATATGCTGCGGTTTTGCCGCTGCCTGTCGGTGAAGAAGCCATAATATCTTTGCCCTGTAAAATTTGCGGTATAGCTTCCGCTTGAATTTTGGTAGGAATAGCAAAATTTAATTTTTTTATTATTTTTAAACGGGCAGAACTTAAACCTAAAGAAAAGAAAGTGTTGTTTGTCATAACAAAACTTTTTATCTTTCCCTAGGCGGATAAAAATAAACATCAAGTTTATTAAATATTATTCCGGCTTTAGCCAATCTTTCTTGGTTTATATCCCAATACTTACATTTTAGGAAGTTAGCTAATTGTTCATTAGATACTTTTAGAGTTTGGCAAACAATAGTAGGAGTATAATCCCTACCGGCAACAGCTTTTGGGTTTGCAGTATCCCCTAAATAAAAACCACAAGCCATATAACGGATTCCCAGATAACTAAACTCAAAATTACAAAGTATTTTTTTAAGTCTTGCTAAACTCATAAAAACCCCTATATTTATATTTACACTTATAGTATATCATTTTTTTATATTAATGGAATATGTTCGTAAACAGTATTAAAACCAATATTGGGAGCCGATATATTGGGAATTAATACCGGAGTTCGGCTTATCGGATTCTTTAATGCCGTATTTTTCGAAACGTTCACTTAAATCCTGTAAATCTTCTTTATTGTTTTCAACCTTTTTCGGTCCGTTTTCCAAATCATAAATATCATTGTTTAAAATATCATTATCATCACGAGCAAATTCAAAATTTCTTGGGAGATCCGGGTGCACAACACCGTTTTTGTTTAATTCATTAAATATTTTCTCTATTTCTTCCCATTCCGCAAAAGTAATAGGTTTTTTATGCAATTTGTGCATTGCAAGAGTTCTGCCGCCTGGTTCATTTAAATCGTCATATTTAAATCCGTCTGCACGTAGTACTGTCATAACAAAAGGCACTTTGCCGCGGCCAATACCCCATAAACCGGGCTTTATTTGTCGTAGTTCATTTTCTATTTGATTTTTTATAGCAGCAGGTAAAGGAATATCCCCTTCCGCAACAATTTGCGGATAATTTATTCTAACCAAAGGATTATTTTTTATCAAATCACTTTTTGAAACTACTTCATCTAAGAGCTCCATTCTTGCTATTTCTTCTGCCGTACCGTATTTGAGATAAAACAAAATATTTCCATCTTTGTTTTTAAGCTTCCATACTGCACGGGTATGATGCACACTTTCATCATAAGGAAGAAGTTCAGCAGAAGTAACTTCTCTTAAATTTTTTGCTCCTTCTAAATTAGTACCAGGTACGACTCCCCAATCAGCCCTAAAAGAATAATTTGAAAATTTTTGTTCCCCAGGGTTGTCTGTTGAAGTTTTTGCCGGAAAATTAAATTCTTCCGAAGCTTTATCTATAGTAGGAGTTATATTCCCCCTTCTTCTTGCTTTATCAAAAATATTAAAAAAAGCTTTCTTAGATAGATCTATATTCAAAAATTTAGGTCTTGTAACACCGGTTTCAATAAACTTCTTAAGCCAACCCAAAGTGTGAACTAAAGTATAATATCTGCCATTATTGAGAGTAGCAACCACTGTGCCAATAACAGAATATTCATTAGGTGCGGTCTCTACAAAAACAGGCCCACCGCTATTTCCGGGGTTTACTTTTCCGCCAAGATATTTTATATTTGGTGTTCCGGCGAGCTCTTTTGTACCTGGGGTCAATTTGAAATTTTTACTAACAAATTTTCCGCCGGGAAACCCCATAGATGTAAATTCCCTAAAATTAGAAAATTTATTGTCAAAGATAAGAGGTAATGATGGTGCATCTATATGTTCCCTAGGCAATAGTAAAGCATAATCTTCATAAATACCTGTACCCTTAATCATCAAAGAATGAACATAAAATAATAAATCTGCTTTTATAAGTCCTGCAAAGTATTTTGTAGGATGAGCTATAACAGTTGTCTTGTTCTTATTAGATAAATAAAAACCTTCATTTGGTAAATCAACTACATGCCCTGCTGTAACTATCACTTGCTGATTTTGACCAAACAAAGGAATTTCTGTTAAAAAACCGCTGCCTGCACCTTTCCCATTAATAGGAAAAATCCTAAAAACTGATTGTGTTGCTTTATTCAAGCCATCACTTAAAATATTTAAAGAACCTTTCTGGGAAAGAGAATCTACCCCACCGATATTTGAAGTCGGTTGTAATATCCCTTTGTTTTTAGTCCTAATTTTTGACAAGACATTTGGTACAGATAAACTTTCAACAACCGGAACTTTAGGTTGCTGCAAGGCAGGAATTTCTTTCACCTGAGGTAAGGCGGTAACGGCTTTACTTTGCGGCAAAGCAGCAACAGCAGTATTGGGTTGGGGAAGTTCAGGTTTGGGTTTAGGCAAACTTTGGGCTGTTTTACTAACTTGTGATATTTGTGTAGTTTTACCGGCATTAGCACCCATATTAACTGTAAATTTTAAAGAACGAAAACTTGCCAAACGGTAAATGTTGGCAACGGTATTTGTTATGCTCAAAGCCAAAAAGCCCATTGAAAGTACTTGAATAAATAAACCTAAAATGAAATTTACACGCCCTACTTTTGCCCTGTCTAAATAATACTTTTCGCTTATTGTATTTTGTGCACGTTTATTTAAGCCGGAACTTTTTATTGCAGATTTTTGTGCAATTAAAGAACCTGCACCGCCGCCGATATCATAATAAAAACTTTCATTTATTATACGCGCCGCGCGCAAAGCATAAGCAAATTCCAAATTTTGTATTAAACCCAAAATTAAAGGGGTGTGCATTCTTTCCCTTTCTTTAGGTGTAGCTGAAGCATATTTGTGTACAATCTTTTTAGCAAGCTTTTGACCGCGCTCACCTTGAGCAGCCAAAAATGCACCAATATCGGTTAAGGTATTATTTTGCACAACATTATATGCTGCCCTAATATAATTGTCATCAAATTGCCCTAATACACTATTTGCTGAACTAAAAATACTTGGATCTATACCGCGCCTAGCAGTAGCATCTTCGTCAATATATTGCCACCTTGCATTAATGCGGTTTAAATACCTTGTGGCATTATTATATTTTTCTTCTATCTCCTTTTCGCCTGCATCATAAATGCCTTGGGGCAGAAACATTGACATTGCATCTAAAACAGCTGTACCTACGCGATTAGGTATACTGTCTTTAGTTAAGAATTCTTCAATTAACTGATAACTATAATCAGTATCAATAAAAGACAAAGCGGCTACCCCTTCCAATAAAACCAAACTGCTGAATTTGCCTTTGTAATGTTTATTTAAAGTTTTGTGTATTAGATCAGCCGTTTCATCAGCTTGCTGTTTATTTTCCCAAACAACTGATAGGATTGACAAACCCGCAAGACCCTTTTCGCAATTATCTTGGGCCTTTTGGTCTGCACTAAAATCTCTCTTTTTGATATAAAGATTTTCTATTACAGTATTTGCTGTATCCTCAACTCCTTCAAAAAATGGATTTGAACCGCAACTGCTTACGGTTTCTTTAACACCGTCTTTTAAAAGCTTACGCAAAGGTTTAATATCCCTGCTCGCCAATGCCCCCATAAATACGGCATTGCGGATTTCCCTCGTATAATTTATCAAGATAGTACCGTCGCCTTCACTGAAATCTATTAAAGCGCCGATAAGGCCGCGCATAAAAGTATGATAAGGTGCACATGTTTCACCATCACAAACTTTACCGTAATTATTATTAAAACCCTGATCATTTATACTTTGAAACAATGCTTTGAAATTATATTCTTTGAGATATTTGGCTCTTATATCGGTTTCGGTTATGGGTTTAATTGCTTTAGATATTTCATTACGAAGCAAGTAAAACTCTTTATAATTAAAATCTAAAGCAAAAACATTGGCATTTAAAATACTAAATGCCAAGAATACACTTACTAATTTTTTCAGCAAGCCTTGTTTCATTTAATATATTATATGGTTTTGCCTAATCGTTAACAAGTGAATAAAGACCTAATAAATATTACCCTAAGGACCTATATTTGTTTGGCTTATAGGCCCAAAAAAGGTAAAATGTATTTATGCTGGCAATTGATAAAGTTCTTAAACTCGGTAAAATAAATTCCACCCAAACGCTGGGCAAGGAAATTGCCCCGATATTCCCTAAAGAAAATATATTGCTTACCGCAACTGCGCAAACGCAAGGCAAAGGGCAGTATGACAGGGTATGGTCTTCAAACCCCGGCGGCCTTTATTTCACTTTGATTTTAAGGCCTAAAAAAATGTCAAATTTAAGAGATTTATCCCACCAGACAGGCAAAGCCCTTGCTAAGACATTGGAAGCAGAATTTGGGCTTAAAACACAAATTAAACTGCCAAATGATGTTCTTGCTTTAAGCGGTAAGACATACAAAAAAATTGCCGGTATTTTGATTGAGAGCCAAAGTACAGACAAGAATTTGAATTTACTTTTAGTCGGTGTTGGCGTAAATGTAAACAATAAACTGCCGGATGATTTAGAAGCCACTTCAATTAAACAAATAAAAAAGAGCGCCCAAAATATTGACGCTCTTTTAGAGAATTTCCTTAAAGAATTTGCCGAAGAATATTTACTTTGGCAGAACTCTATTTAATTCTTTAGAATTTGTATCTGATACTCAAAGCCATTAAATGGCTTGTTGCACTACCATAGTGAACTTTTACTGTCGGATAATATGCTGCGTGACCATCTAAAGTTGTTGCAAAAAGAACACTGTAACTTAAGTCCAAAATAGTATTTTCGCTGAGTTTGAAACCTGCACCTGTACCGATAATATAACGGTCATCAACAGGTAACATAACATCCATAAATTCTTGATTAAGCGGAGATTTATCATATATGAAACTGCCGCGGAGTTTAATAGTATCGGTCAAAGTATATTCAGCACCAATACCAACCCTATAAGCATCTTGATATTGTTTTGAATTATGTTCGTGGTCACCCATCAAACCAGGTGCACCTGTTCCAGGTGCATGGTCAAAATAAATATCAATTGCTCTAAAGCAACTCCAAAAAACATTGGTCCAATTAGCTTCAATTAATAATTTTTCGGTAGGTCTGTAAGAAACACCTAAAGCAAGTTGGGCAGGGAAAGTAATATCACCCCAGAAATCGCCACCGTTCACAAATGCCCCAGGAAACTCTGGACTATATTTTGCAGGACCTTTTACACTATGATCATTTCTCATACGGAAACTTGCACCAAAATGTACTTTTTCATTCGCCCTATAATACATTGCTAAGATACCTGAAACAGCAACGCTGTCGCCATCGAGATCCATATTTACAGCATTATTAAAACGCATTTTTTCAGTAAAGTTTAAATATTGAACCTCTGCACCTAATGAAACCGACAACATATCCGTTGCTTTAAATGCCACTGTTGGCTGAATAGAATAAGTTGTAACACCAACATGATATAAGCTTTTATCTCCCATCCATGCTTTATCTTCATAGTCATTACTTAAACCGAAACGTGCCATAGCACCTAAACCCCACCACCATCTGTCGTTGATTTGTTGGGTATAATAAAGGTTAGGTAAAGGCCACCATTGGCGTTTGGATCTTCCTTCAATACCGTTAAAAGTCACATGACCTGTCGCAGTAACTACCGTTACACCGGCTTGAATTTGTTTGCCCGGAAGTTCGGTAATAAGTGCCGGGTTCAAAGCAAGTGATGCCGGTTCTGCATCGCCGGCTAAAACTGCACCGCCCATAGCATTACCGCGTGCACTAAATTCATAAAGCCCGAAACCGGATGCTAATGCCAAGTTCGCTAAAAACAAAAATGGCAGGGTTAATACTAACTTTTTCATTTTTATTCCTCCAAGAATAATTACTATTTTACTTACATATATATTATACCATATTTTTAGCACAAAGTGTGCTAAAAGGAATGTTATGCAACTGAAGTCCTGTGCTAGCGGCGTCTTTTGGGCTAATTTAAATTTTTCTTTTCCTAGAATACCGAAAATCGCTTCGCTCCTATACTTCTGGGTATTCGTCGTCAAAGATAAAATTTAAATTATCTCCAAAATACTTGCTAGGTGCACGTACACGGTTTGGCTTTATTTTAAAAATTTTTCCTTTTACTCTTCCCCCCTTTTTAAGGCGGGGAAGTTGGAAGTGGGGTTGTAAAATAAAGTATTTTTTTTAGTAACCCCACCCCTAACCCCTCCGCCTTTGCAAGCAAAGGGGCGGGGAAATTATAAATAAATATCCCCCGGCGAAGCCGGGGGTTTTTCATATGCGGGCATAGCCCTAGATTACTAGTCCTCTGCAAATGCAGCCGCAACCGCTCTATTTCTTGCGTATCTGCTCTAATCCATCGTAAAACGGTAATACGCTTTCT
>JAZUPU010000073.1:0-5456 GCA_045605325.1 Elusimicrobiaceae bacterium
AAGGATTAAATTGGCAAACACCGCTGGAGTACACAATGAAGCAAATTGATGGCTCTAAATTTTTATCCCAGTAGTCCAATATGTAGTGATATCGTACACCCCCTTGAAATTTTGGCAATAGTATGTTAAACTATAAGTGTAGTAGTATAAGTAGTGCAGTAAGCAGTAATCTGTATTTTTAACTTTTGCCGGTCGGTGAAAGTGTAAAAAACATAGGCATTGTTTATTTTTGGTATTTAAAAATTTGTGCCGCTTAATCACTTAGCGGCAAATAAGAAAACAAACTTTATTGATAACCCCACCCCCAGCCCCTCCGCCTTTGCATAGCAAAGGGGCGGGGAGAAAAAGGAATATTCCTATAATTCCTCTCCCCTTTACTCGTAAAGGCGGAGAGGTTAGGTGTGGGGTTGTAAAATAAAGCAGTACCATAAGTCAAGCAACACATTAAGCAACAAAGTGAAACAGGCAGTAAGGCAGTAAAGTAGTATAAATAACTTTTTGCTCGGGTAATTTTCCCTAAAGAGTGAAAAGACACAAGGAGGCATCAATATGCCAAATAAAGATAGTTTCACGTTTAGTGATAAATTGAGGAAGAGTAAATCTGAACCTCTCTCTAAACGTTTGCCCTCAATAGTGGGTGGCAAGAATACGCAAAAGCGAACATTAGTGCAACGCGCGCAACGCGATTTACCGTTCATTTTGGTAGCAGCACTTGCTTTGCTTTTGTTACCGTTTTTAAGCAGAAATGGTAGTGACGATATTACCGGAACAGGTGATATTCAATGGGGTTCCGAACTTGAGGATGCACCATCCTTTCAAGAAGGCGGTTACAACGATATTCAACCTTCGGGTTCTATGAAAGACCCGTTGGACCTTATTTTGCGCCCGACAAGTGCCGTTGAAGCCGTAGGAACACCTTCAACCCCGGAAAAGAGTGCATACGGCAGCAGCGAAAGCAGCAGATATGGCACTTCCGGCAAAGGCAGGGGTTATGGTAGCAGTTATGGAACCGACGGTAGTGGTACTAGCAGTAGCAGTTATACAAAATCTACAAAAACAAGCTCAAAAAAACCTGCAACAGATTATGATACACGCAGCCAATACGATAAAAAAATAACAAAGAAAGTAACAAAACCATCTGCCACAGGAACTTACGGTAAAAGCACAAAACCTTCAGTCCGCAAGAGTTTTGAAAGGAAAGCCACTGAAATTAACAGGGCATTCCGTCCTTCAAAATTGGAAGGAGGCAAAGGTTCAAGCGGTGTAAGCTATTCTTTACCTATCGGTCAAGGTCCGAACGGATCTTCCGCTGGCTCTATTAGGGAAGGTGTAAGACCTGTTGCCTTGCAACCTATGGAAGCAAGGGGTAATGTCGGCCGTGGTGAAAATTTATATGCGGAAGCAAGACGTTCTATCGGCGCAATGAATGCCGGCGGCCCTGCAAAAGCAAATTTACTTGCCGCACAAATGCGTGACGTTGACGGTAAACCCGGTGAATACGGTGCTTTCGGTGGTCCACATAGCGGTGCGGGCAGCCCAAGGCCGGGTACCGGCGGTGGTCCCGGCAATACAAACGGGTACCATATAGATAAACCGTGGTGGTGGGATATGATGAAAGACCGCAGCCAAAGGATGTGGGATTTATACTATTATACCCCCCGCAAAATGTTCTGGGAAAACATTTACAAAGTCGGTTTAGGGCTTTTTAACTGTCTCCTTACCGGCGACAAAGGCGGCGACGTCAGCAATTTCTTCGGAAAGGGCGGCGATAGTAATAACCTAAAGTGTATAACAAAAGAAATACCTTCGTTTAAGGATTTTGTACAATTAGCCCCTGGTCATAAAACAACCGATAAAGATGGCAATAAAACGGAAGAATATGACAATGATATGGCACGACTATGGTTTTCATTATGTCCAAATCAAGCAGATGGAACTCCTGGTTATGAAATCAAAAAGAGTAGTGACAAAAACTTCTTTCAAGTTCGTGCGGCATGTTTAGGACTAGATGTAGTGACTGATTGGTTAAAAGCTATAACAAAACACACCAAATACGGCAGTAATTGTATTGGTGTGAACAGCGATCCTATGAAATTCTCTCTTGACATAGAAAGGTCCAATGCAAATGGTAAACACAACAAAAAGAGAGAAGAAACATTAAGAAACAAAACCGTTATTGCCTTGCTTGCAAAAACAAAAAAAGCAACATCCTATGAATCTGGAAAAACACTTAAAGACGGAGATGAATCGCCTTTAAAATCTGAATCAAATTCCGGTACAGAATTTGTTGTGTATATTCAAAAAGGAAACACTTTAAATTCAGATACGCAAGCACTTGTAAACGATTTTAGAAGTGGGAAATATCCTTATTGTCACTTATCAAGAGTAGTAGCTTTTATTCCGACAAAGAGTTCTAATAAAATTGGCAAGTATATAGATGAATATAATGCAGAAGAAGAATTATCACTAAGTAAGGATTTAGGCAATAATCTTCCTGATGAAGAGTCTACTCTTACTTATAAAGAAAGAGGAAAGCAAACTAGACGAACTAAAGGTTCAGTCGAAGGGACATATACAGTTCAAGGTAGACCTTATGCAGTAAAAGGGTATTCTTCTACTTATTATGACAATATGAGCATAGATGAACAAGGTCAGGTAAATGCAGCTTTATCAGCATGTAAAAACGGAACGAGTACTGTTAAACCTTTCACTTTGGAAGACGTTCGTAACCGTGCAGAACTCGGTAAAGACAAGAAAGGAAGTTATGCCGAATGTAAAATATGGGAAAAGCAACCTGGTCCGTTTTACCTGAAAATCAATGACGGCAGATGTGATACTTACTACGAAACTTCTGTCGGCATAAAAGAAAGGAACGAGTTTTCAGCAACTATTTCTAATTCAGAGGATAAACATGTTTTTGCGATAATGGCAGAACAAGTAGATGGTGAAACAGTCGCCAAAGTAATTTATATCGTAGATTTTAAATCAGATGGCGGCGAAATAGGTGGCAGAGTTTGTGAAACTGGCACTAATGATTGTACATATAGATTCACTCTTAATACTGCAACTATGGGCTGGAACCCAAAAGGCGCTTATAGCAAAGAAGGACCACGAGGAATTAAAGGTACTGTTCAAAATTCTATGACAGGTCAGGAACAATTGCAAGGTCAACAAAATGCGAATAACTTGCAAAGTAGTGATATCAAAACTGGCAATGAATACAACAAAGCTCGTTGTGATCAATGTTTACAAGACAGAGGAACTTGTACACAACCTGATGTAACAATGCTGTCAACTGAAACTGCAAAGATTGCTTTAGAAGCGTACCAGACATGTTTACATGCATGTGATAGTCAATGTCCGCAAGCACTTGTCGGTAACTATGGAGCACCATCCAATCAACAAAGCCAAAGTGAAGAAACTTACCGCGGTTCAGGTAAAGTTTTCTGGATAGTTACAGATGATCCTGTTGAACTTAAAGTGAAAGTAGGAGATGACTTACCTTCTGATCTTGGGAATGTTGATGTATGGGATTTCCTTTCCCCCAGTCAAGCTGTAATCAGAACAATTTGTTCTTATAACTGGTGCGATGGTTTATCTGCCTGCGGTAATCCAAATTATCAACGGGTAAGTGAAAACATGTGCAAAGAGGACAATTCTGCTTATATGGCACATAGAGTTACTTTAGATATAGAAGATGAAGGTACAACAAAGAAAAAAGATTACTTGATTAAAATAAAGGACTCAGAACCGGTTAATTATCCTACTAATCTCATTGAAAACTTACCGGAATGTGAAAAATTATGTCATGGAGCTGATGGTAAAGTGTATAAATGTGATCAAAACGATGAGCCCAAAGATCCTTCATTATGCCCATACTCAGAAGAACTCAAGCAACGATATCCGGATATTATTATTCCGCCGTGCCCGGTTTGTTGTAACTACACGGACAAATGCGGTAATAAGGGCAAGTACTTAAGTGTTGGAGTTGAAGTCGGTAAAGGTGAAAATAAACAAACTAAATATTACATCATTGATAAAGACCGTAGTAAATGTGAGAACATAGACGCAACAGGAACATGTGAAGTCGCTGCTTGGAGTGAATCTCCTGATACGAGAGATTTCATTGTATATACTATGAGCGATGCGAACTATGATTGTTCCAAATTGCCATTAATACCTCAAGCACCTGAAACACTCGGAGATCCGTTCACTTTAGCATCTTCAGGTACATACACAACTAACTTGGATAGCAACATTTTAATCACACTATATCAAGAGAAACATAAGTTTGATACTATCCATCAACAGTCAAAAGATAGCGGTTATCCAACAAATTTCACGTTATTCCCGCAACTTGTGTTGCCTCCAGCTGAAGAAATTGACTTGAGCGGTTGTAACTTCTGCGGCACATTTAATTTCAGTAATGCCGATATACAAGTAAATGTCTCCGACCAAGATATTAATGGTATCAAACAATGTTTGGAAGAAATTAAAAAGTTGGAAACATTATTGCCTGGTGATAAAGAGGTACAAGCACTCAAGACACTCAACTTCTACGGTTATGCCAGTGTTGCAGGTGATGATATTAGTAGATGTCCTGAAGTTAATAATCTGGCTGGTGGTATTCCTTGGAATAGTGATATTAAGCATTGTAATATAGCATTAAGTGAAGATAGAAACTTGCATGTTATGGAACAAATTCTTGAATCTTTAAATACTAATAACGTAAAAGCAATCAATATTGATAGTCATAAAGATCTAAAAGGTTTTAGGAACACGAAATGTGGAACCGAAACTGAAAAGATAAATGATAGCAAGCGTTATAACAGAGATTATCAAACTGCTATAAAACAAGCTATAAGCGCCTCAGATGCCGAATTCACATTTGACTCTATAGCTTGCGGTTCAGGCGGTGCAGAACACGAACTAACACATACGGTAGTAACAGGAAATAATTCTTTATCACGTACGGAACAAGAAAGAATATTAAATGCACAAAGGCCGGATAGAGCCGTTGTTATAACACCTATGACGACAAATAATCCTTGTGAATATAAACAAAGGATGACTTGTGGTTTGGCAGATGAAAAAATGAAAACAACAGTGAATAGCATTAGTAAGAAGCTTAATGGCAGAGCTACTATTATATATACGCCAAGACAAATACAAGATCTTTCTATGACTACTGAGAATACTGATCCTGGTTATGAAGAAATTGCTGAAGCAATGAGAACAGAATCTGTTGACCCTAATGCTAACCCACAAGCATAAAGGTGTTTAATTAAAAAATCCCCCGCGCGTGGCACAACAAACAAGATAAGCAAAACAACACCGCGGGGGATTTTTTTAGATATTGCCTTCACCCGTATAGCGGGCGGAAGGTGGCTCGCGCGGCAGTTAGCGCGAGACGGATGGGGGATTTAATTTCCGATATTCTACCGCACACGACCCAA
>JAZUPU010000074.1:0-3203 GCA_045605325.1 Elusimicrobiaceae bacterium
AGGTGACATGATTATGCCGGGCGACAATGCCGAAATCGAAGTAACTTTGATTACCCCGATTGCAATGGAAGAAGGTGTAAGATTTGCAATTCGTGAAGGTGGTCATACGGTAGGAGCCGGTGTTGTAACCAAAATTATTGAATAGTTTTTAACTAACAATAACAAAAAATACCTCTGTTAACACAGGGGTATTTTTTTGTTATTGTTTTACGTGTTGACGTTCCGCATTATGTCTTTAAACGCATATAACGCGCTTGCAAATTTGAGTCCTTTTTTGTTTTTCTCTTCCTAGAGTACCGCAAACTCACTCCGTTCGTTTTACTTCTTGGTACACGTCGTCAGAGAAAAACAAAAAATCATCTCAAATTTTCTGCGCGATGCAAAATTATGAACGTGCGCTACGGTTTAGTGCTCTTACGTTGTTGTAGAAAAATCAAAATTATCTCCAAAATACTTGTTAGATGTGCGCGCACGGTTTGGGTTTATTGAATAAAAATATTTTCTATAATTCCCTCCCACACTTTTAAGTGGGTGGAGGGGTTAGGGGTGGGGGTAGTATTAAATTAGGAATTCCTTATTTTACACTACCCCCATCTTTAATTCTCCCACCCACTTTTGCAAAGCAAAAGTGTGGGGCGAAAATTAAAGGAATTGCTTATTTTAAAATCATCTTAAATTTGCATCGTCGCACAAAATGTTCTCATACGCTTCGGTTTTATTAAATTTATTTTCCTTATTGCCCTCACCCGTCGTGGACGGGCGGAGTGTCGTTCGACACGGAGGGTGGCTTGCAAAACTTGCTTTTGCAAGACGGATGGGGGAAACATTAAATATTCTTATCGTGTTTTGCAATCAAGTAAACTATATAATAGGCTAAAAGCATAGCTAGAAAAAAACAAAAAAGTGTTAATATAAAATGCATAAAACCTCCTAATTTTAGCCAATAAAAAACGGCCATCTATATTTAGAATTGAACAGATAAATATAAACAGCCGTAATTTGCAGTTCTTACGAACTGCAAATATTAAGTGTAAAAAATACAGGTAATTAATCTGTTTATTTTACACTCTATACGACTGTCTTTTAGGTGTTCAATTCCTTTTGCTTTCGCAAAATTCTAATCCGTCAAGGATTACCTAAAAAACAGATTAAATTTTCATAGGGCTTTTAGCCCTACATTAACAAAAAGCTCCTTTTAAATATAATAACAATTTTTAAATACTTTGTAAATAAAACACTTGACAAGTAAATAAAATAAATGCTAATCTAAATTAACTATTATATATAGTGTAAAATAGTTATAGGGGGAAATATGGGAAAAGAAGCAATAAATATCGTATCTAAATCAGGGGTAAGGGTTCATATACTCATAGATGAATTAAATAAAATATATTGTGATGAATGGCTTGCCTATGTGCAATATGTAGAAGGTGCGCAAGTTGCAAGCGGTATGCCGCGGGCAAGTTTGGTTAAGGAAATGGAAGAACATGCCGCCGAAGAATTAGAGCATGTAAAGAAAATAGCCAAACGCATTATCGAGCTTGGCGGAACACCTGTAATTGAGCCGAAAATGTGGTATAAATATTCCGCTTGCGGTTATGATGCGCCGAAAGATCCGGATGCACGGGTGATTCTTGAACAAAATTTGCGCTCCGAACGCTGTGCAATAAATGCGTACAACCGCCTTATCGGTTTACTTGCGGGGAGGGATCTTGTAACCCAAAAAATACTTGTCAAAATTTTAGAGGAAGAAATTGAACACGAGCAAGATCTTGAAGATATTGAAGCCGATGTAAAAAGCTTTAGCCATCTCAAGAAAAAGTAAAATTTTATTACATAATAAAATAAAAATCCCCTATTGTTTGTTAGCAACAGGGGATTTTTAAATGTTCTAAGAAAGGCGTTCAAGGGCTGCTTGATATTTTGCTTCTGCTGCGGCGCAACGCTCAGCAGAACATTTTGGTTTAGAGCCGCAATTAGTACCGCAACAACAACCTGTACCAGTATAATATGACTGCCAGCAATAATTATTTGCATTTGATATACAAATTCCACCATCGTTTACGTTAGTAAGATTACATGTTCCCGTACAAATACCGCCGTCATTTATGTTGGCTACGTAGCACCATCCTGAACATATACTACCATCGCTAACAGTTGCCTCCCTACAACCACCTTTGCATAAACTTCCTTCTGTTAATCTGGCACCTCCACAATTTCCTGAACAAACGCCATGATCTGTTACTACAGCACCACCACATCCTCCGCTACAAGTACCACCTTGAACTTTTGCAAATACACAACCGTCCGTTGATTTGGAAGTACAATCCCCTCCCGGTTTTATGATGACTTCTCTGCATGCAGATGCACCGCTACCTTCACATCTACCCCCATTTTCAATCACACTGTAGATACAACCTTCCGCAGCACCTGATATACAAACACCTCCTGCAGTTACAGTTGAACCTTCACATCCTCGATAGTTTGACCCGTAACATTGCCCTCCATCATTTATTTTAGAACCGATACAAGTATTTTGACCACCTGATCTACATTGCATACCTTCATTCAGTTCTTGCCCGCCAGTATTTGTATACCCGCAAAAAGTACCTCTCCACATACCGTCACCATACAAACCTTTACATCTGTCTTCTTCATCTACATAACAAGTGCTGTTTGTGTTTGCCCAAGTCATCCCTACTTTTTCACACGGTACTTTGGTAAATGCTCCTAAATCTTCACAGATATAATGTGTTCCGGGACTGCATAGTATCTGTTGATTTTCATAATCTTTATATATACTATATTCACCGTTATTCCTATCGGCTATAATACCTGTGTCTAACAGTTCATAAGTGTAAAACTCTGTCGCCAATGTACCGTTATTCATTGTTCCGTTTAAGTCAATATCAAGGTTAGCGAAATCATTAGTATAACTGTTGTTTGTAAGATACCAGGTATGCTCACTCTTTGCTACTGCCTGCATAGTGGTAAGGGCATCGGAAACTCTGCTTTTTTCAACAGCTTTTCTATACCCGGGTAATGCTATCGCTGATAGTATACCGATAATGAGTACTACAACCAAAAGTTCTATTAATGTAAAACCTTTGGCACTACTTTTCTTTTTCATTTTCCTTCCTCCTAAATTAATTTATATGGCGTTTTCAACACCCTATATTAATATTTTAGAAAAAAAAAAAAAA
>JAZUPU010000075.1:0-11398 GCA_045605325.1 Elusimicrobiaceae bacterium
CCTTGGTGTATTGCGACATCTTTTAAATTTATAGTTTTATTTAATGGTGTTTCAAGGGATAAATCTGTAATAATCATAAAAAAAGAGCTCCTATTTTATGAATTTTAGGCAACTCTCCCGCATTTAATATAGCAAAATTATCACCGGAATAGCAACTTTTAATTCATTTTGGATTAATTTCAATTGATTTTGAGTTGCTTTTAATTGTTTTAAATTATTATTATTTCAAAAAGGGCAAATTACCAAAGATATATCCTGGGGAGGCATGATTGGTCTTTTGCAAGCCCTACAAGCATAAGCGAAGTAGTTTTTATTTGCAAGCGTTTGGAATTTGTCTATTTATATTACAGGTAACGTGTTATTAAAACTGCTATCAATAGTAATTTAATATCTTACCTCCAAAATGTAATTTCTCCTAATATGCTAAAATAACAATAGGGAGAAATTATGAAAAAACTATTCGGGCTATTTATATTATTTACTACAACCGTAGTATATGGGTTGGATGTTTCGTTCCTTTCTTTGACTCAATGTGAATATGATGCGTTAAACTCATCGGCGCAATTGCAATCGTTGCAGGCGCAAGTAAGATCCTCTCGGGCACAAGAAAAAAGTGTATCTTCCTCTCTCTACCCGACACTGTCGTTAGATGGGAAGGTCTCTTGGGTATCGGAAGTTCCCTCTCTTACTATGGGTGGCACGGAACTCAAATTCGGTGACACTTGGGGATATTCTTTAGGGCCGACCGCCAGTTATATGCTGTTTGATAACGGGGGACGGAGCGCACTAAAAAAAAGTGCTTCTAAAGCTGTAAGTGCCCAAGAACAATCGTATGAATTTGCACGCAAACAAATTTTATTGCAGGTACAGCAGGCCTATTTTTCCGTACAACAACTTTTACAGCGTCTTGTATTGCTAAACGGTCAATTAGAAGTGGCGCAAAAGCAACTTTCCGATGTGCAATCGGCGTATAAAGCGGGCGCAAAAAGCAAGTTGGATGTTTCCATAGCCCGTAAGCAAGTATTTAAAACACAAACCGCTATGAGTGGGGCCCGCAGCATGTTGGCAGGGCAATTGCGGACATTATTTAAATTAACCGGTACCGATTATGGCATTAATCCCTCTTATCCAACGGATAAACGGCTTGCTAAAGCCAAAGAAGAAAGTAAAACTTCTACCGTGTTAAATACGGATTCACTGGAAAATACACTCCGGGTTTTTCGCCCGTATGCTCAAAGCGAGTTTGATGAAAATTCCCCAAAACTGGCGGCGTTGGATGAAATGGCCCAGTACTACGAGTATTTAGCAAATAGTTATAAATCTTCCCTATATCCGCGTGTTGTTCTGCAAGGTGGTGCGTATTTTGAATACCCTAACGGGGCCATTCGGGAACATGTATTTTTAGGGCGTGCAGGGGCTGCCGTTTCTGTTCCGCTTTTTGAAGGTGGTAAAGACCGTCAGCAAGCCAAAGCTCAAAAGGAACTTGCCCGTGCCAAATCCTATGAAAAAAAAGATGCACAGCAAACGCTGGAGGCATTGTTTTCGTCCGCTAAAGATCGTTTGTATGGTTTACAAGTGCAAGAGAATTTACTTAAAGAAACAATTAAACAAGCCGATGAAACCGCCCGCCTTACTTATCAGGCCTATAAAGCCGGGGCTGTTACTTTTTTTGAAGTAGACCGTGCCAATTTGGATTTGTTGGAGAGCCAACTTTCATTGGCAGATGTGCAGGTGGAAGAATTGAATCAATTAGCAATTTTGAATAGTTTAGCAAAGGAGATTTTATGAAAAAAAGAATTATTATTGCCGTAGTGGTACTTTTAATTTTAGTAATAATAGCGTTAGCGTTTTTCCGTCACGCCGCGTTTCATTACAGCGGAGTAGCGGAGGCAGTGTCTGTGGATATTTCGTCCCGCTTGAGTGATACGATTCAAGAAATTTTGGTGGAAGAAGGATCCACGGTAACGGAAGGTCAAGTAGTGGCGCGCCTGACTTGTGATGCGGCAAATCTCAAAAAAGAAATTACGCAAACGGAGTTCAACCGTGCCGCTCAACTTTTAAAAACAACAGCGGGCTCAAAAGAAAATTACGATCTTAAAAAACATCAATATGATGAAGCAACCCTTCAACAAAGTTGGTGTACGCTCACCAGTCCGTTAACCGGGCAAGTACTTTATAAATACTATGAACCCAAAGAATTTATCGGTGCCGGTAAAAAAATGATTACCGTTGCCAATTTGAAAGAACTGGATGTGTGGGTTTATGTTCCCTACGAGGAATTAGCCAATTTGTCTATCGGGCAAGAAGTCAGCGGATATTTGCCGGAAGCTGATAAAACTTTCAAAGGTCGAATTTTGGCAATTAACGACCAATCCGAATTTACACCCAAAAACGTACAAACGCGCGAAGAACGTACACGGCTTGTGTACGGTGTAAAAACTCGCTTTGAAAATGATGAAAACCGAACCCTTAAACCAGGGATGACTTTGGAAACGGAGTTTCTAAACTAATGTCTATTGAAGTTCGGGCAATCCATATTTCCAAAACGCTCAATACCACGGCGGCTCTAACGGATGTAAGCACCGTTTTTGATGCCGGAATGGTTCACGGTATTGTGGGCCCGAACGGAGCAGGAAAGACAACATTTCTGCGCTTGATTAAAGGATTACTACACCCTATACAAGGAAAATTTGAATTTGCATATCAAGGGAAAGTTTGCTCGCCGCAAGAAGCTATCTCCCGTATGGGATATTTTCCGCAAGAACCTAGTTTGTATCCTGATTTAAGTGTGTGGGAGCATTTGGAGTTTTTCCGCGATTTATACAATTTGGACGAAAAAGATTTTAACAAGCGGGCCGTGGAATTATTAGCCGCAACGGGGATGACACCTTTTAAAGATCGCCCGGCCGGGAAATTATCCGGTGGTATGTATAAAAAATTGGGTCTTATGAGCGTGCTGCTAAACCGCCCCGCGCTTTTGTTGCTTGACGAACCCACCATTGGTGTAGACCCTGTGTCACGCCAAGAATTGTGGGACATTGTCTATAATGTGGCAGGGCCGGAGATGACGGTTATTTTAAGCACTTCTTATATGGATGAAGCCGAACGGTGCGCCAAAGTACATGTGTTGCAAAACGGGCATTTGCTTGCCGATGGACAACCACATGCCGTAATGCAAAATTTACATGTTACAAATTTTGCGGAACTATTTTTAAAACATGAATAACACTATTATACAAGTACAAAATCTTGTCATTGCGTTTGGCAATTTCAAAGCGGTAAATGATATATCATTTGAAATATCCCGTGGTGAAATTTTTGGTTTTTTGGGAGCAAACGGGGCAGGTAAAACAACCACAATCCGTACGCTGTGCGGTATTTTAAATCCTACATCCGGCAAGGTACTTGTAAACGGAAAAGATGTAGCGGCCTCTACGGCTGTACTAAAACCTCACATTGGGTATATGTCTCAAAAATTTACGCTTTACCCGGATTTGACCGTGCGTGAGAATATGGACATTGCAGGTAGTTTATATGAACTGCCGCGCACGCAAATTCTTAATCGCACGGAAGAACTGTTCCGATTTATTGGGCTTACGGATATTCCAAAGGGGCCGGTGCGTCAACTATCAGGCGGAACTAAACAGATGATTGCTTTGGCAGCTTCTATTTTACACGATCCGGATCTTATTTTTTTAGATGAACCCACCGCAGGTACTTCCCCACAAACCCGTCAGGCATTTTGGGAGTTGATTCGCAAACTTTCTTCACAAGGGAAAACGGTGTTTGTGACCACCCATTATATGGATGAGGCAGAATATTGCCACCGCATTGTGCTGATGGAACGTGGGCGTATTTTGGCTACCGATACACCGGCAAATTTAAAAACAATCTATTTTCCGCGAAAACCGGTAGAACTGACATTTACTGGGGGAAACCAACAAATGATTGCTCAAGAAATGCGCAATTTATCTTTGGGGGAAGTATCCGTATTTGGGAGCAAATTGCGTATCAATATAACAAAAGAAACCGATTTTAAAACCTATTGCAAAAAACACAAGGATGATTTTACCACTCGCCCGGTGGACCCTACTCTTGATGATGTTTTTTTGAAAGCAATATCGGGGACCAAATGAACACGCGCGCCAAACACATTATGGCCATTGCCAGTAAAGAAGCCAAACACATAAAACGTGATATTTTTACACTGTCCGTGGCGTTGGTGCTTCCTATGGTGTTTGTGGTGTTTTTCGGCTTTGTGATTAATTTAGATTATCATCATATTCCTCTTTCGGTGCGTGATAATGACCAAAGTCATACCTCGCGTGAACTTTTAACGCAAGCTAGTGCTGCCGGCTATTTTGATGTAATTTCCGTACACAGCCCGCTGGAAGCGGAGCAAATACTCCTTAAAAACCGTATGCGCGGACTATTGATTATTCCTCCTAGTTTTCACGAGGCATTTGCAAAAGGGGATGCGGCCCACGCACAACTGTTAATAGATGGCACGGATAATACTATGGCGGCATTGTCTTCTACTTATATGCAAGGCATTGTGCAAACTACCCAACAGGCGCTTTTAGCTGAGCATGAGCCGATCACTTCAATGATTCGCACACGTTATTTGTTCAATCCCGAACTTAATAGTCGTTGGTTTATTGTTCCTGCTCTTAGTACTATTATTATTGGATTTTTGGCTATTATTTTAACGGCTCTTACCGTTGCAAAAGAATGGGAAAACGGCTCTATGGAATTAATGCTTTCCACTCCGTTGCGCCCGGTGGAGATTGTAGTAGGGAAACTTCTGCCTTATTTTGCGTTATCTTTTTTTGATGTACTTTTAGTGTTCGCCTTGGCATTACTGGTGTTCCACATTCCGTTCCGTGGAAGTTTTGTATTGTATTTGACGGCTTGTATGTTTTACATTATGGGCGCGTTGGCTTTGGGATTGCTAATATCAGTTATTACCCGCCAACAACAAGCTGCTATTCAGTTTGGGTTTGCTATCGGGTTATTGCCTTCTATGATGTTTTCGGGGTTCGTTTTTCCCATTGAGAATATGCCCCTGTTTTTTCAATATGTAACAATGCTTTTCCCTCAGCGGTGGTTTTTACAAATTAGCCGTGCTTTGTTTTTAAGCGGCTCGGGCTTTATTGATTTAATCGGACCTTTTATTGCACTGCTTTTATTTATGGTGGGGATGGTTACTTTGGCGGTACAAAATTTTAAAACGGATGTGGAACCATGATACACAAACTGATTGTAAAAGGGCTCATTCGCAAAGAGTTTATTCAAATATTCCGTGACCCGAAAATGATTACGGCAATCTTCTTTATCCCGGTGATGCAACTTATTATGTTCGGCTTGGCGCTTACCAGCGAAGTTAAAAATATTGAAATGGTGGTGGTTAGTAAACCATCTGCCATTTCACGGGAAATTCAAGCGCGTGCAGTGGCTTCCCGTTGGTTTAAAAAGGTGCACCACGTGGATGGCGTAAATGTGTTAGATCCCAGCGTTTTATTAACAACGTACAAGGCAGAAGCTGTTTTGGTGGCGCCCGCACAAGGTTTTGAATATGCTTTGGAGCGACAAAATGAACCTATCCAACTACTTATCAATGCTACCAATGCCCAACGCGCACAACAGGTAAATGCTTATATCAGCCAAATTTTGGCACGCGTGGCAGTCAGCCACGGCTATCAAATAAACGGACCGATACGATTAGTGCTTGATACGCGCATTTTGTTTAATCCGCAAATGAGTACGGCTGCTTTTATGGTGCCGGCACTTATGGTAATGACTAGTTTTATTATCCTTATGATTATCGGCAGTATGGCTATTACCAAAGAAAAAGAAATGGGAACTATGGAAAAACTAATATCTTCTCCGGCTTCTACTGCGGATATTCTATTGGGCAAAACAATGCCGTATTTCTTTATTGGGTTAGGAGTTATATCCTTGATGTTGGCTGTTGGTATCTTTGGCTTTGGCATTGCTTACCGCGGTACAATTTGGCAATTGGCACTTAATGGCATGGCATTGGCCGCATGTGCCCTTTCCGTGGCTACGCTTATCAGTACAGTGGCAAGTACGCAACAACAAGCCATGATGGGGGGAGTGCTTATATTGTTACCTGCTATTTTGCTATCCGGTGTATTTTTCCCAATAGCTAATATCCCGTCGGTATTTAGATGGATTTGTTATTTAAATCCCCTTATGTATGCTTGCACTAATTTCCGCAATATCATTTTGAAAGGCGGTGATTATATGTTTTTCTGGCAATATTTTAGCATTTTATTTGCTATGGCTTTGGTATTGGCGGTCAGTGCCTATAAAAATTTCAAAGCCAAACTTAATTAACATTTTTGACCATTAGACCAATATTTTCTTTTTTTGAAATATTCATACGCTCTTTGATACATAAGTTGTCAAAGTTAATCATAATATTTATGGCTTTATAGCGTCCAAAAGTATTTAAAATGAACACTATAATTTTGTATTGTTCGATTTATAGGTTATTCTTGAATCTACCGACGGTGCCTTAGACGAATACACGTCTCTTTTTTCATACAAAAAGTGCTGAATTCGGGGTATTTTCCGTCTGAAATTATCAAAAAACTAAAATTACTTATCAAATAAATTTAGAATTTTGCCGATAAATTGAATTGTATAGGGAAAAGGCAATTGTGAGAACTTATATTATTTTTTAATAAACTCGCTAAAATCTGCATAAACTTCTGATTTTGTATTATAACAAATCATAATTATAGAACCATAAAAACAGAAGTGCCTCCCGTCTAGCATCATAAACATATTAACTCTTCTAGGGCCTAAATAGTCAA
This sequence comes from Elusimicrobiaceae bacterium, assembly GCA_045605325.1. Lineage (GTDB taxonomy): Bacteria > Elusimicrobiota > Elusimicrobia > Elusimicrobiales > Elusimicrobiaceae > Proelusimicrobium. The sequence goes on from JAZUPU010000075.1 coordinate 6,843, forward strand.
GTCTAGGTCCTAAATAGTCAAGTAAAATTCGGCAATATTTTTGTTCATTACGCGTGCGTCTTATTTGATATAATTAAAATATATATCATTTAGCACTAAGGAAATTTTATGGATAACGCCACAAAACAAAAACTTTGGAAAACAGCAGACCAACTCCGTTCAAATATGGATGCTGCCGAATATAAACACGTCGTTTTAGGTTTAATTTTTTTAAAATATATTTCAGATTCTTTTTCTTCCACATACAAAAAAATGCAGGAAGATGATTATTACAAAACAAACCCACAATATATAGATGCAGACATCCGCGATTATTTCACAGAACATAATACCTTTTGGGTTCCTAAAGAAGCCCGTTGGGAGTTTTTGCGTAATAATGCACCCCAGCCAAATATCGGCAAACTTATTGACGATGCAATGTTATCTATTGAAAAAGAAAACCCAAAACTCAAAAATATTTTAAATAAGAATTATGCGCGTTTATCTCTTCCGCAAGGGCGTTTGGCAGATTTAATAAATACAATTTCCACTATCGGTTTTGAAAATGGCCAAACAGCACCTGATGCTTTGGGTGAAGTTTATGAATATTTCCTTGGTATGTTTGCCGATGTGGAAGGCAAACGCGGAGGACAATTTTATACAGCTGCTTCCGTAGTAAAAACAATGGTCGCAATTATGGCCCCGACTGAAAATCACAGGGTTTATGACCCCTGTTGCGGTAGCGGCGGTATGTTCGTGCAGAGTGAACGTTTTGTCAAATTACATCAAGGCACAGGTAATCTTTCTATATATGGGCAGGAAAGCAACCCAACAACTTGGCGTCTTGCTGCTATGAATTTAGCAATACGCGGTATAGAGTTTGACCTTGGAAAAGAACCGGCGGATACTTTCCATAATGACCAACACCCAAATTTGCGTGCTGATTATATTTTGGCAAATCCGCCTTTTAATATTTCCGATTGGGGCGGGGAAAAGTTAACCAAAGATGCTCGTTGGCAATATGGTATTCCACCTGCAGGTAATGCCAATTATGCGTGGATTCAACATATGCTTTCCCACCTCGCACCAACGGGTGTTATGGGCACAGTTCTAGCCAATGGTTCTATGTCATCAAATACAGGTGGCGAAGGGGAAATCCGCAAGAACTTAATTACAAATGATTTAGTTGAATGTATGGTTGCTTTACCGGGGCAGTTGTTCTTTAATACTCAAATCCCTGTTTGTTTATGGTTTTTAAGAAAGCAGAAAAAGCGCAAAGGCAAGGTTTTGTTTATTGATGCCCGCAATCTCGGTTTTATGGCTGATAGAACCCGTCGTGAATTTACAGATGCAGATATCGCCAAAATAGCAGATACTTATCACGCTTGGCGTGCGGATGAATTTGCCCCTAAAAATAAAGATTATGCTGATATTAAGGGCTTTTGTAAGTCCGCCAAACTTGCGGAAATAAAAGAAAACGATTATGTTTTAACCCCTGGTCGTTATGTCGGTATAGCCCAAACAGAAGAAGACGATGAGGCCTTTTCTGCCAAGATGTCCCGTTTGACACAATCGTTGACAGAACAAATGAAACAAAGTGAAGAGTTAGACAAAAAGATTAAAGAAAATTTAGAGAAGTTAGGGCGAAAATAAGATGAAATTATCCGTAAAAGAAATAAAGCAATTTAATAGGTGTCTAGAATTATCATTAAAAATGATACCTATTGTTTTAGCTATATTTCTTGTTGGCAATATTTTATTTAATATTTCATATTTTTCTTCTTTACAATTCGAATGGTCTAGTTTGCTTACTCTATCCGATTATTATGAAGGTAGCATCCTTTATGTCGCTTATGCATTTTTGATGTTTCTTTTGGTTTATAGCATTCACTTATTCCAAAAGAAAGGTTTTGCATATATTAAAAATGCAATATCGTATATATATAAAATTATTTTATTGATATTTGCTATTGTGCTTCTAATACCATTATCCATCGGCATAGGAATAGTTCAAATTATAATGATAAAAAAACAAGGAGTAAGTTTTCGTATTAAACGAAAATATGTATCTTTCTTAAAAGGTATAAAATCCGGATGGCGTTTGATTTGCGAAGAGTTCTTTCTTCAATTAGTTGGATTTATAGCTATAGTTATTTTAATCATTTTCTTATTGATGCTATTTATAACAATAATATACACTTTGTACTTATATAACTGGCTATCTTTAATTATTGCAATTATGCTCTACATTAATTTACTTTTATTAATTAAACAAAACCCTTCTCTATGGAAAATTGCGTTTATATGTGTAACAATCTATTGGTATACAATGTGGTCAATCGGGGGATTGTCTGCACGGCCTAATCCAGGTTACGATTTGCCATTTTTTAATTTCATTTCGAATCCTCAAATGACACATGTTGTTACTTCCCAACAACAAGATTTTATATTAGTGCGCACTATTAACAAAGGCGTTATTGTAAGGGATAATGATGATTTATATTTTTTCAAGTGGGAAGATGTGAAATACTTACGTAAGCAAAAAGTTGAAAAACAGGAAAAGACAGATGCAAAAAAGTAATTGGAAAAAGTGCAAATTAGGGAATAAAAATGATGTACGATAACAAAAATTTTCTAAAAGATTTTGTTAACCGAACTTTAACAAATTTAGAATATATCCAACAAGCTGAAAAACAAGGCAAAGAGGTGTATGAAGTTACGCAGTTGGTAAATTCTTGTTTAGGGTTAGTAGTACTTCTTCAGCAATATGGGGATGGCCTTTTTACGGATGTTGATATTTGCCCTAGTTTACTTAAAGATTTACAAAATTCAATTATAAAAAATACTTATAAAGGAAGAAGAAAAGAACGAAATTTTAATAACATTCTATACCATTTAAGGAATGCCCTTTCTCATGGAAAATTGAATTTTGAAAAAGAAGAACGTAATGGTAAAGTGGAAATCTCAAATATAGAGTTTATAGATATTAATGCTAAAGATGAAATACAACAATTTATCATTAATTTGAATGTTAAGCAAATTGATAAATTAGCAAAATGCGCAATTAAAAATCTTAAATTATTATGACAAAAAGTAATTGGAAAAGGTACAAATTAGGCGACGTTGTAGGTATAAAAGGAGGTAAACGCCTTCCTGCTGGACATGCTTTGGTAAATTATGTAACCGAACATCCTTATTTGCGTGTGCGAGATTTAACACAACGTTTCCCTATAAAAGAAGACATAGAATATATCACAGAAGAAACATTTTCTCATATTAGTCGTTATATTATAAAAGAAAATGATGTCGTTTTGTCTATAGTGGGTAGCATTGGATTAGTGGCATTTATTAATCAAAATTTAAACGATGTTTCATTAACTGAAAATGCCGTGCGTTTGTTTACAACAAAAGTATACCCATTATTTTTATATTACTATTTACTTTCTCCGGTTGGACAAGCTGAAATTGCCAAGAATACTGTTGGAGCGGTCCAAGCTAAACTCCCTATTTATGGTATTCAAAATATAGACATTTTTTTACCCCTACTAGAAGAACAAAAGAGGATTGCGGAAATTTTAGGGGCGTTTGATGATAAAATTGAACTTTTGCAAAAACAAAATAAAACTTTGGAAGAAATGGCAAAAGCAATATTTAAAAGTTGGTTTGTAGATTTTGATATTGTTAAAGCCAAACAAAAAGGCGAAAAAAAGGAAGATATTATAAAAAATTATCACTTAACAGAAGAACTTTATAACCTTTTCCCGTCGTCTTTTGTAGATTCCTCTCTTGGCCCCATCCCCACCGGCTGGGAAGTAAAAAGTTTGACTGATTTTTTGGAGTTTGAGAAAGGAATAGAACCAGGTGCTAAGAATTACACAACAGAATGTGTTATAGGAAGTTCCTTACCCTTTTATAGAGTCCAAGATATTGTACCATATGGTAATAAATCTAAAACTTTTGTTTCCATCGAGCTATTAAAAGGGAAAGTTTTTTCTGAAGAGGATATTTTGGTTAGTTTTGATGCGACATTAGGACGAGTATTTTTAGGAGCAAAAGGTGGTTTCTCTAGTGGAATTAGGAAAATTATTGTAAATAATCCTGATTTATCCAAAATATATATATTGTGTTTTTTAAAATCAGATTATTTTTTACAAATGTTAGATAAGTATGCAGGAGCAGAAACTACTATTAAGCATGCAGGTAAAGCCATAAATTATCTACAAATAGTGTATTGTCAAACTGTTTTTAAAAAATTTAACGAAGTTTTAGACAATTATTTTTCTAAAATTTTAAACAATATTAAACAAATACAAACATTAACAGAATTACGGGATACTTTATTACCCCGCCTAATATCTGGTAAAATAAGAGTATGAATATTAAAAAGAAACGAAAGATATTCTCTATTAAATGGGTCTTGTTGAGTAAATCAAGAGAAGCGGCCTTGTCGGCTATCCAGATTTATAATAATCCTTTGATAAAATTTAAAACAGAAACTTTTATCGTTTTGATGATAATTGCTTGGACATATATGCTCCATGCTTTTTATAGAGAAAAGAAAATAGATTATCGTTATG
>JAZUPU010000076.1:0-9647 GCA_045605325.1 Elusimicrobiaceae bacterium
TGTCTTCCTAAGACCGCTTGGCCTCCGACTTCTGATCTATTAATATACATTTGATAGGCAAAAGGTCCTGAAACAGTATCATTTTCGTTTATTAAGCGTTTTACATAAGCTAGCCAAGATCCTACACAAGTTTTATCATTACAAGCATTGGGTGCGTAAACAAAATATTTGGTTACTAAACGGCTTTCATTATTTGTACTGCCCGGAATTGTTATATCAAGTTTATCAATATCATAAGATGAAAGATATTGCCCATGAACCATGTAATACATTTGATGCATCTCTGCGATCTTACGTATTAACATAACAGCTTCTGTCATACGTGATTTTTCCACCGCCAATTTATATTGCGGCAAAGCAATAGCGGCAAGTATGCCGATAATTAAAACAACTACAAGCAGTTCAAGCAAGGTAAAACCTAACTTGAGATTTTTTACATCATTTATTTTATTTTTCATAATTTCTCCTTTAATTTTTAAGCATTTTCTCTAATTCCCTCCCACACTTTTTTAAAGTGGGTGGCGAAAATAAAAGGTACTACTAAATTCAGCCAAACAAAAACGGCCGTAATGTTTGAGCCAATACGAGTAACCCAAATATAACAGCCGTGGTTTATCGTTAAAAACGGTAAACACTCGGCACAAAACCTACGGTTTATAACTCCGTTGATTTTGTGCCTGTAACGACTGTTTTTAGACTCGTATTGTGCCGCCTCTTGGCAGCGCACCTTGTTTTGCAAGGTTCCAAAAACAGCTTAATTAATTTTTTATAAACCGCGTTCTATATTCGCAATTTATTATATTTTTTTAAAAATACCTCTTTTAATAATTGTAGCATTTTATTAATAATTTCAACATAAGATGAAACTTATAAACAATTTTCAAGCAGGTTTTGAATAAATTGTTTTTTACCGGCGGTGTTTTGTTTGGTGTATAAATAAATTAAATTTGAAAGTAAATATTTGATAATTTGTTTATTGTTTAATTTTTGTAAAGTTAAATTTATTCCGCGTGCATATTGCTCACTTTCAGTAGTAAAAGTACCGTTATTATTAATTTCTATATAAACATTTGGGAAATTATATTCCTTTTCAAAACATATAAAAATTTTGCCGCCGCTTAAACCCAAAAAAGCAGGTGTATTAAAATTATGCGCTAAAAGTAAATATAAAACCCCCATAAACATCGGGGTTGTATTTCTTGCACGAATAACTTGCTTTAAAGAAAGTTGTTTTTCCTCATTTAAACCGTTTATTTTAAATTTTAGTTTATCAAATAAAACTAAACGGAAAACTTCTGCTTTTTCTTCGGTAGATGATATATCTTGTAAATACGGTGCTATTTCACCGCAAAGTAAATTAAAAACTAAATCAAGTTCCCCTTTTTTTAATGTGGGGTTAAGTAATATTTCAAGCAAAGCCACCCCCTTTGAAAGGGGGGGATTATATAAAGAAAAATAATCTTTAAATAAAAGGTTTAATTTTTCGTGCGTCATTCAATGAAACCGAAACGCCTTAAATATTTGTCATCGCTGCGCCAATTTGAACTTACCTGAACTTGCAGTTCCAGACGGTATTTTTTACCTAAAAAGGCACAAATTCTTTCTTGCGCTGCCATACGAAGTTTTGCAATAGCCGCACCGCCTTTGCCGATAATTATTGGTTTTTGACCTTCGCGCTCTACGTGAATTATAGCGCGGATATAATTTTTATCGCCGAGGTCTTCGGTAAATTTTTCAATTTCCACAGTTGTGGAATAAGGTATCTCCTGGTTATACTGCAAAAATATTTGCTCGCGTATAAATTCGGCGATATAAAACCTTTCCCAACGGTCTGTAAGTTGCCCTTTGGGGAAATACGGCGGATTGAAAGGAATATAGTTTACAACTTCTCTTTCAAGTTCTTGCACGCCTTTATTTTGTTTTGCGCTAACTAAAAATATTTTGCTTATCTGGAGTTCTTTTAAAAGTGTGTTTGCTATTTTGTTTAAAGTATCCTTATCTTCCACCAAATCAATTTTATTTATGACGAGAAATAAAGGACAGTTAAGTTCTTTAAGTTTAATTATTAAAGGTGCGTGTTTGGCTAAAGGTTGTGTTGCATCATATACAAAAATTACAAGGTCCGCATCTTGCGTAATTGCTTGGTTTAAAGAGTTTAACATTATTTCTTGTAATTTATACTCTGCGTGTAAAAAACCGGGGGTATCAACAAACACAATTTGATAATTATCACCCTCGCAAATAGCCAAAATATTTTGGCGTGTGGTCTGCGGTTTATGTGTAACGGGTGAAAGGTCCACCCCGGCAAATTTGTTCAGTAAAGTTGATTTACCTGCATTGGCCAAACCTGCCATTACGGCAAAACCGCTTTTAAAATTTGGGTATTTAGCAAATATATCCATAATTAAATTTTACAATTTTATTTCCTTTTATGGTAAAATATATTTAAATTTAAAAGGAGGTCGTATGTCTTACGTAGTTTGGACAATTGTAGGTTTCTTATTGCTTATCGGAGAAATGTTTACTATGGATTTTTCCCTCAGTTGTATCGGTCTAGGGTTTCTCTCGGCAGGAGTTATGGCTTACTTGGGTTTTAACACCATTGTACAACTGATAACCCTATGCGTCGTATTGCTTGCTTTATTTTTTACTTTACGTCCCTTTGTGTTAAAACATCTAACAAGAAAGCAAGAATATAAAAGCAATATAGATGCCTTAGTCGGTACAAAACACGATTTTTATGCTCTTTCAGAGGATAAAAAACACGCCAAAATAAAAATTGACGGTGATGTGTGGGAGGCAGAAAGTGCCGCCCCGCTTATTGAAGGTAAACAAGTTAAAGTAGTAAAAATTGAGGGTGCTACTTTAATAATTAAACAGGAGGAGTAGTTTATGACAAGTCTTATATTTGCAGTAATTGCGTTTGCAGTATTCCTTATTATTTTCTTGATGGCTTCCGCGACACAGATTCAGCAAGCACAGGTTATGATTATTGAACGTTTAGGTAAATATCATGAAACACTGACTTCAGGTCTTCATTTTATTGTTCCTATTATTGATAAACCGCGTTATATCGAATGGAAATTTAACCGCGAAATGTATGGAAAAAATGTTTCTTATATTGATATGGTTAACAGAATTGACTTGCGCGAAACTGTATATGACTTCCCAAGCCAAGACGTTATTACCCGCGATAACGTTAATATCAAAATCAATGCTTTGATTTATTTCCAAATCACCGATCCTTTAAGGGCTACTTATGAAGTTGCCTCTTTACCGACGGCTATTGAAAAATTAACACAAACAACTTTAAGAAACGTTATCGGTGAATTAACATTAGACCAAACTTTAACTTCACGCGAAACGATTAATACAAAACTTCGCACTATTTTAGACGAGGCATCAAATAAATGGGGTGTTAAAGTAAACCGCGTTGAACTTCAAGATATTACACCGCCGCCATCAATCCGCGAAGCAATGGAAAAAGAAAAGAAAGCCGAACAAGAAAGACGCGCTATCATCTTGGAATCAGAAGGTGAAAAACGCTCAAAAATCTTGCGCGCAGAAGGTGAAAAGGAAGCCCAAATCAATAAAGCGGAAGGTGAAAAACGCGCCCGCATCTTGGAAGCTGAAGGTTTTGCGGAAGCAAAAATCCGCGTCGCAGAAGCTGAAAAGCAGGCGGTTAAAATCGTCGCAGAAGCGGTTTCCCAATATTCAAACCCTGCCAATTATGTAATTTCAATGAAATACATTGAAGCATTACAAAAAATGGTTGAAGGTAAAGATAATAAGTTAGTTTATATGCCCTATGAAGCAACCGGCATTTTAGGTGCGGTAGGTGCGGTAAAAGAACTTGTAACAAAAAAATAAATTTAGTTTGAATTAAAAACTATAATCAAAAATTCCCCGTTGCTTAATTGCGCGGGGATTTTATATAAAAACTTTTAAATCAAAAAATGCTATACTACTAACAAGGAGTTATTATCAGTACAGGGTTAAAAGCCCTTATACAATTTGCCTGTTTTTCGGTGCCGTTTTACGGCAAGCTGAAAAAGCACAGAAACAACCGGAAACAGACCGTTAAGGCATAAGATGTATGCGCATATATCTTATGCCGAGTGTTTACTTTTATTGGTAAACCACGGCTGTTATACGGGTTATGTTTCTGGCTCTTATAAGAGCCGTTTTTTATGTGTAAAAATTTAATGAGGTCAGTATGAAAATAATAGATAATATTGAAGAAAGAATTGAAGAGTATACAGAAATTATCAAAGATTATTCCGATGCAAAAGAATTTTATATTGAAAGAGCTAAATTATACGATTTAAAAAAACAATATAAGAAAGCTGTTGAAGATTTTAAGAAGGCATTACCTGTCTTTTATCCTTATCGTGATGCAAAGGAGTTGTGTGAAGAAATTGGCTTAAAATCAGAAGCAGAAAAGTTGTATACAAAAGCAATAAATAAAGATAAAAATAATGTTAATAATTATATCAGTAGGTTTTATTTTTATATACGTACACAACAACCTGACAAAGCTATTTGCGATTGTAAAACAATATTAAAACTTTCCCCAAAAAATGAAACTATTTTAATGTTAAGATATATACTAATCGGTAAATAATATTATGTTTTTAAATGTCAAAAAATATATTCCCCGTTGCTTAATTGCGCGGGGATTTTTTTGTGTAGGGGGGGATATTTATTTTCAAAAATAGTAAAATATATATAATGAAAGATTGTTTTAAAAAAATTTTTGCGCCTGTAAAAGAACTTTACCGTTTTGGAATGTCTGTTGTAGATAGGGTGGCGGAAAATATCGGTATTAGCAAGTATTTTGCCCGTTTTTTAGTCAGCGGTGTTATAAATACCGCTTTTGGATATATTACTTTTGCATTTTTTATTTTTATCGGTTGCGGGGATTTTACAGCCCCATTATTTGCGGAAATTTTGTGTATAATTTTTAATTTTAATACTATCGGCGGTATGGTGTTCGGGGACCGTTCAAAAAAATTGTTTTGGCGTTTTTGTTTAGTGTACGGAACAATTTATATTTTCCAAGTAACCGGGCTTAAAATTTTTGCCGCTTGCGGTGTGGAAAACCGCTATCTTTCTGGTTTTATATTGCTCATACCCGGCGCACTCTTATCTTATAATTTAAACAAAAGATTAGTTTTTAAGAAGTAAAACTTTACTTCGTTATATCAATTTCACGCCATTTTCCGCCAAGAAAACGGAACATCATCCATATTCCTGTACCGACGCCGTAAATGCACATCCAAGTCCATAAAGCAACTATTCCGCCGCTGAAAACTTGCACAATAAAATAACTTCCGAGCATTAAAAATGAGGCGCAAACTATCATCAGTTTCATTTGGAATTTTGTATCCCCTGCACCGCGCAGACCGTCACCGAAAGTTAAATAAACCGTGTCCCCTAAAGTAAAAATAAATAGGAAAGGCAGCAGCACTATTGCGCTTGCATAAATAGCTTGCGTTTGCGCCGTTTGTGTTCCGATAAATGCACCGAGTATAGTTTCCGGAAAAGTAAAAAAGCAGAAGAATAATGCCGCTTCATAAATTAATGTAAGTTTAAAAACATTGTAAAGTGCTTTTATGCCGACCTCTGTTTTACCTGCACCGCGGTATTGCGCAACTAGAATTTGCCCGGCGATAGTCAACCCCATTAAAGGTAAAAATTCAAGCGTTTGAAGCGTCATAATAATATTGCTGGCAGCTAGTGAAATACTGTCAATATTGCCGACAAACAAAACAAAAATTGTAAAAGAAATTACGTCCATAAACATACCAAAACCGTTTGGCACACCAAAGCGTAAAAGACGGATAAGTGCGGGCTTATTAAACCCAAAAAGTTTACCGAGGCGGAACTTTTTATTTATCGGGCGAAACAGTAAATAAAGGAAAAATAATGTAACGCAAAAACTGCTGATTACCGTTGAATATGCAGCGCCTGCCATACCCATTTCAGGGAAGCCGAGCTTGCCGAAAATCATTACATAAGATAAAAAAATATTTATAATATTTCCGCCGATATTTGCAATCATTGTAATTGCCGTTCTTCCTTGACCGGTAAAAAAACTTGCAAGCGCATTGTTGATAACAGCAAGCCCGCCGAAAAGGGCAAGAATTGTAAAATAAGTAAGTTCAAGTGTTTTGATTTCCGGTGCGTGGTTTGTTGTACTTATAAAAAACCTGCCAAGCGGTGTTAAGGCAATTATCAAAAGCCAAGAAATTACGCCGAGCAAAACACCCTGCCACAAAGCAACACTTAAGCGCGCATATTTTTTTTGACCGAAATAATTTGCAACAAATACCGCCGTATAACCGCAGGAACCCATAAAAAAAGAAATTATTGTAAATGATAAAAGCCCCGCCGGAACACAAGCGGCTAATGCCTCGGGCGAGTACCAAGAAAGGAACATCCTATCTGTAAATTGCATTAAACTTTGAGACGAATTTGTAATAATCAAAGGCAATGCGATAGTTAAAATTAAGGAAAAAGATGCCTCTTTGCTTTTTTTGATTTTATTAAATAATTTCTTCATTTTTTTATTATATAAAATTTGTTATTTTATAGAATTTTCCTTTAATTCCCTCCCACTTTTGCTTTGCAAAAGTGTGGGGCGAAAATATAAGGAAAACAATTTTGATCAAAATATATTAAGAATAAAAAAACCTGCGGCTAGTAATAGACGCAGGTTAGAACTCAAAAAACAATTATTTCTTTGAGACTTTTACGGCTTTTGGGCCTTTTTCTGATTCAACGATATCAAAGGTAACTTCTTGACCTTCTGCTAAGGTTTTGAAACCGTCACCTTGAATTTCTTGATAGTGAACAAAAAGATCTTTTGATCCATCATCCGGGGTAATGAAACCATAACCCTTTTGGTCGTTAAACCATTTTACTTTTCCGTTTGCCATTACTAATTACTTCCTTATTATTAATGTATATCTCAAAGAGAGATTGAGGTTACCCTCACAAATATTATAACATATTTTAGAAAAGATTTTACAATAAAATAGGAATTTTGTTTCTCTTTTATTTCTTTGCTGCCTGCGTCTTTTTAATAAATTTCAATTTTTCTTCTCCTAGAATACCGAAAATCGCTTCGCTCCTATACTTCTGGGTATTCGTCGTCAAAGTAAAAATTGAAATTTCTTTAAAAATACTTGACAGGTTTTGTTGCTCGTGCCTTGCTTTATTTTATTTTGTTTGCAGTAAAAATCAAAATTTTCTTAAAAATACTTGCTAGGTTGGCGCACACGGTGTGGTTTTATTTTACAAATGTCCATCTCTGTTTAATTTGTTACATAATTCTTTTTGAATTTGTGTAGAATCAGAATATCCTGCATAACAGCTAAACTTATTTGGATTATTATTAGTGATTCTAATATAATATTTTTTTCCGGCAGGATTTCTTTGTGCTACAGATATTTCATCTGAAGAACTTCCCCTTGTAGACAATGTAAAATTATTTGTTACAATTCTTTTAACAGTAATAATTATTTGTTCTCCTGTAAATTCAATATCTAAATTGTTTATATCGTTGGAATATTCTCCGTGAATAAGATAATATCTTTGATTTGCTTCCGCAATTTGTTTTGCAATTTGCATACCTTCGGTCATAATTGCTTTTTCTTTGGCTCGTTGATATCGCGGTAAAGCAATTGCTGCCAAAATACCAATAATAAGAACAACAACTAAAAGTTCCAACAAAGTGAACCCTTTTTTATATAATTTTTGATGTAATTTTTTTATTACATTTAACATACATGCACCTCTTTATATACGGGAAGAAGCAAGGACAAAAGTAAGCAATAAAAATGCGGCGTATTTACCTAGGCCATTCCATTAACCCGTGTAAACAATCGCCGCCGGTGCATGCAAAAACATGCACATAAGCAACGATTATTTGCGGTATGGAATGTGCCTTGCGGGAATCCCGCCTAGCGTGAGGTTTGTTGCCTCCCCGTCAAATAATCTGATACCTTATGTATCTACAAAAAGTATACATAATTTTTAAAAGATATGCTTACACAATTTTCTAAAATTAATTTTCCCGACTGAAAAATAAAAAACATTTGCAAGTTGACTTTAATTTTCGTATAATTTTATAAAGTAAGTTTGGCGCGATGGCCAAGTGGTAAGGCGGCAGTCTGCAAAACTGCTATTCGGGAGTTCGATTCTCCCTCGCGCCTAATGCTCTTTAAAACAAACCCTTTTGTACGCCTTGCGGGCGTAGTTCAATGGTAGAACCTCAGTTTTCCAAACTGATGACGAGGGTTCGATTCCCTTCGCCCGCTTTGGCGGAAACGTTGGGTTGATTTTGCTGGGATAGCTCAGTTGGTAGAGCATCTCCATGGTAAGGAGAAGGTCGTGGGTTCAAATCCCATTCCCAGCTTTTACTTTTTAAAAAACAAAAAAACACAGGAGATATTAAAAATGGCAAAGGAGAAATTCTCAAGAAGCAAACCACACGTTAACGTTGGTACAATCGGTCACGTTGACCACGGTAAGACGACCTTAACCGCAGCTATGACGAAGGTTTTAGCAAGCGAAGGTAAGAGTAAAGAAATGGCATACAGCGATATTGCGAAAGGCGGTGTAGTACGCGACGCAAGCAAAATCGTAACAGTAGCCGTATCACACGTTGAATACGAATCAGACAACAGGCACTATGCCCACATTGACTGTCCGGGCCACGCTGATTACATCAAAAACATGATTACCGGTGCAGCGCAAATGGACGGTGCAATCTTGGTAGTATCAGCAGTAGACGGTGCAATGCCACAAACCAAAGAACACGTATTGTTAGCAAAACAAGTTAACGTACCGAAGTTAGTCGTATTCTTAAACAAAGTAGATTTAGTAGAAGATAAAGACATGTTGGACTTAGTAGAAGAAGAAGTCCGCGATTTACTCGTTAAATATGGCTTTGATAAAGATACCCCGATCATCCGCGGTAGTGCATTAAAAGCAATTGAAGGCGATACATCTGAACTTGGTATACCTTCCATTAAAAAATTGCTTAATGCATTAGATACCTGGATCCCTGAACCGAAACGCGAAACCGATAAACCTTTCTTGATGGCAGTAGAAGACGTATTCTCCATCACAGGTCGCGGAACAGTAGCAACCGGTAGAATTGAAAGAGGTAAGGTAAAAGTCGGTGATCCATTAGAAATCATTGGTTTTAGAGACACATTAAATACCGTAGCAACCGGTATTGAAATGTTCCGCAAATTATTAGATGAAGGTTTAGCAGGCGATAACGTTGGTATTTTGCTCCGCGGTATTGATAAGAATCAAGTTGAACGCGGACAAGTACTTGCAGCGCCTAAAACCATCACCCCGCATAAGAAATTCACAGGCCAAGTTTATATCTTGAAGAAAGATGAAGGCGGTCGCCATACACCATTAACACCGGGTTATAAACCGCAGTTCTATTTCAGAACTACCGATGTAACCGGTGAATTACAATTCAAAGGTGACATGATTATGCCGGGCGACAATGCCGAAATCGAAGTAACTTTGATTACCCCGATTGCAATGGAAGAAGGTGTAAGATTTGCAATTCGTGAAGGTGGTCATACGGTAGGAGCCGGTGTTGTAACCAAAATTATTGA